>NZ_CP054043.1:0-306902 GCF_013282725.1 Yersinia mollaretii ATCC 43969 | reverse complement strand
ATCTACACGGTTATGGCGAGTTCCGTCCCGATATCAACCGTCATTTGCGGCAACGCTTCGCTGCCTATTATCAGCGTCGATTTTTACCGTCTGATGCACCTGTTTTACTCGATCCAGAGCGCCATGTTGTTGATCTGCTCGGCTCCAAAGAAGGCATATTTTACAGCCTGTTAGCTTGCCTGACCCCCGGCGAGACGGTGCTTATGGCTGATCCATCCTACGCCGTCTACCAAAGCTGTGCCCGGTTGATAGGTGCGCGCGTAGAATTATTCACTTGTGATGAACGGGGACAACCCCAACTGGGATCTCTGCGTGCTGAACAATTAGCAGGCGCGCGAGTGCTGGTGATCTGCTCGCCAAATAATCCTACTGGTGTGGAACTGTCGCCAGGTAAGCTGCGAGAAGTGCTGGATTTTGCCCAGCGCCACGATCTTTGGGTGGTGATTGACCGGGCCTACGCCGAGATTAGTTTTGAATTACAGAGTAACGGCACGTTGGGCGGTGCCGCTTTACCGGAACCGGGGGCATTGTCACGTGTGCTGGAGCTGCATAGCCTGAGCAAATCATGTGGTATTGCGGGCTGGCGCATCGGCTTCGCTGCAGGGGCACCGCAACTGGTAGAAAAGATCCGCGCCGCAAAATTCAACACTGACTTCGGTACTTTTCTGCCGCTACAGTGCGTGGCGGCAGAGATGCTCGATGAGCTGGAAACCATAGCAGCACGCAATAGTATAATTTATGCTGCGCGTATGCGTCGATTTGTTGATGGTGCGGCATCTTTGGGCTGGAACATTCCCCCCTCGCAAGGCACTTTCTTTCTCTGGGCACCGCTGCCACCTGGCTTTGCAGGCGATGATTTACACTTTGTTGAAACATTATTTGAGGCGACAGGTGTACTGCTGACTCCCGGTAGCGGTTTCGGGTCTGGTGGTGCGGGTCGGGTACGTATTGCATTGGTGCAATCCGACGAGATACTTGATGAGGCATTGCATCGACTACACAAATGGCGAGTAACTACTAGCACAGTCTGAACGGTAAATGTGCCACCTGATAGCAGTAACAGCAGGATTTTAAATGCAAAAACGGACGTCGATTGACGTCCATTGATAATAAGATGGTGCCGGACTCGGAATCGCCCTTTGATATTATCTTCATGTAATATAACTATTTTATATAATTCGATTATTTTTGTGCCCACATTTGTACCCTCTCTAACTTTTGTGGCTTTTGCACAGGCTAGTATGGGAGAAAAGTTGTAGTAACCAAACAGCGATATGACTTGATGACAGTAGCATGTTAGGTGCAATACTTACACGCGAGTTGCCAGCATCTCTGGATAGTGCTTCGCCACAATATCATTCATATTATTCACTAAGTCTGATCGTTTAAAGACCAAGTGCGCTGATCCCTTCATGAAGTATTTTATCGAAAAGTAATCGTCTTCATAAACTTTCGCTATATGCGGATTGGCACGAATATGCTCATACAACCGGCTTGTCACATCGCCCCGGTTATCCGGGATCGCTTTACCGTCCAGCAAGTGTAACATGCGCTCCAGGTCTGCCAACTGGTCTCGCCGGTAACCGTGGTTCAGGGTAAAGCCCCATTGGTTGCAACTGACCAAATTGCTAATGATTATTTTTTTGCCAAATTGGCATGGACTGTTGGTTTTATAGTGCCAGGATAATCCTTTGAATAAATTGATGACCCCGCGTTCAAATACCTCGTCCTTCTGCTGGTGGAGTTGCTCAAAGGTACTGAGTATGTTGGCTTCGCTGATGGCAGGAATATTATCCCCCTCAAGGTTCCTGTACCACTGGTCACGCGCCTGAGCGTCCATCAAACTGAGCATCCCCGATTTCAACATCAGATCTCGCCATATACCGCGATCGAGATTGCAGGTAATCACTTTCATGGCAGTTTCTGCTTTCTCCATGAACCAACAGCCAGTACGGAAGTCTTGTCGCATGGCCCAGTCTTTTGCTATTCCACCGCCAATGCTGTTGGTGATGGCTGAAATATCCTCAAGCTGGTGGATAAGCGCGTCAATCTGCACCAGCGCGGTGTTACGCACGGTGATGATACGTTCAATACTGGTGGAGCAAATCACATCGGTGTGGCCGGTTAGAACCTGTGGCTCATCGATAACTGTGCTGAGTGAAGTAGACATCGTAGGAACTCCATAAAAGCAAAACGCCAACTATTGTTGTTGGCGTCGAGGAAGAGGAATGTTTCAGGTGCCAGTACCTGCCGTTCAAGACAGTTCTTGATACACCGCGATATAGACATAACCGTGACTGCCCAGCGTATCGGCGTCACAGACAAATCCCCCGAGCCGGACCGTAAGGCACTGCTGACGGCGAGGGTCAAGCTGACCGGACAGCAACTGCGACTCCAGTTTGGTTATCAGCGCGGGGAATACCGTATCAAGCGACTGAGTGGCTTCAAGGGAAAAGGTGCCGACAATGTTGGCTCTGTCACTCAGAAAGTGCAGGTGTGTTCCCTCCTGTACCAGCCTGGCTCCCAAACGTGGCGTAATATCACGTTTCAGGCCCCATGTTGGGGAAGTAGTCATGTGGTTATTCATGTTAACGGTCTCTATGGAATAGGATTGAGGGACTCGGTTGGGTACAGCAACGTTGGCGGAAAATGCGCACGCCACAGACCGGCCGCCTGGCGTGCGCGGGCGATATCGCCCTTACTCAGCATCGGGTCTTGCGCCAATGCACTGAACCCGGCACGACCAATACGCACTAAGGCATATTTCTCAACCAGTGCATTAATAGTGTCGCCCACTGAAATCTCTTGTTCAATCTGTTGCGTAATCACCTGTTCATCGTGATAGGGCGTATCGTTGAGGCTCAGGCCGTAGTAGTGCTCCAGCAGGAAAGCGAGCAGTTGTTGATAAATCACGGGCACGGGTAATGCACCCTGCGCTGTGGGGCGTGGTTTCATGGAGATGTTCTCAATGTGGATAATGCGGGATTACGTCAGGCGACGAGCGGTGGCATCACCAGTCGAATGTGGCGAAACCGGGCAACACATCGCCCAGAGCATCAATATGCAGGTAGGTTAGCCCATGGCGTTTCATTAATGTGCTGACCAGACGGCGGCAGGCTTTGGAGAGGTCCAACTGCCTGAGTCGCAATACCGGGTGGTTCCAGGCATTAAGTCGAATCAGGTAGCCTGTGCCGGTAAAATGGATCCATTCGCCATCGCCGAATGCCACCTGACAATGGGAAATTCGGTACAGCAGCGCATTGTCGTCCTCGGTGATATGTGCGGTACTGCATTGCAGACCGCGAAGGGTCAGGATGTGGGTTTGTTGGATAGTCGTTAACATGGCAGCCACCCCAACTCGGCTAACGAAACCGGCTCGCTTTCACCGATAATCAGGTGGTCCAGTACGCGGATGTCGACCATGTTCAGCGCATTAACCAGCCGGGCAGTCAGTGTGCGGTCAGCCTGGCTCGGAGTGGGGTCTCCGGCCGGATGATTGTGGGCGATGACTACGGCAGCACAGCGGTGGTGCAGTGCCCGAATAACAACTTCGCGGGGGTACACTGTGGTGGCATTAAAGGTGCCGACAGAAACGGTTTCACTGGCCATCAAGCGGTGGCGGTTGTCCAAAAAGAGCACCATAAAACACTCCTGCCCCTGAGGACGAAGATGAAGTTGCAGCCAGGCTTTCACTGCCTCGGGTGAGGTCAAGGTGTAGGGACGGTGTCGGAGTTGGGTTTCCAGTATCGCCAGTGCCTGGCTGATAATCTGTTGCTGGGCAAAAGGCAAGGTGGGGAGTGAAGCCCGCATAGGCTGATGTGGCATGGGGGAACTCCTGCTCGTCAGTCAATCAAGTCAAAAATGGCCTGGCTTTCAGGGTGTTGTAAGGCATATTCGCGCAATCGGTAAAAGTGGTCGGTAATGGCCTCACTCTCGGTGTGGCAGGCATGGTGGCTGTAGGTCATCAGGCAGGCGATGATACCGGCTGCTTCACGACTGACGGTGGCACCATTACCATTGAGCGCGTTAAACAATACGTAGTCTTGCTTGGTGCCCGGCACCATAAATGCCCCGCCGTTGGGCAAGGTGTAGAAGTCCCAAAAGTCGCGGCGGTAGTCGTCACACAACCGGTCCAGCCAACGAAAAACCTGTGGTTCAATCAACGCCCATTTGGGAACCTGGCCAAAACACTTTGGCCAAAAATAGATGCGTTGCGCATCAGAAACCCGGGTGGCTGTGAGTGTGTTTGTACCTGTATTGATTTGCGTATTCATGAGAAAATCCTTGTGTCATCATCGGTTAATAACAAAACAGGCTCCATCGGAAAACCGTGGAACCTGCTGATGTGGGGTGATAAAAGTGAGTAAGTACTTACTAGGGGCGTTTAGGTACGATTAATTATCAGCCGTGTGCTGGCTGGGGAGCGGTGAAAATCAGTTGCAGTTGGGTGCAGGACTGTGCGTAACCATCAGCGTAAAAACAGACAGGCCAGTCACCGCCTGCGCACATTAACCGGCACCGACTGACTTCACCGGGGCGGTAACACCCATAAAACAAAAAACGCTCTCCAGTGGGAGAGTGACTCTGTAGTGAGAATGGGTGATGTTGGTTAATTTCCAATAACGGTATAAAAGCAGAACCCCTTGTATTAGGTATCTGCTTTCTTATTACGGTGTATTTATAAATTGGAGTGCGATGTATTATAGGGAAGACAATCCGTAAGGAGGGAAATATTTAGGAAGGGCGGATTTATGATGGTGATTAATATTAATGTATTAATCACCCTGTATTGATGGATATATTAACAGTACAGACTGACGATAAGCGTTAGTCCGCTAAGACTTGCTGTTAGTTATATGGTTGAGGCCGAAGAGGCTCAACTTTCTATCAAAGTAAGGAGTGTCAGAATATAGGTGACCACCCAGACCCAGAAATAGACAGGCTTTTGTGTCAGGGCTTGGGCGCGTTTCCAGAGATAGACGGGAACAAACCAGGCGAGCTTCCCGTAGCCTGAGGTATCGATCCCTCCTTTTTTCAGATTACGTTCATCCCAGTAACTGAGCGCAATATTTAAAAGAAGAGTGATATACCAGAATTGACCACTGAACAAGGTCTCCATAGCCGCATCTTCATCCCCCGTCGTCGCTCCTGCGATGAAAGCCTCCAACATAAAGCCTATCAGGGGAGCAAAGGCCAATATCCAGATGACGGTATTACTGACGTTGTGGCTCGGCAGCGCGGGGGGCGTTCTGCGCTGGCTCAGTGAGGCGGATAATACGGTGGTACTTAGGGGGATCCATTCATCCCACCCTTGCTGCCAGACTAATGTTGTCGCAACCAGCGTGCCATGGGTGATCAGTACGGCCATATCCGTTTCCATTATCGGACCATGGCGCTGCCCATTCTTTTCATAGAACCATTCTTTCATTTTTTATCCTTAATCAGTGAGGTAACAACAACACTCTGCCCGGCAAGGCTGAATAGCGTTACCGTATCAAAGTAAGATTTTTTATTGCGTCATTTATTGCCTAATGTTGATATCTAGATATCAGCCATGTTCGAGGGGACTCTATCGGCCGTATTACTGAAAACGTCGCCCTTCAACGGCACTATTTTGGTTACGTAATACATTATTTATCTTGAGTTCAATTAATCGATCCCTACATAATACAGACGGCATATTTAATATAAACGCGCCTAAGAACAGGCGTGTTATTTCAATACCAATAACGCGCCGGTCATTAATCTCATTCACTACGGCTCAACCAGCCAAAACAGTTTGGTACCCATAGGATTTGAGACCCCGCATCCCGGAGTGCATCTTATGAATAACATCACCTGGCGAGAATTGTGACTGATCGCTCCCCAATATGCCGTATTCCCCCGTCATTGCTCTCCGGTTGTTCATCGCCAAAAATCAGGCTCTGATGAGCGACAGGAAATAATAAAATAGCCAAAAAACCATTTTCCATTTATTCTAGCCTTCAACCAGAAAGTCTGTAATACATTATTTTTTGCTGAAGTATTCAGCCTGACGATGGATATAAACAAAGTGTATCGGCAGGGTTGCATAAAAGATAATCGATTCTACAGATCAATATCAGCAATATTGATCGGTTAAAACGATCATAATCGCCAAGGTGTCATCCCTGTTACAGAGACTGTTTCATCTGCTCCGCCATGACCCACAGTGCGCGGTTAAGTTTGATATCACCATCGATACCACTGATGGCGCGGGTTCGGGCACGTTGTCCTCTGGTGCTCTTGCCCTGTAAGCCGCCTTTGGTCAGATTCTCCTGCACACGCTGGAATGTGGTCCAGAGGTCATCTTTTTTATCTTCCCAGCGACGGGGCATCAGGATTTGGGACTCCGTGACCGGATGGTGCTCCTCGCCGTAACGGTAGGTCAGTGCAGCATGGGCCAGTGCATACTGGTGCTCTGCTGACAGCGTTAATGCCTGCATGCTTTCACGACTTTCTTCTATCTGGTCAAATATCCCCAGTACTTCGTAGGCCCCTTCAATCACCTTTTCCACCACCGTGGCCCCTTTGTGCGGTACACGAATTTCACCAAAACTCAGACCACAGACCAGGCCGTTGCTGCAAATTTCGCGGAACATACCCGGCAACATCTGGTAGCTACTCGAACCATCGTGACTGTTGAGCAGAACAATCTCTTGCACTTCTCTCTGCGTGATTTGCCCCGTTCGGCGTAGCCGCACCATATGCTTGGTGTGCTCACGTTTATCCAGGTCCCGCACTCGGGTCTGGCAGGCAAAGAACGGCACAAAGCCTTCTTCACGCAATTTATCCAACAAGGTAATCGTGGGAATGTAGGAATATCGCGAACTGCGGGAGGCATGCTTGTCTTCGCCAAATACACTTGGGACATAGTAGGCCAGTTCATCGTGGGTCAGGGGGCGGTCGCGGCGAACCGAGTTCACCCGACCAAAGCGGGACGCTAATCGTGTCATGATAATTTCCTTAATAAATATGGGTATAAAAAGCCACTTCTATAGCGAAGTGGCTAAAATGTGATGAAGTGGATTCAGGTATGCAGGCTTTAAAATGGGGGTGTGTGTAGGTCGTGCTGGGCCAAAGAGCATGCTTGGAGATATAAAATCAAAAGAAGAAAGACCAGAGTGACGATGCCATTGAAACAATCGCATCCCTTGCTGCCTTAACCGCTTTTATCACCAATTTTGGCAAGGTTATCTGTTCCACTGCCCGGTCAAAGGCGTGCTCCATCGTTTCACTAAAATCCTGTCGGGCCTTTTTTTCAATCGATTCAGATTTAAATGCAGGTCTGATTTGTGTGGTAAAACAGCTGGTGGCGGTGCGGGGTAAAGCATAGATAATATTTTCTATCATTGCTGGAAGGTTATAACCATAAACGGCTGATACTGCCTTAATAGCATGGCGTGGATATCCCATAGCGCCTTCAACCGCGCGTATTTTTAGCGCAATAGTGTTTTTCTGTTCTGAGGACGGGCAATTTTGAATACTGTCCCATTCTCTGCAGGGTTCAATTTTATCAACCTGATTCAAGACAAAAACAACTTTGTCTTGATATTCCGGGACTGCGCATATGACATTCTGGTAAAAATGTTGATCGACAGAAAGCGCACGGTCATCCGCTTTTATTACCCATATAATCAGATCTAGTTTGGGTAACCACTGCTCATAGAGGTCTTGATATTCTTTATCTCTGTCACTGCTCTCACCGACCCCAGGTAAGTCAATAATGGTCATCTGCCGGGAGCCGATACTGAGCCGGAAGGATTTCGCCTTCCGCGTGCAGGCATGAACATTGCTGGTGGGCGAGAGTGGTTGAGAGAATATTGCATTACAGAGACTCGACTTCCCTGCACCGGTTTTACCCATGATACCGATGACGGGCTCATAATTGATAATACCCTCAAGATGCTGAATAATTGTCTGTGCGATATCTGATGGCAGAATACTCAGGGGCAAGTAGAGTTTATTTAATACGTTTTTCTTTGTCATTATTTACCTTCATAAACATTTTTATGTGTAAAGGCGTAGTTCTACAATACGCCTTTGTTTGTTCATGTAGGTAATATAGACGTGAGATTTATTTGAACAGGGATTTAGATGTGTATTGTCAGGTTTTATGTTTCTCAATTTTTCTAGTGTTATATTTTATATTATATTCTTGCTCCAGTAAGTCATTAATGAATACATCTAGTGTTTTACCACTGTCTTTTAACATGGTTTTTAGTCGCAAATCGGTTTCTTTTTTAAGGTAAAAATGTTTATTTACATTATTCTGTCCTTTCTTTTGGCGGTGACGACGTTGCGAAAGTAATGCATTGATCTTTCTTTCCAGATTCTCTTTTTTATCTGGAGTGTTACAAATACAGTCAAAATATCCAATAATGGCTAAATAACGTTCCCCCTGATTAATCGGAATGAATATTTCATTGATGCCATATTTTTCTTTACTGAGATAATTCCAAATGTGAGTGCATTCCTCCTCACTCTTTTCATCTAGTAAAGATAGCGGTTTTTTCTGTTTAAATATATGGCCCCAATCATTTTTATAGCTATCCATGTAATTCTTTTTTCCATGTTCAGAAAGATTTAATCTATCGAAGTAATCAATTATTTTATTAAATCTTGAGTTTTCATCCGGGTATGTATATAGGACTTTATTTTCTCTATACGGACTGAGACATTTATACCACATCCATAAACAAATACGGCTGTCATTTTTTATCCAATCGAACTCACTTAATGGGAGAATGGACTTTTTAGATTCACAAACCATTTCGATAACGAAGTTATTCATTTCAAAAACATCATGATTATAATGCCTCCTGATTTTTTCATTTATATAAGTACATATATTTTCTGGATTATCATTTTCTTTCATATGACAACGTGAAATGATTCCATTTTCAATTAGGTATGCAATATAGAAAAAACACTCTCGTAATTCAGATGAGTTGACTCCCTTAAATTGATCACTTTCATTGCCCATTTATTATATCCTTCATTCATATTGGCAGTAATTACGCCGTAATTTTACCGTAAAATTGTAGGTTTTTTCTGTGCATATTGTCATGTTTTAAGCATAAAATTCTCGTCATTTAGACGTAATGATGACCGACATAGCGTGTATGTAACAGCCCGCATAAGCGACACACCTACGGAACAATACATGTAACTTATGCAAAAAATGAATGATATGAAGTAGAACTGGATAACAATGTGTAACAGAAATAAGGTTATTACTGATATTTTATATAGAAGTCATCAGATTAAACCATTCCTCGTCAGAACATACAGTACCCACTCACCTGCCTCATAGTCAGAGGGGGATTTACTCTCGCAGACTTATTCACTCAACTCCCATGTCATATCCATATTACAACAATTAAATGCCTCCCTTTTAATAAATACACTCAATCCTCTTATTATGAATTTCAATCTTACACTGGGATAAAAATGAAACGTAGCTCTGTAGTTAATCCTTATTACGACATGGATGTGACCTTGCAGCGTAATATTAACAATCATCTTGATCAGATTTTTAAAAATTATTCTAAGATTCTCATGCTTAGAGTGGATTTTGCCTACCGAAAAGATTCACATGAATTTAGTTGTCAAGATATACATGGCATCACCGCGGATATGGTTCAGTTACTCATTGAGATTAAAAACATAAAGGGTTTATCCGGTTACATCTGGGTTCTGGAACAAACCCAGACACATGGACTTCATATTCACGCTGCATTTTACCTTAACGGACAAATCAGAAGTAAAGTGTGGCCAACGTTCGCGGATATCAGCAATCGCTGGGAAGTAATAACTAGGGGGGAGGGGTATGCTCATCGATGTGAACCTAAAGAACATTATTTTATTAGAGGGGAGCAGATAATTGATTACAGAAATCACAAAGGTATTGCTGGTATGAAATATATTTTGAGTTATCTGGCGAAACAGAACCAAAAGGAAAATGGGAGAGTCTATGGGGTAAGCTCTCTACCAGAGAGAAGTGTGAGAGGAAGGCGGCGCCATTATTAATATCAGTGTACTCTACACCTTGATTTTCGTTTTTAGATTACAATGATGTTCATTGCAGTATTTTATTTTACGACATCCCCAAACCTTATGACCGGAACCACGTCACTTCCGATGGGTTCCTTTACATAAGGTATTTTATAATGGATACATACTCATCTACATTACTGAATGACCAAATGATCGATATGGTCTTTATCACTGAATTCACAGGCCTTACCGATAAATGGTTTTATAAACTGATAAAGGACGGGTTATTTCCAAAGCCGATTAAACTTGGCCGGAGCTCACGATGGTTGAAAAGTGAGGTGGAAGTCTGGCTTTTGAATAAAATAAAGGACTCCCGGAATAGCTAAATAAACGGACCTACTCTTTTCTTTTGTTATTACCTATTCGTTATCTGTTCAGCCCTCATCATTTTCTCCCCTTTACTCATACTCGCCTGACTTATCTACTGCGTTAATATCCTCAGTTGTGTGTATGGCTCAAGGTGATGGCGTTGTTGAGAGGAAGCCCTGTCCAAAAGGATATTACTGTGTATACCACCACATCGACAAAAGCGCTTAAAAAGGCCTGTCAGGCTGAATTTAATGCCTGTACAGGCTGGGACATGCATACCGGTCAACGGCTGAGTGCGCATCGACGCTACCTTCAGATAAGCATGGTTTCCGTGTTGTCTGATGGTGTTGCAATGGCTGACCTGATGCTTTTCCCCCGTATTCTCTTGCCAACCCTGACGACTCTCAAATCCCGGTCTTCAGACAGGCATAACCGTCGTGGCCGTACATCAACGAATATTGATGACTATCCCTTACTTAACAGAGCATGTCCGTATTTCAGCTTGTTGATGAATGAATGTGATCGTTTACGTTTTACTCCGTGTCATCGGTACCTTGAGCGTATTGCCAGAGCGGTAACCTGTCATCAATTACGTGAACAACTCGCATTGATGATTTTCTACTCGTTGGCGCAATACGGAACGATACCCACCTGGTTACACCTTTCCTCAAACAGATACTCAGAACTCCAGGGCACGATCAATGACTGGTTTTTAACCCATCCAGCCGTCTCAAGGTTGACTGATGAATATCTCTTCTTTGCTTTCTATAACACTTGGACAGACTGTCCGTGACAGGCCAGACCTTGCTTAACACTGAATGACAGTGCCTTCTTATGTGACCCGTAGAGCCGCATATGCCTTTGTTGCGGTGTATCGATCGGTTAAACAGATCAATAAACGAAAATTGATCTGTATTACCAATTATCTTTCATTCCTCACTGTCGATACACTCGTTCGAAACCTTATTTTGAAAAAAAATAAGCTGTTTTAATTTATTAATAGTTATTTTAAATCAATACGATAGATGCATTGCAATGCATCGGTAATGTTTCGTGCCTGGGGTGATATCTGTACCTGGCGCTTAGAACTCGAGGATGAAAGGAGAAGAGGCTGTGCCACTTGCAATGTGTATAACGCTGTCAAGCCTGGTAGGGATATTGGCAGCATATTTTGACCCACGTATTCAGGGATTTTTACATACATCAGGAGCGGTCCTGGCCTTTGTCCTGGTACCCGCGTTAGGTATTTTCATTGGCAATTTATTGCGGCTATGGTTAAGGCCTGATGTGGTTTTGGGTACCACGCAACAGGTTATCGGTGCCCGTATTTTTTGGGCGATAGGTCCACAGTTTATTGGCTGGATGGTCGGATTTATTGCCGCCTCCAATCTTGCAGGATTACCCGTATGAGAATAAATACTCTGCTTATTAGTGCCTTGTTGTGCCTGCCCCTTACATCAGCCTATGCCAATAATTACTCTAATAAGGTGTATGCAAAAAATATCGGAATGCAAAACGGGCCAGAACCGATATCAAAAGTGTGTTTCTATGAAACACGTAATAAATACCAGTTTTCGGTATTGCTCAGAAACACAGTAACCTGTCCCCATATTGTGTTTTACAACATGAATACAGGGAATGTCACCACATCGTGATAAGGAAATAAAAATGAAGAAAAAAATAGCAGGGTGTATAGCGATGGTTTTTATGGGTGTAGGTAATACTTATGCGGCCCTCTGTCCAGAGGGCACAGTAGCACAACAGCAGGCTGTGCAAATATTTACCGATTTTAACGGTTCAGCCCCTGACCATATGAGTCCGATGAAAAAAGCAGCAGATATTGCAAACCCGGCCGAGAAGGGAAAAAAATTAAGCGTGGCTGAGTTTACTGCTAGCCAGTTGTCAGCACAGAGTAGTGATAACTATCGCATTCGGCTGCTCTATGCAGTAACACCGTATGATTGTTTTTTATCAGGACAAGAGATAATCAAAATGGGACAGGGAAAATAATCAATGTAATGACTTATAGGCCAATTATCTGTTGGCCGAATCGATAAATATTACCTTGATATTAAGATTTGAGGGGGAATATCTGTAGTGAGTACTTGATCGAAAATGTTACTGGATATGGTCTCTGATTGAAATGAGGCCTCCAGTGCACTACGCAGTGGATGAAACACATCGTCATCATCTGGGAACTCGCCATATTCCTGCTAACACACGGCTAATTTATTGGTGCCCAGATAAATAGGAAGGAAGCGGTTGATATCGATTGCAAAATGGCGTCTAAATCGATCACGGTTTGGCATCTTTCCGATCACTCCGGGAATTAACTCTTTCTTGCACGGTCTCCATTGCTGATTTTTACGCCAATGGAGGAATCGATGCCCAAAAAGAGAAAAGCCAGGAGTCCCATGGAAACCTGTTTTAAGATCCTTCAGTTCAAGTTCGACAAGAAGCTGACCAACCGTTGCATCGGGCTGACGCTGAAAATCAGTTCATTAACTTCTATCACGCTTTAATGCAACGTCACTGCCATGGCCCTTACCTGAAGCGATATCACATGACGCCCTTGAAAAGTTGATATTCCCGGCAAAAAGCACGCTGCTGTCAGGGCGGGTGATGCCGGATCTGCTTCACTTCGACACCGAGATGAGAAAGTCTGGCGTGACGCGGCAACTGCTGTGGATGGAGTACAAGGCTCAGGCCGGGGAGCTGGCAATGGGGTACTCCCACTTCTGCCGATGCTACGCTAGGGACATAGTAGGCTAACTCATCTTGGGTCAGGGGGCGGTCACGGCGAACCGAGTTCACCTGGCCAAAGCGGGAGGCTAAACGAGTCATAGAGATCTTTTGATAAATAATCTCGGTGGTTTATGACACAAAGATTGATGAGGTATATTAAATAGCACCATTGTTATTTCACTAAAGTAATATAGCTCTTTAAATAAAGTTAAATTAACTTTATTTAATCATTTAATCATTTAATCATTTAATCATTTAATCATTTAATCATTTAATCATTTAATCATTTAATCATTTAATCATTTAATCATTTATAGAGTAAATATATACATTCTTTTGTCTTAACTAATACTTAGAGAGTTTATTGTTTCGGTTGAGTCTGTGACTCTCATTACTTAATGTATTTCACTGGTTTTTGAAGTTTAATTAATAATGATTAGATATTACAATGATAATTCAATTTTCCATGAGGATTTAAATGTTGAAACAGCAGTAATATAGACATCTAATTGAATGTATAGTTTGAAAATTATCGTATTTGTAGTGTCTTAATTTACTGTTTATTGATAACTCTCAATGTTGATTTTGTTTCTAACAAATAAAGCTTTAAAGAAAATTCAAATCGATCAACCATTTTAATTCATGAACAAGTTGAGGTTAAAAATGGTTCCATCATCCCCACAGGAAAGTATTAAAAGAGTTTTGGCCGCAGAATATGTAAGAATGTCTACGGAGCATCAGAAGTACTCTCTTGATAATCAATCTGAATATATAAGAGAATATTCACTGAGAAATAATATCACGATCATTCATACTTATAATGATGCTGGTAAAAGTGGGCTGAACATCTCAGGAAGACCAGGATTAAAGGCATTACTCGATGATGTTATTAATAAGAAAATAACCATTTCAGCTATTCTTGTTTACGATGTGAGTCGATTTGGACGTTTCCAGGATGCGGATGAAGCTGGGCATTACTCACACTTACTTCGTAAAAATGGCGTGAAAATTATCTATTGTGCAGAGCCATTTTCAGAGGAGCATCCTGAAATGTTTATGCTCGGGTTGTCATTTTCGCGACATGGGGCAGCAAGTTATAGTCGAAACCTTTCTGAAAAAGTATTCCTGGGGCAGGTTAATTTAATTAAAAGAGGCTACCATCAAGGAGGAGTGGCAGGTTATGGGTTACGGCGCTTATTGATTGATGAGCACCATGTACCAAAAGGAATACTTGAATTCGGCCAGAGAAAAAGTATCCAGACTGATCGTATTATTCTCTCTCCAGGACCTTTGGAGGAGATTAACATTGTCAATAAAATATTCGATATGTTTAACCTTGAAGGGAAACCTGAAATTGTTATTGCTACAGAATTAAACCGAACTAACGTTTTTGCTGAAAATGGAAATAAATGGACCCGAGGGAAAATACACCAAATACTCACGAATGAAAAATATATCGGTAACAGTATCTATAACAAAACCTCGTTTAAACTGAAACAACGGCATGTCAATAACCCCGAAGATGAATGGGTAAGGTTCAATGGAGCATATGAACCTATCATCAGTATTGATAAATTTAATCTTGCGCAAGAAATTATAGCATCAAGAATGGTAATTTTTACTGATGATGAATTATTGGAGAAACTGAGTATTCTTTTGATTAAAAGAGGGCGTTTGTCAGGGATTATAATAGACGAGGAGGAGTTGTTGCCATCAAGTAGTACTTATCGTTCCCGATTTGGTAGCTTGCTACGAGTATATAGCCTTATCGGATACAACCCAAGGCAGGACTATACCTACCTGGAAACCAATAAAGTTCTGAAGGGAGTTCATTCTTCTGTAATCGAGACTATTATTGAAAATATTTATAAATCTAATGGGTGGGTTAGTGATTCGCCCACAGAAGGGATTTTAAATATCAATGATGAATTCACTTTATCTGTCAATCTTGCTCGGTGCCAGCGGTTATCAGGGAATAGCTTAAGATGGAAAATCAGGTTTAATCATTTGTCAGTTCCAGATATCAGTATTGCTATTCGTATGGATAGCTTAAATAAGTCCCCTATTGACTATTATATTTTCCCTTCAATTGATGCGGTTTATAACCATTTAAGTTTAAAAGAGAAAAATACATTCGGTCTCGAATTGTATAATTTTAATACACTTAATCCATTTTACCATTTAGTGAGAAGAACAACATTTATAGAGAAAATAAAACGATGACCACTGAAAAAGTAGAAATGATAGACATATGCAAAATCATGGTTAGTAATCCAAGAGACCGGGATGTGTTTACTCATAATGAAATAAAAGAAAACATTAACCAGATTGGCCTTAAACGGCCCATCACGGTGAGAAGGATGGTTCATGATCACTTTGAATATGCACTGATTTGCGGGCAAGGTCGACTGGAAGCGTATCAAGAGTATAAAGAAACCATGATCCCAGCAATAGTTAAAAATGTCGATGAAGAAACAGGACATTTAATGAGTCTGGCTGAAAATATAGCTCGTAGAAAACCGAGAGCAGGAGAGCTTCTTGGCTGTGTAAGACAATTAAAAATGCAGGGTCTGACAGACAAAGAAATCGGGTATCGGCTAGGTTATACAACCAGTTGGGTTCATGGTGTCATGAATCTCATTGAAAGAGGGGAAAAAAAACTGCTCATTGCATTTGAATCAGGTTATATCCCATTATATCTGGCCGTAGAAATATCAAGAGCTGACGATAATGAAACCCAAAAGTCACTTACTGAAGCTCTTCTCAACGGACAGATAAAAGGAAATCAAATAAACCGCATCAAACGTATTCTTGACAGACGAAAAGAAGGAAGCAAAGGTGCTATTAATAATACATATACAAATGGTCGTCCTCAGAAAAAGTTGAGTCCAGAAGAATTATCAAAAATATATCAGAAAAATGTCAATGAACATAAAGATATCCTTGTTAAATCTAACTACGTCAATGAGACCATACTGGCCGTCAAGGAGATATTCAAGCAATTAATAGAAGATGATGACTTCTGTTCAGTATTGCGGAATAACAATATCACCAATATGCCTGAGGCTCTGCTTGATAAAAATTTTAATAGGGATAAAAATTATGATTAAGCAATGTTTTAATCAGCAGTTTCAAACATTCACGATAGCAAGCCTTGTGCATTCTAAGTCACTGCCAATCAATGTGAAATCCAGTATAAAGTATAAGCAAATACTTACGTCAATATCAGAAGTTGGTTTAATAGAACCAGTGATTATTTTTATCACAGATGATGACTCTAAGAAGATTTTAGATGGACATCTTCGTATTGAAGCATTGAAAGATCTCGATATTGAGTTTGTTCACTGCCTAATATCACCCGTTGAAGATACCTATTCTTATAACAAAAGAGTTAACCGATTAACCATCATCCAAGAACAAAAAATGCTTCAAAAAGCCATCGATTCAGGCGTATCAATAGAAAAGTTGAGTGCTGTTCTGGGGACATCATCAGTGACGCTCAATTCAAAGTTGAGGATATCTGATGGTATAGCCAAGGAGGTTATGGCACTTTTGGCGGAGAAAAGTGTTTCACAATCGATCTTTAGAATATTGCGAAAACTTAAACCTTACAAACAAATAGAAATGGTGACAACGATGATAAATATCAATAACTTCACCCAAAAATTCGCCTTGTCAATGCTTCATGCTATTGCTCCTGAGCATTTAATCAATAAAAGTAACAAGGAGTCAGATAATAAAGATATTGGAAAAACCCTTGCCAGATTAGAAAAGGAAATGGCAGCAATACAAATTGAAACCGAAAACATCCAAGATGAGTATGCTGAGAATAATCTAAAAATGGTCATTATAAGGTCACATATTATCAAACTACTCAGTAATAATGAAATACTGCACTGGTTGTATGATAACAAAAATGAATATCTTACTATTTTAAAGAAAGTGTCCGGAGTGGATAATTTAAATAATATTACAATGGTGGATTAACGCCATTGTGAACGATGACCTGTCTTTGTTCGGATCCACAGAACAGGTAAGTCTAATAATGTCGGTTCTCTCTCCTTGAAATATAAAAAAACCGTTGCCTCTAGAGAGGCAACGGTGAGAGGGACAATCAACTTAATATCTTGATATATAGAAGGACGTTGAGGTATCTGATTTACAGGCGATCAGCCAGATATGTTAGCGTGTAGCCTGCGTGACGGTCGTAATTTGTTGCATCGACATCACCAAGTACTTTCTCTCGTCTAGGAACCAGAATCATTGCCCATAGATATGGTAGATAACCTGCCGGAAGTGTGTTCCCAGATTAACCTCAGCCTGTATAGTTAAAGACTGTCTGATTCAGCAATACCGTCATCCGCCAATGCGTGGCTGATGCTATTCACCACCGTATGGGGGGCGAGTTTTATCTCTGCCAGCACTTTTCCGGTTTTTGGGGGGCCTTTATAAACGTAAAGTGACGCGACTGGCTTACCGTCATCGTTTGTTCCGACTGAAACCTGATAACTGGTATCACCATTTCTGACTGTGAATATCTGATTACTCTGATACGCATAAGAGGTATTACCCATCGGAACGGTGATATTCATCTCTTTACTTTTTGTGCTGGTCTTACCAAAAGAGTAAGATACGGACAGGGGTGATAATGCAGATTTCCACTTCCTTTTTATGGTTAAGTGTCTGCGCATAAAAAACAGGTTTTGTACGGGTCTTGCGGAGTGGCTTCGGTGCTTCTGCATGGGCAAGCGTTACTGATGAGAGTAAAAGCCCCGCGCTTAGCAGCCAAAACCGACGATACTTTTTAATACTTTTATCATTTTTACACACCCACTTCCGATAACATGACATAAATATCCCTGCCTCTGACTTCAATGGTCAGAGGTTCCTTATTGTCGGTATTCATCAATACCTTCCCGCTACATGTTCTGGGTGACAGTAGAGCAAGCGCTTTGTGCAAGTTGTTCTGTGCCTGGCTGCGTTTTAAGTTGGTCACCGACTATCATCGACGGAACAGTACACATCAGCCATACCTGCAACAAACGCCAAGGTTCAGGGGGTCATTGACGCTGTTGTGTTGGTATAACCTGGCAATGGCATTGACCTGACTGAATGGGACGGGTTGCATGTTCTGCGAACAGAGACACTGATACTGTTGCTACAGGGACGGAGCACACTTGTTATGTGCCGGTGCTGTCGCCTGGCTATCTCATGGACATACTGAGCACTGGAAGTTTTTTGCAGCAGTACGGCCTGAAAGGAGGAGTGAAAACTAATGGCCTACAGGTAAAGAACTAAAAGGCCATCTGATGACACATTAATCAGCAATGCCCTGCTTTTGTTGTTGAATATCTTGTTCAATACCATCTCGTACATCTTGTGGGATTTTCAGTGCGTCACCTAATGCGGCAAGGTAGCTGCGCTCCATAAAATGGTCCACATCAATAACGGCACAACTGAGAAAATAGAGCTCCAGCGCTTCTTCTTCATTTTGTATTTCACGGGCCAGTAATTGAGGATCTAACGGTCTATCAATCGCTTGTTGCACCAGACGTTCGCCCTGTTCACCGATACCCGCTTCCTGCATATTTTGTTCAATAATGCGTCGCTCTTTGGCATCAATGTGCCCATCACTTTTGGCAGCAAATACCAGTGCCATAACCAATCGCTGCACACGCTGGTCTACAGGTGCTGTTTGCTGACCATACTGTGAACCATCTGGATGATTCTGACGGATCCTATCTTTATATTTATTCCATAACACGGTACTGAGTACTGCGCCGCCACCGGCAAGTAACGCACTGGTACCGTATTTGCTCAACAATTTGCGTGATGATTTACTTCCAACCAGTAAGCCAGCAAGGCCGCCTAAGGCGCCGGGCACTAACATATTACTCAGGCTAGAACCGCCTTCGTTACTCTTTTTCGTTACCTGTCCAAGCATGGATTGTAATTGTTGTATCAAGTTATTCATAATCGCCATCAGATAGAGTGGAATAATTACTTCGAGCATAAAGCAACGAATGTCAAGATGTGTATGGGGAGGTAAAAAACAGGGATCGATACACCAGCAGCGGCTTGTCAGCCAGTGCTGCAAACTACTGTAAAGCCGAGGTCATGTTTTCCTGCGCAATGCAGTTTATGCCGATGATCAGTACTTGTTGATTGCCGGGCAATCGCATCAGAACCTCCGTCAGGAGGGTACCCCTCCTACGGCCCTGCTTCCAGCATGGCGTGCGGGTCGGCACATCAGGTCATTGTGTGTTCAGGATAATCAGGGTTAATACCGGTTTTTATATCGCTCCTGACTGCGGTAACGATTACGGACTGCTCGCCGCCGCTCTTCTGGTGTTCCCTGTGATTTCAGTAAACACTGTTCACGTCGCCGAACAATCTGTTCCCATTCAGTATCATCAGGGCAGTGGTCCATGACAGCAAGCCACTGTGTCGCAGCCCTGCGCTAGAATCCGGCCAGTTCTAAATCGGTCGCATTTTGTATTAACGTTTCAATACTCACTGCACTCTTTAATTCAGCCAACTGGCATCACTCCACGCTGGATTGTGTATCACTTCCCCTAAGTCCTAAAACTTGACAGTAAAAAACCCGATATTGGCTTTTTCTGCAAGAGAACGAAGCTCTTGCACATAAAAACACATCACTTACCTTGTCTGTGGCGAATGATAACTATACTGAGTTGATCAGATTAACTGATCAATATCGACTGATTGATCTGCATAATCGATTTCACAGACTCATTTTATGACCGTATTCTTACGGGGGCTAACACGGGGAAAGGTGAGCCCTGCGCAGACAGGGCTATACTCAAACAGGATATTCTGTTTGTACTCATTACATGTTGGCGAATGTATTTCTCAACGTTAATGGGGGCTCATCCGTATCAATTTGCTACTCATCTCTCTTTGTGGATTCACTGTAATACACAATGACGTTGCCCATCGATAAGTCATTTTTACGTTATTAGAGGTTAATTGATTTACGGCAATAATAGATAAGTCTCTTGTTATCCTACCTGGTTCTAAAATACCCCGAATACACATCACATTTCTGGAAAAAATATTTGTAGGCATATTCCTACAATAAGCTCCATAAACTCTCAGTTTAGTTTTTATGATGTTTATTAATACCTTTGTTTGTAGGGGGTTATCTTTCTGGTGCAAGAAATGTCTTATACATCAGTGTGATGTTGCATTTTTTTTAAAACGCAAATAGTTACTTTTTGTTACATTTAACTCATTGGTGTTAGATGGCTAACGTTTCTACACTGCGCGCACTGGTATTTAATTGATATGCTAATGCGTGTGAAAAATACCTGCCTGATACTGTTTCATGCCATCCGATGAATGGATAGGGATATCTACTAAAGTGTTTTTTTACTTTAATGCACACCGAGTTAATCGGTGGGCAGTGAATGCTGTGCCGGATAATGTAGATTATTTCTATTCATTTTCTCAGTGGTGGCTTTTTAAGTTTCCTTCCCTTAATAAGGAAAGTCGATGTCCTCTTCAAGCTTCCAAAATGAGATACCTAAAGCACGCATTAATATTAAATTAGACCTCCACACCGGCGGTGCCCAGAAGAAAGTCGAACTACCTTTAAAACTTCTGGTGATGGGCGATTACAGCAACGGTCAGGAACAGCGTCCGCTGTCCGAACGTGAAAAGCTTAATATCAATAAAAATAATTTCAACAGCGTGTTGGCCGAGTTCCAACCGAGCCTGAAATTAACGGTGCCTGATACTTTGGCAGGGGATAATACCGATACCGCCGTATCTCTGACCTTCAACGACATGAAAGATTTCGAGCCGGAAAGTGTCGCCCGTCAAATCCCACAACTGCGTGCCTTGCTGGCAATGCGCAATCTGCTGCGTGATCTCAAGTCCAAT
This sequence comes from Yersinia mollaretii ATCC 43969, assembly GCF_013282725.1. NCBI lineage: Bacteria > Pseudomonadati > Pseudomonadota > Gammaproteobacteria > Enterobacterales > Yersiniaceae > Yersinia > Yersinia mollaretii. The sequence goes on along the minus strand of NZ_CP054043.1, from coordinate 285,866 downwards.
TTGCTGGACAACGCCACCTTCCGCCGTGAGCTGGAAAACATCCTCAAAGACGAAGCATTGAGCGATGAGCTGCGTGCTGAACTGGCGGCATTGGCCCCCAAAGACTGTTAATCGCCGGATTGGCTGCTTGTAGAAAGAAGAAAAGGAACATGCTGATGTCTGTACAGGAAAACAGTGCGCAGGGTACTGCGACGACCGTATTAGAGAAAAACCGTCCCGTAGCCCAGGGGGTTTATGCCTCTTTATTTGAAAAAATCAACCTGAGCCCAGTCTCCTCATTGACGGGTCTGGATGCTTTCCAGAACAACGATACCATGGCGGATGCCACTACTGATGAGCGTGTCACTGCCGCCGTCAGTGTCTTTTTAGACCTGCTGAAGCAGTCGTCGAAAAAAGTGGAAAAGCTGGATAAAACCCTGCTGGATGGCCACATTGCGGCGCTGGATGATCAAATCAGTCGCCAGTTGGATGCGGTGATGCATCACCCTGATTTCCAACGGGTGGAGTCGACCTGGCGTGGCGTGAAATCCCTTATCGATCAAACCGATTTCCGTCAAAACGTGCGTATCGAACTGCTGGATATCAGTAAAGATCATCTGGTGCAGGATTTTGAAGACGCCCCTGAAATCGTGCAAAGCGGTCTCTACACCCAGACTTACATTCAGGAATACGACACCCCCGGTGGCGAACCGATTGCCGCCGCTATCTCCAACTACGAGTTCGACCGTAGCCCGCAAGATATCGCGCTATTGCGCAATATCTCCAAGGTCGCCGCGGCAGCCCATATGCCGTTTATTGGCTCAGTGGGTCCAGAGTTCTTTGGTAAAGAGAACATGGAAGAAGTGGCCGCCATCAAAGATATCGGTAACTACTTTGACCGTGCCGAATACATCAAGTGGAAAGCCTTCCGCGACTCAGATGATTCCCGCTATATCGGCCTGACCATGCCGCGCGTGCTGGGGCGCTTACCTTACGGCCCGGACACGGTGCCGGTACGCAGCTTTAACTACGTAGAGCAGGTGAAAGGGCCGGACCATGACCGTTATCTGTGGACCAACGCCTCGTTTGCCTTTGCCGCCAATATGGTGAAAAGCTTCATCAAAAACGGCTGGTGTGTGCAGATCCGTGGCCCGCAGGCCGGTGGCGCGGTGACCAACCTGCCTATTCACCTGTACGATTTGGGTACCGGTAATCAGGTCAAAATCCCGTCAGAAGTGATGATCCCGGAAACGCGCGAATTTGAGTTTGCCAATCTGGGCTTTATTCCGCTGTCGTACTACAAAAACCGTGATTACTCGTGCTTCTTCTCGGCCAACTCTGCCCAGAAGCCTGCGCTGTATGACACCGCTGATGCCACTGCCAACAGCCGTATTAATGCCCGCTTGCCATACATCTTCTTGCTGTCACGCATTGCCCATTACCTGAAGCTTATTCAGCGCGAGAACATCGGCACCACCAAAGACCGCCGTCTGTTGGAGCTGGAGCTGAATAACTGGATCCGTGGGTTGGTGACGGAAATGACTGATCCGGGTGATGACTTGCAGGCTTCCCATCCGCTGCGTGATGCAAAAGTCACGGTGGAAGATATCGAAGACAACCCCGGTTTCTTCCGCGTGAAGCTGTATGCCGTGCCGCACTTCCAGGTTGAAGGTATGGACGTGAATCTGTCATTGGTTTCCCAGATGCCGAAGGCGAAAGCCTGATTGTCCTTTGTCCTTGAAGTTGCAGCGTGTTGGCTGCTTTCTCTCCCCCAGTCATTGACGTTAGTCAACTCCTGGGGGATTGGTTCAGTTGCCGTCTAGCTGCAACACCAATGACTTTGGGCATGATTGTACGCAAGGAAGTACCCATGAAGATTTATCGTCCGTTATGGAACGACGGGGCCTTTTTGGCCCCACAACAATTCCAGCAACAGGCCCGCTGGGACGCCTATGTAGCAGACAGCGTGGCACATATGACATTGGCATCCCCATGGGGTGTCATTGATGCGGCATTTGACCGTGGGTCGTTGGCGCTTTCCCGCCTGAATGCGCTGCGACTGGTGGTTCGCTTCCCTGATGGCACGCTGATTGATTCTGAACGGGCGGATAACCTGCCTCCCGCCTGTGATTTGTCTGCGGTATCAGACCGTGATGTGGTCGATGTGGTACTGGCATTACCGTTGCTGTCGGCCAATGGTGGCAATCTGGATGATGGTCAGGACAGCGCGCGCCCTCGCCGCTGGCAGCAGGAATGGGTCACGGTACAGGAGCTTGCCGGTCATGAGCGCACTGAACTGGCGATAATGCGCCACGGGGTCACGCTGCGTTTTGCTCATCAGGAAAACAGTGCTTATCTGACCTGTCCGGTGGTGCGTTTGATGCGCAATGCCCAGGGGCAGTGGATGCAGGATGAGAGTTTTATCCCCCCGATGTTGTCGCTGGCGGCCAGTCAGGTGGTGCTGACTGAACTGGGGGATTTAGTCCACCGTCTACAGGCGCGTCGGCGTCGCCTGATGGCCATGCGCCGTGAAAGTAACGAACGGATGGCCGATTTTGCGGTGGCCGATGTGTCGTTGTTCTGGTTGCTGAATGCGTTAAACAGTGCCGAGCCGGTACTGATGGAGTTGTATCAGACGCCTTCCCGCCATCCCGAACTGTTCTATCGCGAACTGGTCCGCCTCGCCGGTAGCCTGCTGACATTTTCCCTTGAGCATAAAGCCGAAGACATTCCGCTGTATCAGCATGACGCGCCAGAGCAGGTTTTCCCGCCGCTGTTCACCTTGCTTGATGCCCTGCTCGAAGCCAGCCTGCCGTCCCGTATGGTGGCGATTGAACTGGCTCACGAGGGCCAATTCTGGACCGGTTCATTGCATGATGCCCGCCTGCGCGAAGGGGCTGATTTCTATCTCTCTGTTCGTTCTTCGATCCCCAACCATCTGTTGCAAACCCAGTTCCCGCTGTTGTGTAAGGCTGGCAGTGTTGAGGATGTGTCAGATGTGGTCAACGTGGCGTTGAACGGTGTGGCGATGAAACCGCTGTCTCATGTTCCGGCTGCTATCCCGCTGCGTCTGGAAAATCAGTACTTTGCCCTTGACCTCAAGGGGGCAGCAGCGCAGGCGATGCTGGATGCGGGGAACTGTGCTTTCTACACCCCGGGTTCGCTGGGTGATGTCAAACTCGAACTGTTTGCGGTGCTACGCTCATGAGCAAAATTAATACGTCGGTGGTTGATGCGGTCTTTTATCCCTGCTGGCTGATGGTCAGCCAGTTGCGTAACGGTCAGGAAGTTGAGGACGGAGAAGCTTTGTATCGCCGTGCCTGTGAGTGGATTGACAACGCGCGCGCGACATTGTCGCGTGCCGGTTTCAGCGAAATCAGCTGCGACCATATGCTGTACACCCAGTGTGCGTTACTGGATGAAAGCGTCCTGAACCGTCAGAAACAGGACAGTGGCTATACCAAATGGCTGAAAGATCCGCTGCAGGCCCGCTACTTTAATACTTTGAATGCGGGTGAAGAGCTGTGGGAGCGGATCCGCGCGGTGTTGCAGGAGCCGGCACCGGATACGGCGGTGCTGACCTGCTTTTACCGTGCGCTAACCTTGGGATTTGCCGGTCGTTACCGCGAACAGGGTGACGAGCGCAGAGAAGATGTGGTGCGTAAGCTGAGTTTGCTGGTGCCACCGTTTGCCTCTTCACAGGAAACGCCGGTGGTCTCGCGCTCATTGCGTCTGCGCTCTGGACGCAAAACCTATTGGTTTTCGTGGGGAGCGGGCGTCGTCATACTGGTTGCTCTGTGGTTCACATTGTCCACCCGACTGACGCACATGGTGTCTCAATTGACAGGGATGCACTAGCGGATGCGCGGATTAACACAGTTACTCCTGCTGCTGCTGGGGGCCTGCCTGGCACTGTGGCTTATCCTGGGTTTCTGGCCGCTGGGCACAGGCAGCCGTGTGGTACTGAGCATGCTGGTTGTCATCCTCTGTGGTGCGGTAGGCTATTTTCAGTGGCGCAAGCACAACCGTAATAAAGTGGCTAACCAATCCATTGCCGATTCAACGCTGCCGCCTGAAGATTTTCAGGGTGCGGTGGTACTGGTTTGTGGTGACAGCGATGCCCTGTTTTCCCCATCGGCATCTTTTTGTGAAACGCGTCAAGGTTGGTATCTGGTCGTGCAACTGCCAGAACAACTGCCGATACTCGCACAACATCTGGCGGCGGAACGTCCGGCGCTGATTGCCCAGATCTCGGTGTTACTGGCTATCGTGCCGGAGCAACATCAGAGTCGGGATGATTTTTCACAATCCCTGCGTGCTTGGCAACGGGCCATCGTGCAGTGCAAAGGATGGCTTGCGGGGATCCCGCCGGTCTGGCTGAGTACCTGGCTTTCACCGCCGGTATCCTCATCAGCGCAGGCAGAACGCTGGTACACGGTCACTCCGGGGCTAAAAGGCATTCAGGTTCAGGAGGCGGGGGCAGGCGTCATACCGCTGGTTGAATGGAGCCAGCCTAAAGAGTCCTGCAACGGTGAGGGAAGGTTGAGCGCTGTATTCTGGATGGAAAGTCTTCTGTCCTGGCTTGATGAACATGTCCTGAGCATCCTGACACAGCGGCAAGGAGATGTCCCTGCACTTACCCTGTGCGCATGGGGCTGCTGTTTTACACCGGTCGCGGGGCGTCAGAACAATTTGTGGCAGACACACATCAATGGAGTCACTACGCTGATGCCGGTGGCGACCCCTGAGCAAGAGTGCCTGCCGTTGCCAGAAGTGCTGCTACCTTATCTGCCTCGCCGCCGCGGCGTCTCCCGCCTGATGCAGGTTTGGCAGATGGCTGGCGTGCTGTGTGGGGTATTTTTACTGTTTGCCCTGCTGGCCTCTTTCATCAATAACCAGCGCCTGGTCCAGAGCGTTGGTGATCATCTGTCGCAGTATAACCGGCTCACTGGCACGCCTCCAACCCCTAAAACTCTGGCCCAACAGCAACTACGGGCAGATGCATATCTGCTGGATGACTGGTTACGTCGCGGTGCACCCATGCGTTTGTCTCTGGGATTGTATCAGGGGCTGCGACTGCGGGCTCCGCTTTACATTGCTATCAATAGCTGGGCGTCTCCTCCACCGCCACCACCGGTGATTAATCAAATTATTCAGGGGCCCAAAACCCTCCGTCTGGATAGCCTGTCACTGTTTGACGTGGGGCAATCAATGCTCAAGCCTGGCTCCACCAAAGTGCTTATCAATGCGCTGGTCGGGATTAAAGCCAAACCGGGTTGGCTGATCGTGGTGGCGGGTCACACCGATATCACGGGTGATGATAAGTCCAACCAGACTCTATCGCTTAAGCGGGCGGAATCGGTACGCAACTGGATGCGCGATACCGGGGATATTCCGGAAAGCTGCTTTGCCGTACAGGGTTATGGCCAGAGTCGTCCTCTGAAATCTAACGATACGGAAGCGGGCCGTGCGCTCAACCGCCGTGTCGAAATCAGTCTGGTACCGCAGGCCGATGCCTGTCGCCTGCCAGGCGTAAAAACAGCGTCACAGGATGAAAGTGACGTATCAACCCAAGAAATGGAGAAGTAACCCATGGCAATTCCAGTATATCTGTGGCTGAAAGATGATGGCGGTGCGGACATTAAAGGTTCCGTAGATGTTAAAGATCGCGAAGGCAGCATTGAGATCGTGGCGCAGGAACATAACCTGTATATCCCGACAGACAACAATACGGGCAAGCTGACCGGCACCCGTATCCATACCCCTTTCCTGTTCACCAAGGAAATCGATTCTTCCAGCCCGTACCTGTACAAAGCGGTAACCACCGGCCAGACCCTGAAATCCGCTGAGTTCAAATGGTATCGCATTAACGATGCGGGCCAGGAAGTGGAGTATTTCAATACCAAGCTTGAGAACGTGAAGCTGGTGAAAGTGGCACCGAAGATGCACGACATCAAGGATCCGGCCAAAGAGAAACACAATCACCTCGAAGCCATTGAGCTGCGTTACGAAAAAATCACCTGGACTTACAAAGACGGCAACATCATTCATTCCGATTCCTGGAACGAGCGTACTACCGCGTAATTACCCGTCATTCTTCGCGCCGCAGGTGCGTTGGCTACGTTCGCTCACTCGGGTCACATAGTTATCTATGCTCCCAGGGATTCGTTCATTTGCCGCCTGCCTGCAACACGAATTATTTAGGGTAACCCGCAGCAGCAGGCGGTTCGCCGTCTGCTTTTTGTGTTTTTAGCTCAGTATCGGGGTATCGGTATTCAGCCAAACGCACACACATTTTATCAGATGACCTTATGGGCCTTGGTTTATGGCTATGGGCGGTAGCGTGCCCGCCGCCAGCTTCATCTGGCTATTTTACTTGCCATTTTGCACCTGGGCAGTGCTCGGGCCATCACGTACTGCGTGTACGCTCCGGGCCTTGCGCGCTGTCCGTGTTCAAACTGACGGCGACAATAACGCCAGTGAAACCGGCTAACGTATCAGGTTTCGCATACAAGGAAGAAAATTTATGACAACGCATTCAGCACACTTATTACGTCGGTTAAATCCCTATTGCGCGCAGGCACTGGCCGGTGCTGCAACCCTGTGTCAGACCCGTGCCCATGCCGAGATAACCGTTGAACATTGGTTGTTGAAACTGCTGGAACAGGGTGAAGGCGATATCACGGTGATTGCCCGTCGTTATGAGTGGGACATGGACAGCCTGTGGCAGGGGTTGCTGGCCCATCTGGATACTTTGCCGCGCACGGTGCAGGGCAAACCCCAGTTGTCAGCTGCGTTACAGCAACTGATCAAAAGTGCCTGGCTGGATGCCTCGTTGCAGGAAGATGCCGATGCGGTGCGCTCGGTTCATCTGTTATCTGCTCTGATAAATTCGCCATCATTATTGGCCGCCGATGCCGCCTGGCCGTTGCTCAGCCTGAGCACCACCCAGTTACACCGCTTGCTACCGTTGTTGGACAGCCAATCCGACGAGCGCCCTGAAGTTCAGCAGGCTGCGGCACTGGCAGACAGCCCGGTCAATCTGACCAATGAGGCAGCGACTACTACCTCTACCAGTGGCCAGCCGCAACTCAATGACGCCCTGCAAGCGGCGCTGGATAAATTTACCCTCGATGTGACTGCTAAAGCGAAAACCGGGCAGATTGACCCGATTTTTGGTCGCGATACCGAGATCCGCCAGATGGTCGACATCCTGTCGCGCCGCCGTAAAAACAACCCGATTCTGGTCGGTGAACCGGGTGTGGGTAAAACCGCCTTGGTTGAAGGGCTGGCGCTGCGCATTGCCGAAGGTAACGTGCCGGATAGCCTGAAAACCGTCAGCCTGCGCACCCTGGACTTGGGCCTGTTGCAAGCCGGGGCTGGGGTCAAAGGCGAGTTCGAACAGCGGCTGAAAAATGTTATTGAAGCAGTGCAACAATCACCGACGCCAGTGCTGCTGTTTATCGACGAAGCCCACACCATCATCGGTGCCGGTAATCAGGCCGGTGGCGCAGATGCCGCCAACCTGCTGAAACCGGCACTGGCGCGTGGCGAGTTGCGCACCATCGCTGCCACCACCTGGTCGGAGTACAAACAGTATTTTGAGCGTGATGCCGCATTAGAACGCCGCTTCCAGATGGTGAAAGTTGACGAGCCGGACGACGCCAAAGCCAGCCTGATGCTGCGCGGCTTAAAGGGCCGCTACGCCCAGCACCACGGCGTGCATATTCTGGATTCTGCTATTACCGCTGCGGTTACCCTGTCGCGGCGCTTCCTGACCGGTCGCCAACTGCCGGATAAAGCGGTGGACCTGCTCGATACTGCCGGTGCCCGCGTGCGCATGAGCATCGACACGCTACCGGTCGCGCTGATGGAAATTAACGCCGAACTGGCTGCATTGGCGATGGAGCAACAGGCCATCGAACAGGATTTGCTCCTGCTGCCGAGTATCGGTTCAACCCGCTTATCTGAGATTGACCAACGCCGCGCAGAACTGCTGGTTGGGCAGCAAACGCTTGAACAGCAATATGCAGCAGAGCAACGCCTCACCGCCCTGATTATCGACGCGCGTCAGGATATCGCCAACGCGGCACATCTGGCCAGGTTGCAGGAAGAGTTAAGTCAGATTCAGGGTAATGCGCCGCTGCTGTCGCTGGATGTTGATGTGCGCACGGTGGCGACGGTTATCGCCGACTGGACAGGCGTGCCGTTGAGCAGCCTGCTGAAAGACGAACAGACCGATTTATTGCAACTGGAAAACCACCTCGCGACCCGGGTGGTCGGTCAGGATGCGGCGCTGGTTGAGATGGCGCAACGCCTGCGCGCCGCCAAAACCGGCCTGACGTCCGAAAATGGCCCGCTGGGGGTGTTCCTGCTGGTTGGCCCCAGTGGGGTGGGCAAAACCGAGACTGCGCTGGCACTGGCCGACACACTGTTCGGTGGCGAGAAATCGCTGATCACCATCAACATGTCTGAATATCAGGAGGCGCACACCGTTTCTCAGTTGAAAGGTTCGCCACCGGGCTATGTCGGTTACGGTCAGGGCGGCATTCTGACCGAGGCGGTGCGCAAGCGCCCGTACAGCGTGGTGCTGCTTGACGAAGTTGAGAAAGCGCACGCTGATGTCATTAACCTGTTCTATCAGGTATTTGACCGTGGCTTTATGCGCGACGGTGAAGGGCGCGAAATTGATTTTCGTAACACCGTGATCCTGATGACCGCCAATCTGGGCAGTGATCATCTGATGCAGTTACTGGATGAACAACCGGAAGCGACCCATAGCGATCTGCATGAACTGCTGCGCCCGATCCTGCGCGACCACTTCCAGCCCGCCTTGCTGGCCCGCTTCCAGACCCTGATCTACCGCCCACTGGATGCCACCGCGTTGCGTACCATCGTCGAGATGAAACTGGCACAGGTCGCTAAACGCCTGAACAAACATTACGGCCTGCACTGCACCATTGAGGAAAGCCTGTACGACACGCTGGTTGCCGCCTGCCTGCTGCCGGACACTGGCGCGCGCAATATCGATAGCCTACTGAACCAGCAAATCTTGCCGGTGTTGAGCCAGCAACTGTTAAGCCGTATGAGCGAGCAACAGCGCACCACTTCGCTGACGTTGGGCTGGGATGAAGCCGAAGGGATCACTTTGGGGTTTGGTGACTAAGGGTTCAACGTTGTCTAACCAAGAGAATAGTAACCCCTAAAAGATAGGGGACGTAGCCAATGCTGCTCATTTATTGCCCAGGAGGATTATACCTATGGATACGGTTGAAGAACTTAACGGTACTTATTTTTTTAATGGATTAAATAATCTGACGGCTTATGAGTTGCTGTTTTGGATATTGGTGGATGAAACTGAAAATCAACTGGGCATCAAAGATATCATTGGCGTGGCTTTTGTGATCCTCGGTAATAATAGTGTCGACGTACCTGGAAAACCCAATACAGCAACGAAAGGTACGTCGCATGCATCACTTTTTTTCCGCAAGCATCTCAGCTACAAATTCAAAAAACGCATCTTACCAACATTGACAAAAAAATCCTTTTCGTTAAGCGGCGTCAAGGTGTTTTGGGTTAATAATCTGGGGGCATTTGCAGGAAGAACCGTTCCCGTTTTAGGATGGATTATACTGGCGACTGATGTGGCCACGATCAGTTTCAAAACCGTAAGCAGGTATAACACCATCGCGCGAGCGGAGGATAAAATCTGGTGAACATGACAATCGAAGACAGCGTCAGAAAATTTGTCAAAAGCGAGCTACCGCTGGTGACCAGCCTGTTCATGAAAAAAATTGATATTGACGATGACACCCCCTTACAGAATTTGCATGAAGCAGATGATGTCGCTGAGATGACAGAAAAATTTTTCTCACATTTTAATGTTCAGCCCGCCGGATTTTCTCTCAGTAACTATTACCCCTGGAAGGTTAAATCCGTATTTTCACGAAAAGCCCTTAATCAAAACAAAATACCATTAACGGTTGGGATGTTTATTGAATCAGCCAAAGCTGGACATTGGCTCTATAACTGAACCGGAAATAACCTCCCCCTTCAAATAAACCTGTCGGCTGTTAACTGGCTATGCGGTGTGCAAACCCATGGAATACAGGTTGTTACCACGGAGTAAAACCCATGAGTATTATTGATACGCTTCAAAATACGCTGTCAGCTATCACCAAAACCACCCTGAATCGTTACCGCCTTGATATTCCTTCCTGCTCCTCTCCTCTGGATGTGGAGGATTTTGTGGGGACGGAAGCGATGAGTGAATTGTATTGCTACACAGTTCATTTCACCAGTACTGACAAAGACATTGATGCCAGTCAGTTGCTGCGTAAACCAGCCAGTTTGACAATGGGGGCGGGTTTGTTGCAGAGCCTCTCGGAGCAAAAGGTGGTGCATGGGGTAGTGACGAGTTTTGAGCGGGTCAGTGGCTCAAAAGACCAGGCCGTGTACCAGATAACGCTATCACCATTTCTGGCACTGCTGCGCAATCAATTCCGCACCCACCGTTTCTTTGTCAACAAATCGGTACCGGAAGTGGTGGAGCAGATACTTCAGGAGCATGGCTTTAAGGACTGGGAATATGAGTTTGTCCTGAAACAGACCTATCCGAAACGTGAACAAATAAACCAGTACCAGGAAAGCGACCTGGAATTCATTGAACGATTGCTCTCAGAGATGGGGATATTTTACTTCTTCAGCTTGCAGTCGGACACCCAGACTGAAGTGGTGCACTTCGCTGATAAGCAGAGTGCCTATAAGTTTGGTAAAGACCTGCCGTTGAACAGCCCGTCAGGCATGAGTGACAGTGGTGCAGAGTCGGTTTGGGGCGTGAGTGTACAGCACAATGTGGTGCAGGCTAACGTGACCACCAAAGATTATAACCACCGTGAAGCACAGAAAATACTTCAGTCTGGCAGAACCGATATGACACGCGGCGAGAGTGAAGGGGTGACCTACGGTGACGTGTATCACTACAAACCTCGCCATCTGGATACCGGCGATAAAATCGACCCCACTGCTGAAACCGCCAATTTCCTGGCACGCCTCGACCATGAGCGTTTTTTATCAGCACAGACAACGATTGTTGGCTTGGGTAATGATGCTACCCTCAGCCCAGGGCAGGTACTGACGATAACCGAAACTGTCATTGTTCCGACGCTTCCCACCGTTATGGACAACGGCGTAGTCATCACCGGCACCTTTTTTAGTGCCAGCCGCAAGGATGCATTAGTGGTGAACTGGATGGCGGTACCCTACAGTGAAACTCTGTGCTGGCGCCCGGCATTGCTGCCCCGTCCAAAAGTCAGCGGCACCATGATGGCGCGGGTGACCAGCGCGAAGGCCAACGATATCTATGCCTGGCAGGATACCTCCGGCTTGTATCGGGTGAAATTTGATGCAGACCAGGACGATAAAGCACAAGGGCAGGAGAGTATGCCGGTGCGACTCGCCAAACCTTACGGTGGTGATGTGTATGGCATTCACTTCCCGCTGATACAGGGCACCGAAGTGGCCATCGCGTTTCACGACGGTGACCCAGACCGCCCGTACATCGCCCATGCCCTTCATGACTCTCGTCATACCGACCATGTGACCGAAAAAAATAACACCCGCAACGTGATCCGTACCCCTGCTTTCAACAAGCTACGCATGGAAGACAAACGCGGCGAAGAGCACATCAAGCTCAGCACCGAGTACGGCGGCAAGACCCAATTGAACCTCGGGCACAATGTAGATGCTCAGCGCAATCTACGGGGCGAAGGTGCCGAGCTGCGTACCGATGATTGGGTAGCGGTACGTGGGGGCAAAGGGGTGTTTATCAGTGCGGATAAACAGCCGTCTGCTGGGGGGGAGATGCTGGATATGAGTGAGGCGATAAGCCAACTGGAGGCGGCGTTGTCGCTGGCGAGAAGCCTGTCGCAAGCAGTGCAAACCGCGCAAGCACATGAAGGAGATATTGCCAGCCAACAGCAGTTGAATAAATCGCTGAACGAACTGAGCGCGGCAGGGATGTTACTACATGCCCCGGAAGGTATGGGGATAGTGAGTCCAAAAGCAGTACGGATAGCCTCGGGTGGTGAAAGTGTCGGTGTGATGTCAGGGCACAACACAGATATCAGCGCGGGCAAGTCGTTCACTGTGGCGGCGAGTGACGCGGTGAGTCTATTTGCGCAAGGACAGGGCATGAAACTGTTTACGGGCAAGGGCAAGATAGAAGTACAGGCGCAGAGTGATGCCATCTTAGCGACGGCGCAGAAAGATATCGAAATCCGTAGTGGTGAAGGGAAAGTAGAAATATCGGCGAACAGTGAGTTAGTGCTGACTTGTGGTGGAGCATATATCAAACTCAGCGGTGGGAATATTGAACTGGGTTGTCCGGGTAATATCTTGTTGAAGTCGGCCAATGTACAGAAGATGGGCGCGGCAAGTCTGAATGTTCCTATGCCTGAATTACCAGCAGCATACAGTGGGAAGTTTGTTGCTTTATCTGATTCAGGTTCTCCTATGGTATCCCGAAATTATTTGCTTACACGTGCTAATGGTCAGCAATTCTTTGGTAGTACGGATGCTAGCGGAGAAACTATTCCGATACATTCTTCTCAGGCTGGGGACGGATTTACAATTGAAATGTTGGACGATGATTTTTGGTACGATAGTGAAATAGTGGTAGAAAGGGCTCATTATATAAACTTAGCTGATGCAACTGCTCATGGTAATGAGTGCTTATGTGGTCATTGTGAGGAGTATGAAGATGATATGTAATTTTAAACGCAGTAGTATGTGTTCTTGGTTATTATTGGTATTTGTATCATCAAGTTGTTCTGCGGATGATGATTGGATAAAAAGAGAAGCACACATGGCATGTGGTTCAGCAGTTGTTCAGGTGAATGCTGAATGTAAAGCAGATCCTAGAGATACAACAGTTAATATCTGCCAAAAGTATCAACTTAATATAAAAAAAAATAACAAGATCAGTACATTCCCTATTCCATACATGCCTAATTCTCAGAGGAAGACCTTGGAAAAACAAGGTTATTTGTTTAATGAAATTGTTAAGGTTGGAGATTGGACGCCTCAAACAATGAGTTGCTATGATAGTCAGTATATAGTTATTAGCTACACTACAGGTATGAATGATGAAGAGAGTGTTGATGACTCTTTAACATCTAATTCAAGTTCGCCATTTTTTAATTTAAATGGTGAGTTTATTTTAGGTGAAAAAGAATCTGAATTAAGGGAGCGGGAAATTAGACGTGGTGGGAATTATACATATCTAAATTTTTCAAATAAATAAAGAGGTGGTCAAGTGAGTGACGTATATTCTTATTTAAATGCGGCTAAGGGGCTAGCATACAAATCTGAACAGATAAAAAACTATTCACTTATAAAAGTTTACCCTGAGGTTGATACAACTCGTGAATTACGAGGGAATAGTCGTATCATCGGAGATGCTGATAAAAGTGTTCAAGATAAAATTATAGATATGTTGATCACTATTTCAGCACGATACTTACTAAATTACAAAGAGATAGCATATATACTATTGACGACTAAAGTTGAGTCTGGTTTCAATCCTGATGCTGCAGCAGGCACAACCAGTGCTGCTGGATTAGCACAGGCCACCGCAGCATTTGTCAGTGATGCAAAAAGTAAATCTCTAAATGCCCTTGGTTTTACATTAGATATAGAGAATGAAAAAATATTTAATGCAGAAAAAGGGTGTTATGCAGTTATTTATTCATTTTTAATAAATAAAGCTAAAGTATTGCAATATTATTCGGTCAATCAACGGGATTATTGGAAATGGTTGTATTTACTTCATCATGACGGTATTAATAGTTTGGCTGGTTATTCAGCTGGGACACGTAAAATATCGAAAGACGGTGATAAATGGGCTGATTATATCCTGGAACGTTTGCCAACTGTTGAAACATTACTCAAGTCAACCACTGTTAAGACAACATTCAAATTATCAACGGATGATGGAACTCCAGTTGTAGGGAAAAACTATATAGCTGCAATATCTAGAAGAGTTGACTCTACATGTCCTAACCTGGTTTCAGGAAAAAATGATCCATTAATCTTCATTAAAGGTGTAATAGATTCCGAAGGGAAAACAGCAGAAATTAATGCTCTTGCTGGGGCGGAAATTATTTTCACTATTTTGAAAGATAACTACCAAAAGTTGGCAATATCAGATAGCGCTATTTCATCCGAGAAAAAAAAAGAGAAAAGCAAAAAAAAAGTAATGCCTTTAAATAGCAAGAGTACATATGCCGTTAAATCAGGTGATACCCTATCAAATATTGCGAAAGTTAATGGGACCACAGTTGATAAAATTGCAAAATTAAATAATTTAACTAATGTCAATGTGCTTCATATTGGGCAAATACTTAAACTTACTGAAGATTCTCCTAGTGATACAGAAAATAGCACAAATAGAAACTATATTAGTCGCTACGTTCCTACTGATATTAAGCAGGCCATCTTGAAATACCTTGGCTTTGAACAGGGTAATGCTAAGGCCGCAATGTCTTATAGTAGAAGTCATATAGTGCTTCCTGTAGGAAGCATTTCCACGAACACAGATAAAAATAAAAATGTTGTGCATCTAAAAACTACCACAAAATCTGAAACTGTTAAAACAAGACAAAAGCCGCCTGAAAAACATCAGACAGATGATAAAGGCACAGCTAAGTCAACAATAGCATCAATTGATTTTGAACCTAAAATAATATTTATCAAAGGTCAGTTAGATGAGAATAGAGTAAGTGAAAAATCTAAGAAAATCATAAAATCTATCGCTAAAGAAGCTGGGGTTCATATTGTTCATGTCACAAGTACTTTAAGAACTGCAGAAGAACAAGCTCAAGCAATGTATACTAATATGTGTAATAAAGGTGTAGCTTCCCAGTTGGAGTACTATGGACGTAATGGACGTGCAGTCATTAATGCCGGCGTTAATGCAGGGGTTGGTAATAGGCATGCCGCATTAACTGCAATGATAAATAAAATAAAGGAACTTCAAGGTGATAATAAAATAGTATCACGGCACTGTGTTAGTGAGTCTATGTACGCGGTAACAAATGTAATGGATATTAGTAAAACAAAATTAAATTCACATGGTAGAAATTTTGATAAAGCTATAATTAATTACATGAAAAAAAGTCAAGCGGTAAAATATATTAGTCCATATGCTAATTCTGGAGAGCCAGCCTTTCACCTAGAGATAGAACAATGAATAAAATATTGTTTTTATTACTGTCACTCATATCATTAAATGTCTACTCTTTACAGAATAAAATAAGCGATGGGATTTATTATGCTTATTGGGTTTATGGCGATGAATATTTATATGATAAGTACCCAATCCTAACTAATAACCCTAGTAGCCTGAATGGCCATTTTTATATGAAAAATGAACTAAATGCTCAATCTAATGATGAAGTTTATATGCAAGTAAAGTCTGGGGATATTTCATTTTTCTATAAACATGAAGAGGTTGAGGGTGGGCCTACCATTGGCTGGAGTGATGCTCAACAAGTTAATGGAGGTTTATTGCTCGATGTAAGTACAATACGAAGTTTCTATGTTGAGGGGGGGGCGGGGCAAAAAACTAAATATTTTGTGGGAGATAAGTTCGAAGGATTTTCTAGGCCGTTAAAAGAACGAGAGTTTGTTCCTTTGATTGAATTGAAAAACTCAGAGTACAAAATGGATTGTTCATCATATTTGGCCGCTAATGCAAAAAAAAATGAGGGAATATACTCAGGGGGTAATATTTGGAAGCGTCACGAAGGTATTGTTTTTATAAATGGTGATGGTATATGTAATGCCTTATTTCAAAAGAACGCTCCGGTACAAGTTAAAAAAGGATGGGTTTTATTTAAAAAGTTAGATTGATTTCCATGTTTAATTTATTTTTTTTTGAATTTAATTAGATCCTCTTTTTGTATTTTAATTTTTTTTGGGTTTATTGCTTTTTTGAGATTGACTTAAATGATGCTTTATATGTCTATCACTTTATATGTCTATCACTTATATAAAGTGATTGTGATTGTTTATTAATGACTAAATCTAACTTTTTATTAGTTTTAAATTAATGATGTTAATAGGTAATCATACACTAAGTATCTAATGATGGATTTATTTGATGGGTGTTTAAAGTGAAAAGTATGAATTCACTCATCTTTATATATGGTTAATGCCAACTGTTTTTTAGG
This sequence comes from Yersinia mollaretii ATCC 43969, assembly GCF_013282725.1. Classification (NCBI taxonomy): domain Bacteria; kingdom Pseudomonadati; phylum Pseudomonadota; class Gammaproteobacteria; order Enterobacterales; family Yersiniaceae; genus Yersinia; species Yersinia mollaretii. The sequence continues at coordinate 269,655 of NZ_CP054043.1, read as the reverse complement.
CTGAAATTATTCCTATTGTAATCGGTGTTTTATGATGGTTACTGGGATAAGTTTTACGAGGAAATGTATGTCCAAAGGATTCGTATTACTTGGCGATAAAACCACCCACGGTGGTTCTGTTATTTCTGCCTCCTCGACCATGGTTGTTAATGGCAAAAAGGTCGCACTGATTGGCGATAAAGTCAGTTGCCCGGTCACCGGGCATGGCCCTAACCCCATCGTTGAAGGTTCGTCTGAATGGTCTTCAGACGGTAAAGCAGTCGTGGTGGATGGCTGCCATTGTCAGTGCGGTTGTCAGGTCATCTCCAGCGCATCGGATTGTGCAATAGGATAAATCATGGGCTGGGAACGTCAAAAACCCTTTACGACTGAGCAACCTACACCTCCTTCGTCTGCGAGCTGGTTGCTCGGTGCGGTGCTGGCAGTTATCGCGAGTGTGTTGCTGTTTATTTTACATGCATCCGGCTCACTGAGGGTATTGAATTCAATCAATATCTGGCTGCTTGCTTTGACACCACTGGTGTTCTGGATACTGGTTTTCAGCCTACGTGGCTACCTCTATGGACGTGAGCTGGAACGCTTTCAGTTTTTACAACATGAGGCCAGGCACGCGCAGCAGCAGTGGACAGACTGGGCGGAGCGTTATCTGGCTGTGTCGGCAAGCTGTTTGCTGCTGCCTGACCATATCTCAGCGGCTTTGTTACAACAAAATGCCCAGGGGCTGACGCAACAACAGGGTCTGGTGCGCCGTATTGATTATTTGGCAGAAGATACACAGCTATCTCTGACGGCAATCAACGGGTTACTGAATGGAATCGAAAATACACTTCTGGCTCTTCCTCGGGAATTATCTCTCCAGGTCACGCTATTAACCGATGAATCGGAAGCAGTCCGGCAGGATTTATACGCTCTGTTTGCTGACTACTGGCAGGAAAGATCCCCTGAACTTTCTGCTCCTTCATCGTTGAATATCACGGACCATTTATCCTTCCATACCCTTGATGAGCGACTTAAACAGCCTGAATCCACCCTCCAGCTGGTTCTGGTTATGCAATTACAGGGAGGAGAACGCTATTCCGACGGTCTGGCAGCATTGCTATTCACCAGTGACGATGTGGCACAAAAATATGCAATACCTCATTGCGTTCGGTTGCTGCGCCCTATGACGCTGGATGTGTGCAATCTTGCAGAAGAGCTGACATTGTTTCTGACCACTCAGACGCAGGCGCGCCTGACCGCCAGTATTGTTGGTGACCACCAAAAATGGACGGCATCATCCGCCACGCTTATCCAAATCGGCAACGCGCTGGGTACGGTCTGGCAGGCCGAAGATATTCAGACTATCGAAACATATTGCGGTATCCAGGGGCCTTTTTCCCCGTGGTTTACCCTTGCTCTGGGGGCTGACTTGGTCGGTATCGGGAAGCAATCATGGTTAGGGTTATCCACAACAGGAGCAGAAAATTTTGTCTATACCATCACATCAGGGAGTGGGGATGAGCGTGTTAAGTAGGATCTGGCGTGTTGGAGGACTGACAGTGCTACTGCTGGCGGCACTGAGTCTCATTGGCTGGGCTATCTGGCACCATGGTGAAATGATAGGGCTCGATACGACCAACAAAAAAGTCGTGGTATTCCTGTTGGTCTGTTTGCTGGGTATGGCGCTACGTTTTGGCCCCGCCTTTCTCCGTTTAGTACGCCAATTAATGCACAGAAAAGAAGAGAAGCAGCAAAATATTCTGCCGGGCAGTGAAGAACGCCTGCTCCAAACACCGCCCCGTCATGTCACGGTCGCTGAATTACAACAAGCCCTGCACCATACCTACGGCCGCTTCTGGCCCCGCAAAGTGCGTATCCTGCTACTCACCGGCAGTGCCGCGGATGTTGAACAGCTCACCCCCGGCCTGACGTCGCAATACTGGCAGGAAGACCGTGGCACCGTGCTGTTGTGGGGCGGCGATCTGGGGGCGCAGGCCGATAGCGCCTGGCTGAGTGCCTTGCGTAAATTACGCGGACGTCCGCTGGATGGCGTGGTCTGGGTGACCTCAGCTTTAGCTCAACGCACTGCGCTAGGTCAGAAAGAATCTAAAACAACCCTCACCGCTGATATGATGGACAGCGTGGCGCAGGCGTTCGCGGCACGTTTTGAGCTGCTCGGCTGGCGGCTGCCGCTGTATGTCTGGTCACTGCATGCCGATGACGGGGCTGACCGCATCACGCAATCCGTCGGCTGTTTGTTGCCAGTAGGGTGTAACGCTGGCGAACTGAGTACACTGCTTGCCGGGTTGGTGCCGTCGCTGATTGAGCAGGGTACGCAACAGATTAGCAGCAACACCCAGCACCCATTTTTATTGCAACTGGCGGATCAGTTAGCGCGTCAGCCGGACTCTGTCGCGGGCCCCCTTGCTACGCTGCTGAATCCCTATCGCCCTTCACCGTTGGCGGGGGTGATATTCAGCCCGGCGTCGATCAATGCAAAGCGCAGCGTGAAACACCACTGGGGCAAGGATAACCGCTGGGATGTGCTGATTGATTCACTGCCATTATTGCCCGCAGGCTTAGCCGCGAAAAAGCTGGGGTTTGCCTGGCGTAAAACGCTGGCGATGGCGCTGGCGGGCATCATGGTGTTGTGGGGGGCGGGCATGGTGATGTCATTCCTGGTCAACCGAGACACGATTAATGCCAGTGAATCTCAGGCCAAACGGGCGGCTAACGTGCAGCAACCGCTGCCGGCCCGTCTGCAAGCGCAACTGGATCTGCAACACACGTTAGGCAGATTGCAGTATCGCCAGCAACAGGGCGCACCCTGGTACAGCCGGTTTGGTCTGAGCCAGAACGATTCTTTGCTGGCCGCACTCTGGCCACATTATTGGGCCAGCGCCACCCCTCTGCTGCGTGATGCCGCCGCCCGTCACCTTGAAGAACAACTCAGCACCATGGCGCAGCTCCCCCCTGACTCTCCGTTGCGCGACACGCTGGTAAAACCCGCTTATGAGCAGTTAAAACTCTATCTGATGCTGGCGCGTCCGGAGAAAATGGATGCGCCATGGTTTAGCACCACGCTGCTTCATGACTGGCCACAGCGCAGTGGTGTGCCGGACAGCCTCTGGCAGGGCAGCGGTCCCGCTCTACTGGATTTTTATGCCCGTAATCTTTCCCTGCACCCGGCCTGGCGTCTGAAACTGGATGAAAACCTGGTCAGTCAGGTACGTACCCGGTTGATCAGTCAGATGGGTGCTCGTAACAGTGAATCTTCGCTCTATCAGAAGATGCTGGCTCAGGTGGCGAATCAGTATGCTGATCTGCGCCTGTCTGATATGACCGGTGATACCGATGCTGAACGGATTTTTACCACCGATGCCGTTGTGCCGGGCATGTTCACCCGTAAAGCCTGGGATGACGCAGTAAAACCGGCGATTGAAAAAGTGGCCAGTGAGCGTCGGGAAGAGATGGACTGGGTACTGAGTGACAGTAAAAATACCGCATTGCAGCAGGATTCTCCCGAAGCCCTGCAGGCGCGGTTGAAAGAGCGCTATTTCGCTGATTTCTCTACCAGTTGGTTGGACTTTCTCAATAGCCTGCACTGGCAGCAAGCACAGACGTTATCGGACTCCATCGACCAACTCACCCTGATGGCAGACGTGCGTCAGTCCCCCCTAGTGGCGCTAATGAACACCCTGAGCGTACAGGGGAAAACCGGTCAAACCGGTGAGGCGTTGTCTGATTCGCTGGTCAAATCGGCCAAAAATCTGTTAAACCGCGATGAGCAGCCCGCTATTGATCAGCAAGCGGGTGTACAGGGGCCGCTGGATGCCACTTTTGGTCCGGTACTGGCGCTGATGGACGGCAAGGCCGGCGGACAGGGCAATACCAACCTCAGTCTGCAAACCTTCCTGACCCGCGTTACCCAAGTACGCCTTAAACTTCAGCAGGTGGTGAATGCTGCCGATCCTCAGGCCATGACCCAGACTCTGGCGCAGACGGTATTTCAGGGCAAAGCGGTCGATCTGACCGAAACCCGTGATTATGGCAGTCTGGTTGCCGCCAGCCTCGGTCAGGAGTGGAGTGGATTTGGCCAGACGGTATTTGTCCAGCCAATGGAACAGGCGTGGCAGCAGGTATTAACCCCTGCCGCTCAGAGCCTGAATGCCCAGTGGCAGGCATCTATCGTCGATGACTGGAACAGTACCTTCGGCGGGCGTTATCCCTTAAAAGATACCAGCAGTGAAGTGTCACTCCCGCTGCTGGCTCGTTATCTCAACAGCGACAGTGGCCGTATCGCCCGTTTTCTGCAAACTCGGTTGAATGGCGTGCTGCACAAAGAGGGCAGCCATTGGGTGCCGGACAGCATTAATGCTCAGGGGCTGACATTTAACCCAGCATTCCTGAAAGCCGTGGACCAATTGAGTTATTTGTCTGACGTGGTGTTTGCCGACGGAGAAGCAGGCATACGCTTTGAACTGCGCCCCGGTACCGCGAAAGACGTGATGCAGACTGATCTGGTGATCGACAGCCAGAAACTCAGCTATTACAACCAGTTGCCAGTGTGGAAACGTTTCACCTGGCCCCATGATACCGAAGCACCGGGCGCTAGCCTGAGCTGGATAAGTACGCAGGCCGGTACCCGACAGTTTGCCGATCTCCCCGGGGCTTGGGGGTGGATCCGTTTACTGGATAAGGCTCAGGTCACACCGTATCAGGGTGTCAACAGCAGTTTTAATCTTACCTGGAAAGCGCCTGATGGCAGGCCGCTGAACTACACCTTACGGACTGAAGCTGGAGAAGGCCCGCTGGCGTTACTGAAACTGCGTAACTTCGTCTTACCGACGCAAATATTCAGTGTGGATGCCACCGGTGGCGCTCAGAAAACGGATACCGCAACAGAAGAGGGATACTGATGGCTACGTTGCACACCTTACTCAGCGCCTGCCATGCCGAACAGCAGGCGCTTTCGCAGCAGGCCCAGCAGCAGATTTCGCTCTGGGAAAAATGGCTGGTCCCCATTGCCCCGGATTCACCGGTGGGTGATGACCCCGGTTATGACGATGATTTCCAGCAGATGCGTGAAGAGGTCAACAAACTGTCCGGCGCAGATACTGGTTTGGTCTGTGCACTGGCGGAGAAGCTGCTGACCGGTGCGTGCAAAGATGTGCGCGTCGCGACCTATTATATCTGGGCGCGACTGCACATCGATGGCGAAAGTGGGCTGGCGGATGGCCTGGCTCTGCTGGCCGGGTTGGTCCAACGTTTTGGTGATGCACTGCATCCACAACGAGGCAACAGCCGCAAACTGGCACTGGAATGGTTGGCAGGTAGCCGGGTGCTGGATAGCCTGTCACTGTACCCGGAAGTCACAAAAACTGACTTTGAACGCATTGTGGGCGCGTTGGTGTTAACCGAGGAAAGTGTTGGCGGCTGGGATGCGTCCATCCGCCCTCAGTTCGCTAGCCTGTATACGGCATTAGAAAACCGGCTAATGCAGTCCGGCGGCCCTGATGCCGTTATCCCACAAAACAGCAGTCTCCCTCGTCACTCTGCGCCTGATGCTCCTGCGTTGAAAGCAGTCACCTCCGGGCGTGATTTGCTCGATCAGGCAAAACTGCTGGCGGTTTTTTTGCGCGACCAGCCGAACGGCTGGCTGTCGGGGCATCATCTGATGAAAAGCATTCGTCTGGACACCCTGCATGAACTGCCGCCGCTGGCAGCTGACGGATGTACCCGTCTGGCTCCGCCGAAGCTGGAGAACCGCGCACTGCTGAAACGTCTTTATCTGCAACAAAGCTGGCTGGAACTGCTGGAGCAAACCGACATCCTATTTGCACAGGGCGTTAATCACCTGTGGCTGGATCTCCAGTGGTATACCCATCAGGCACTGATGAAAACAGGTGGGCAGCATGAGCGTTGGGCTGACATCATTAAGCAGGATTTGAATGGTCTGCTGACCCGCTTGCCCGGGCTCGACGGTCTGGCATTCAGTGATGGTACACCTTTTGCTGATGAGGTGACCTTACACTGGATAAACCAGCACGTCATGGCAGCAGAAAGTTGGGGCAGTGAATCCGCAGCCTCCGCCAGTACGGCGGGTGATGACGATATTTTGCAACTGGAGCCGGAAGCGCTGGCGCAAGCCGACAGCGAAGGTGTGGAAGCGGCGCTGACTTGGTTGCAGAACCGTCCGGGTACCCGCACCTCTCGCCATCAGTGGCTGATCCGCCTGCTGATGGCCCGGGTCGCCGAGCAGTACGGAAAAAACGACATGGCATTGCATTTGCTGGGTGAGCTGGAGGGGAACGCGACCCTAATGACGCTGACCCAATGGGAGCCGGAACTGCTGTTTGAAGTGAAAGCCCGTCGCCTGAAATTGCTGCGCATGAAAGCCAGCCGGACAGAGTCGGACAAATCACGGCTGCATAGCGAGATGGAAAACCTGCTTGCCGGATTAGTTGCCCTCGACCCGGCACGGGCTGCGGTGCTGTGTGGTTAATCGATAACCCTATCCTGATAAAAAGAAAACGATGAAAGACCTTACCCTGCGTTATTACGACGCTGAAATGCGCTATTTGCGTGATGCGGCGAAAGAGTTTGCCCAAACTCACCCTGACCGGGCAGCGATGTTAGATCTGGATAAACCCGGTACGCCTGACCCTTACGTCGAACGCCTGTTTGAAGGCTTTGCCTTCTCCATGGGGCGATTGCGCGAAAAAATTGATGACGACCTGCCGGAGTTCACCGAAGGGCTGGTGAGCATGTTGTGGCCGCACTATCTACGCACCATTCCCTCGCTGTCGGTGGTGGCGCTGACCCCGGATGTTCCGGCGATGAAAATGGCTGAAATCGTGCCCGAAGGCATGGAAATCTATTCCCGCCCCATTGGGCCGAAGAATACCGTACTGCCAGTACCGAACTACCCGCGATATGGTACTCAACCCGCTCGCCGTCTCAACCGTGGTGATGGCGACCGAACCAGACGGCCGTTCGGTGCTGCGCCTGCGACTGGCATGCAGCCCACAAGCCGACTGGTTGCAGGTGGACTTACGTCGCTTGTGTTTTTATCTGGCGGGAGAGGCGGCGGTCAGCAGTGCGTTACATCTGGCCCTGACCCGGCGTCAGGCAGCGCTTTATTTGCGTCTACCCAATCAGGCTGATCGGATAAAACTGGATGGTTGGTTTTCGCCCGGTGGCTTTGCAGACCAAGATTTGCTGTGGCCCAAAGGTGACAGCGCATTCAGCGGTTATCAGCTATTACTGGAATATTTCACTTTCCGCGAGAAGTTTATGTTCGTGCATCTGAACGGGCTGGAAACCGTGACGCTGCCGGCGGGTATTGCCTGGTTTGATATCGAAGTGGTGTTTGATTGTCAGTGGCAAAGTGATCTGCCGGTCAGGGATGACGCGCTTAACCTGCATTGTGTACCGGTGATTAACCTGTTCTCGCTGGAAGCTGACCCGTTAACCATCAATGGACTGGAAAGTGAGTATATGCTGCGCCCGCGCCGCTTGCAGGATGGGCATACCGAAATTTACTCCGTGGACGCTGTGACCGGTTCGCAACGGACATCCGATGCCACCTATGTTCCTTTTACCAGTTTTCGCCATCGTGGCGGAATGCAGCGACGTCATGCGCCGGAACGCTATTACCATACCCGCGTAAAACGAGGGGTGACCGGGCTGCATGATACCTGGTTGATCCTCGGCGGCCAGCAATGGGAAGCGGACCGATTGTTTACCCGCGAGGCGGTGTCACTGAAAATTACCGGTACCAATGGTCAGCTCCCGCGCAAAGCGTTACAGAGCACGTTGTTGGACCGCTGCGAAGCAGTGTTACAGACGCCGCTGAAAGTACGCAATCTCTGCAAGCCTACGTTACCCTCTTATCCCCCGGCGGAAGACCACTTCCAGTGGCGGGTACTGAGCCATCTGGGCTCAAGTTACCTCAACCTGATGAGCAGTGCACAGGTGCTACGCGGGACGCTGGAGCTGTACAACTGGCAAGGGGATGAACTGAATAATCGCCGTCTTGATGCCATTCAACAGGTGCAGCACCACCAGACGCAGCGTTTTGAAAAGGGCTTTCTGTTACGGGGTATCGACATTGAAGTGACACTGGATGGCAACGGCTTTACCGGCGAAGGCGACATTCATCTGTTTGGCGAGATGCTCAACCGTTTCTTTGCCCTTTACGCTGACATCCATTTGTTCAATCAGCTCACTCTTATCGTTCAACCTGCTGGGAAATGTATCCGATGGAAAGAGAATCACAATCAGCGTCTGCCCGGCTAATCGAACAACTGTGGGATAAACTGCCGTATACCCAGTTTTATCGCTTCTGTCAGTTACTGGAGCAAAGCCAGCCGGATGCACCCCCATTGGGTAGTCACTGGCAGGTCAGGCATGATCCGGTGCGTTTTCGCCCCCATCCGGGCATGGGGTTTCCGGCCAGTGAATTTAAACGGGTGGAAATACCCGCGCATGCACACCTCCCACCGACCATCCGCACCACCTTTATGGGACTGTATGGCGTGGAGTCGCCACTGCCTACTGCGTATATCGACGATATTACCCAGCGCCGGGAAGGGCATGAGGCGGTCAGCGACTTTCTGGACATTTTCAATCACCGACTGATCACGCAGTACTACCGCGTCTGGCGGAAGTACTCTTATCCTGCCAGCTTTTCGCCCGGCGGCACCGATAAAACCTCTCGGTATCTGCTGAGCCTCTGTGGTCTGGGTATTGAGGGATGTGCACAGAATATCGCCACGCCGGTGTCTCGTTTTCTGGCACTGACTGGCATGATGCGCCTGCCCACGCGCACCAGTGAAGGCATTATTGCGCTGGTTCAGTTGCTGGCACCGGAAACCGATGTCCACGTGATAGCCCATGACCGCTGCCGTATCCCCTTGCGCAATCCACTGGCCCTGAGCGCACGTCACCCCGTCAGCATGAGTAACAGCCCGGTAATGGGCAGTCACGCGGTGGATGTTAACAGTCAGGTATTACTGCAATTGAAAACGGATAACCCCGATGAAGCCCGAGAGTGGTTGCCCGGCGGGCAGTTACACACGGATTTGATAGCGTTGTTGCATGTGTATCTGGGGTCGCGGCTGCATGTGCGTTTACAACTGACGGTGTTACGCGCGCTACTGCCTGACGCACAGCTCTCCTGCCAGCCGAAAAGCACCGGTATTCTGTTAGGCAGAACCGCCGTAATGCGGACACAGCGCAGCGCGTCAACCACACCCACCGACACTGAAATGATCACAATTAATCTGGGCCGCTATCAGCGTGTTCAGGAAAATCTTCACCGAAGGGACACCGATGAATATGGCGATTACCGCTGGTAAAACACGTTTTGCATTACTGATGCTGGTCATGATATCCACTCTGAGCGGATGTGGACTGACTCAGAAAGTGAGTGATGGCACCGTCGCGGTGACAAAATCCATTTTTTATAAGCAGGTGAAAACCCTGCATCTGGATATACAGGCGCGGGATGCGGTAAACAACAACGCGACCGGTGCCCCACTGGCCACGGTGGTGCGCATCTATCAGCTACAAGACCGCAAAACGTTTGACGGTACCGATTATCCCTCATTATTTGCCGAGGACAGCCAGGCCATAAAAGCCGATCTACTTGCTGAAAAAGATATCCGTATTCGTCCGGGTGCTGCCGTGTCCATCGATATGCCGATGGACGAAAAAGCGCAGTATGTGGCAGTCGCGGGTATGTTTCTGGCACCTGATATCGCTAACAACACCTGGCGGGTGGTGTTGAGCCGTGATGACCTCGACCCCGATAAGGCTCGTCAGATTGAACTGAATAATCATGGGATGATTCTTTTACCCTTGAAGGATAAGTAATATGCCCCAGCCTTCTCTCTATGAAATGCTGTTCGGCAACGTAGCGGGTGAGCTTGAACTACATCAGGTCAGTGAAGCTAATCAGGTCGTCCTGTCGGTGCTCGACAATATGCAGCGCATTCTCAATTGCCGGGCGGGAACACTCAGTCATCTGCCCGATTATGGTCTGCCGGATATGAGCGAGATCCTACAGGGATTGCCGGGCAGTGCGCACGCGCTGCTGACTACGCTCTCAGCCACGTTGCTAAAATATGAGCCACGGTTGAAAAGTATCAACGTGCTGCTACTGCCACAATCCGCTCCCGGCCATCTGGAGTATGCCATTGAGGCGGAACTGAAAGGGCTAGGACTGGTGCGCTACGGCACGGCATTTATGCCGGAAGGCCGGGTGCTGATACGTCATCTTAAACAACAACATTATCTCAATCCGGGTGAGTCATCTTAACGCCTATTCAGGGAAGACAAACACATGATATCGAATACCGAGCGCACGGTTAAAACCGGTGGTGACCCCCGCCATTTTGCTGAATTTAGTGCCTTACGTGACGAAATCGGCAAATTACATCATCCAGCTCGCCCGGATGTTGACTGGGGGCGGGTCGAGCAGCTTTGTTTGGCGCTGTTTCGCCAGAACGGGGTTGAGTTGCAGACCACGGTAGATTTTACCTTGGCACGTACGCACATTGCCGGTCTTGCCGGGTTGTGTGAAGGGTTGGAGCTGTTGGCGGGCTTGCTGTCTCATCAGTGGAGTGCATTATGGCCGCCGCAAACACATGCCCGGGTGGCGTTATTGGCCTGGTTGAGTGACCGGTTGCAGCAAGTTTGGCGCACCATGACGTTATGCTACGGTGACCTGGCTCAGGTGTACCGGGCAGAGCGTGCGTTGGAACAGTTGTGCACGCAGTTGCAAACGCTAGAGCTCAAACATCTGAGTAAATTGGATGGGGTGCGCCTGATGTTGCATAACGCAGCACTACGTCTGGAGAGCGCTGAGGCCGCCGCTGATACGCCAGACCGATTAAGTATTCCGGTACGGCATGCCGGTGTCTCTGAACCACAACGACAGCCACAACCGACATTCTCGTCGGCTGCGGTCAGCGAACCACTGGTTTATCTTGTCAACGAACCGGCCCCGGCGCGTGTTGAGGTGGAGTTGTCGCCGCCTTTGCCGCCCCCACCACGTTGGAAAGCGGGGCAGGGGTTTGTCGCCGGGCTATCGCTGATGGCCGTTTTGATGGTGGGCAGTTTCTTTATCTGGCAGTCGCTGTCATCTAATCCATTGCGCGAGGCATTGCTGACCAGCGTCGCGCCATTACCTGCGCCACTGGCAGCCAAATCAATCGATGAACTGAGAAAACAAACCTCAGATGCTGAGTTGGTACGATTGGCTGGCCCGGTATTGCAAGGCAGTGGCACGCAGTTGGAACAACTGACACAGTTACCGCCGTTATGGGCACAAATGCGGGGGGATGGGGTGTTATCACAAGCGCAGCAACTGTGGCCCGCCAGTCAAGAAGTCAACCGACTGAGTGCATTATGGCAACAACAACGAGAAGCCGGTGCTGCGCCATTGGTGGAGTTGAAACACTATGCATTGGCACAAGAGCGTTTGCGGCAACTGGCAGAGCGACTGAATGGATTGGATGAAAAGAAGGGACGCTATATGACGGTTTCGGAGCTGAAAACGGTGGTGTTTGCGATACAACAGCCGCTGGCAAAAACCTTACCGCTGGAAGAGTTGTTGCGTCAGTATCAGGTACAGTCCGAGTCAGGGCAGACTCCGTCATCGGCACTGCGCCAACAGATTGACAGCCGGTTTAGTCAACTGCTGAACCGCTATGCGTTGCTGGCGTTACCTGAATAACCAATAGACCGCCAGCACGGACAGCTCCCCCTTTCCGGTAAATACCTTTACTCACTAACCAGTTCTGTGCCATTCAGAACCGACGTCACTCGTCAAGGTGAGTCCTCTGTACAATTACGTAAGATGTGGGATACATCATGGAATATTGGCTTTTGATTTTTTTACTTATTTTATTGTTTGTCATCTACATACAAATAAGTACGCTATCTAACTCGGTAAATCAGATACGAGAAGATATTGGCAGGCTTCGCAATGAGCTTGCTCCACACTTGCCCGAATCTACTGTGGCCCCTGTTCAGGAAGAGATCACATCAACGAATCTGGCAGATGATGTGACCGTATCCAAGGCCTGGAAGCCTGATTACGCAACCTATCAGAATTATCTACTCACCAAAAAACAAAGCCAGATTAAAGAGATTACTCCAGCCTATGCGGAAGAAACAGAATCAGCCCCACAAATAGAATCCAGGGTTGCTGACAGTGAGGTGTTTGAGCCACAGGATGAAGCACTTCAAGCGTTGCAAGAAATGGATGTAAGCCCTGCGCGTGCTCATCTACCGGTACCTGATGTGTGGACAAAACTGGAGAACGTGCTGCTTTCCTTAAAATCACCGGAGAGTTTCTGGAAGCGTATCGAGCAAGAGTTTGCCGCCCGCTGGATGGTTTGGATCGGCGGTGTGATCATGGCACTGGGTGTGATTTTCCTGTTGAAAGCAGGCAGTGAGCAGGGTCTGTTCGGCCCAACCTTGCGGATTAGTACCGCCATTATTCTGAGTATGTTGATGGTTGGTGGGGGGGAGTGGCTTAGGCGCTCACGTTTTCAGTTGCCCTTGGCCAATGCCGATTATATCCCCGCAGCGCTGAGTGGAGCGGGGATTATCGGCCTGTTTGCCTCGATGCTGGCAGCTAAATATTTCTACGATATGTTCCCGATGCCAATTCTCATGCTGTTGCTCAGCCTGATTTCTCTGCTTGCGATGGTGCTTGCATTGTGGCAGGGGCCATTTATGGCCGCTTTGGGGATACTTGGCGGCTATACCGTCCCGTTATTTGTCTCGACAGGCAGTGGTAATGTTACCGGGTTGTTGGCCTACCTATTCTTGGTCAGTTTGGCTTCTATCGGCCTAATGAGCCGTGTCTATCGGCATTGGCTGTGGATCGGGGCGATGGTGGGTAACTATCTATGGCTTTTTGTTTCATTATTTATAGCAACATCCGATCACCAATTAGCGCGTTCATTATTCCTGCTATCAACCACTTACGGTTTCCTAGCCTGGCCGCATCTGGGGTGGTCGCTAAAAAGCAAAATACGCTTTCGCAATAAGAACTGGAAAAGCTGGCCGCCAGCTTTGCAGGATCCTTTATTAACCGGTCTGATTGCCGGGCTTTCGCTATTGGCTTTAATGTTGAGCGGAAACCATTCGATACTGTCATGGAGCACGTTGGTGTTCTCCTGTATCAGCCTGTTACTGATTGCTAAACGCTCACCCTCTTTAGATTTGTTTGTCCCACTGGCTGCGATATTAGCCATTTCTCCCTTTATTAATGCAGGAACTCTTTTTGATCCAGAAAATGTCTGGACGAGTCTGCTCGCGTTTAGCAGCTTAGCTCTATTCTGCGGGATATATGGTATCTACCAGGTAACCCGACCAGTTTATCGCACACTGTGGTGGGCGTTGCTATCGGTGCTTGTGCCGATGTATATCGTGGTAAATATCTATTATGTCTGTCGCGATAAATTTGATCTGGCTACAGTTGAATACACACTGCTGGCAGTTTGTCTGGCTCTGTATATTGCGTGGAACGTATTTAGCGATGTGTCCCGCCGCAGTTCAGCGTTTTTGCGTACCCTCTATCAGATCTCCGCCCAACTGACGTTGACCTTTGCATTATTTATTGCCTTCAGCCAGGTTGCGCTAACCCTGCTGCTCGCGGGGCAGCTTTTAGCTCTGGTACTCTGGCAACGTTGGCGGCAGGTTTCATTGCTGTCTTGGATTTTGAAACTGCATGCGGTCATGCTGCTGGTTCGTCTGTCAATGAACCCGTATATCCTTGAGTATTCCTCGCCGTTACACATTGGCTCAGTCACCATTCCCTGGACGTTATATGGTTTTGGTATTCCGGTGCTCTGCCTATGGCTGAGTTCACGCTGGTTACCTGCGGGTCGCGGCGATCGCACCGCCAATTGGTTAGCGGCCAATGCTATTTATCTGTTGGCCTTGTGGATTAACGTCGAGTTACGCCACCTGCTGCATGGTAGCTATCATTTATCTCTGGATTTCGCTTCGCTTACCGATTTTGCGTTGCATGGGGTGACCTTCGGACTGATGGCATTGGCCTATGGCTATCGTGAGCAGTTTGCCGATTCGTTACAGCATATATACCGTCTGGCGGCTAAAGTCAGTGCCATTCTGATGCTAATCATGACGTTAGTCTGTCTGGTTGCCTTTAACCCACTTTGGTCAGCACAAAACGTTGGTGGCCTGCCGCTGCTTAATATGGTGAGCGTTGCCTATGCGATCCCGATAGTGTTCATGATGGTAGCGCTAAGATACTGGCCAGATCACTGGATTGATATCCGGCTAAAGCCTTACGTTATCGGTGCGATTGCGCTATTGGGAATGGTATTCATTACCTTGACAGTCCGTCAGCTCTGGCATGGCGACCGGTTAGATAGCGGTATCGTGTATAGTGGTGAGCAATACTGCTACTCCTTAGCGTGGATGCTAACCGCCATCGGTATGATGTACAGCGCGATACGCTGGCCTAACTATAAGGTACGCCGCGCCTCGTTGGGGTTGCTGGCGCTGACTATCGTCAAACTATTCCTGTGGGATATGTCTGGTCTCGAAGGGCTATATCGTTCGGTCTCATTCCTCGGTCTGGGGCTATGTCTGGTGGCGATTGGTTGGTTCTACCAGAAGTTTGTGGTTATGAAGGAAGTCATTGAGCAAAACAAGGGGCAACCCCTAACGGATGAGGTGCAGAGCGGGCAACAATAGCCATGAAAAAGAGGGGTGAATAGATAGAGGCTGTAGGTTTTCGCTACCTGCTCACCGGTGTTTTTTCATCTGTTGAATCACGTTGAGCAGTTTCTTGGCATAATGCAGGTCGACGACATAACCGGCCTGTCACGCTACCTGATACGATCTCACTGCATGCGACGCGTAACTGACATTTTACACAATTGCCATAGGGTTTACTGGGCCAGAAAACTTATCGCTTGTGCCTGGAAAGGCTGAACAGGGCAATACGAAAGGAAACCGGTGATGAGTCAAGAATACAGAAACCACCGTACCGCGTGGACCGTGGGCGAATTGATGTTTGTAGAAACCCACTATGGCATGCTACCTGTCGCTGAGATAGCCGTCTATTTGGGTCGTACGGTGACCGCAATAAGATTGGCAGCCCAGGAGTTAGGGCTTTGTAAGGTGCAGGCGGATTCTTGGACTGAAGAGGAAAAAGAGGTCATCCGGACACATTATGCCGATGGCGAGGGGATAACCTTTGTCGGTCAGTTATTGCCGGGGAGAACACGGAAAACCATTTTTGCCATGGCAAAAAAAATGGGGGTCAAAAGTCTCCGAAGCTGGCAGGAAAATGAAGTCCATATTTTGATGCGGTTTTACCCCAAAATGGGCACCAAAGTGGTCCTAAAACTGCCCCGCAGAAGTGTTGAGTCGATCAAAATCAAGGCAAGCCAACTGGGTCTGAAATACACGAAACTCAAAGTGCGTGAGACACCTGTGCAGAGCTGGAGTGATGACGAGTGGCACTTGTTGGAGAAGAATCTTCATTTGTTCCCCTCGGAGATGACGATGTTATTTCCAAATCGTACAAAGTTAGCGATTGAAAAAGCGAAAGAAAGATTAAGAAAAGGGCACAATATGCGAGGTAAAAGCAAGAATACTCCTAGTTAAAATTTCCTTTATGTACTGTTGATTTGGCCTGGATATAACTACGTTATCTAACTGACGAATCCGTTATAGATTCGTACCGATTCAATCTAATGAAGAGCCAGATAGCTTATTGTAATGGGTAAGTATTTATTATCGGGCCTGGAAAGGGAGGGTTTATGAAATACTGTGAAATATATTTCTGACGTCCTATCTATCCTACACATTCAATGAATACTTCCCGAATCATTATTGGAGACTTTTCTCTAATGTTTATCAGGAACGTCTCTAATACTAGAATAGTAAACCTATAAAATATGTCTTATAGGACAAAAATTTTGGTCTGGAAAAATAAGAATATAATAAGGAATCAGTGTGATTAATATTTTGAAATTAACGTGTAAATTGGTGGTGATATTTATGTTACCATTTTTTCTTTCGGCCTGCGTAACTAAGCAGCTTTCGGCTGATATCAGGGGGCATGAAACAGGCTATACTCATTATAATAATGATGTCATTATCGGAATGTCTTTGGCTCAGCAAGGTGATAATAAAAACTGGGCGTTTGTTGGTACGCGTTTCGATTATGTCTTGTCATCGGGAGTCGATGAGTTTTCAACACTGTTAGTTACCGGACAGATTGATAAAAAAAGAATTCAGGTCGTCAGGGATGGTAGCTTTAGACTTAATGATAAAAAAGATAGGTTCATAGGTAATATTGAGCTGAAGTATATTTATCAGACTGTGGTAGAGAGAGAGAAAATAAAGTCGCTGATAAAAAGTACTGACTGGAATTGCTCAAGCAATACTGAAACAACAGGTGTTTGCAACATTAGCTTGGATAATCTGGTTGGCACTATTCACAGAAAAGGTGCTACACCGTCCGATATTTAATGAGATGGTCACTCCCTCCTTCCCGGTACTATGCTGAGGACAGGCTTTCATTCGGAGAACCATCATGGAAAATATTGCGCTTATTGGTATCGATCTGGGTAAGAACTCTTTCCATATCCATTGTCAGGATCATCGTGGGAAGGCTGTTTACCGTAAAAAGTTTACCCGACCAAAGCTAATCGAGTTTCTGGCATCATGCCCGGCAACAACCATTGCGATGGAAGCCTGTGGCGGTTCCCACTTTATGGCCCGTAAGCTGGCAGAGTTGGGGCATTTTCCAAAGCTGATATCACCACAATTTGTCCGCCCATTCGTTAAAAGCAACAAAAACGACTTCGTTGATGCCGAAGCTATCTGTGAAGCTGCATCGCGTCCGTCCATGCGTTTCGTACAGCCCAGAACGGAATCTCAGCAGGCAATGCGGGCTCTGCATCGTGTTCGTGAATCTCTGGTTCAGGATAAGGTAAAAACAACTAATCAGATGCATGCTTTTCTACTGGAGTTTGGTATCAGCGTACCACGAGGTGCTGCCGTTATTAGTCGGCTGAGTACCATTCTTGAGGACAATAGTTTGCCTCTTTATCTCAGCCAGTTATTGCTGAAACTACAACAACATTATCACTATCTTGTTGAGCAGATTAAAGATCTGGAATCCCAGTTGAAGCGAAAGCTGGACGAGGATGAGGTTGGACAGCGTTTGCTGAGCATTCCCTGTGTCGGAACGCTGACAGCGAGTACTATTTCAACTGAGATTGGCGACGGGAAGCAATACGCCAGCAGCCGTGACTTTGCGGCGGCAACAGGGTTGGTACCTCGACAGTACAGCACGGGAGGTCGAACGACATTGTTGGGGATTAGCAAAAGAGGTAACAAAAAAATCCGAACTCTGTTGGTTCAGTGTGCAAGGGTATTCATACAAAAACTGGAACATCAGTCTGGCAAGTTGGCCGATTGGGTCAGGGAGTTGTTGTGCCGGAAAAGCAACTTTGTCGTCACCTGTGCTCTGGCAAACAAGCTGGCCAGAATAGCCTGGGCACTGACGGCGCGACAGCAAACTTACGCAGCATAACGGCATAAATACACTAGTTTAAACAATCACTCATCTGGTTTTGCGAATACTGATATTGATGATACTAACGGCCCACCGGCCTGTTGAGGAACCTGTAAAACGGAAAGGCTCATTGAAGCCGTATATTTTCTTGAGGTTCATCAGGCGCGGAACTCATCGAGGCGCGGGAATAAAATCCCATTCAGACGCCGGATAGATTCAAGCAAGCCAACTTATCGTCGAAATCGGTGTTGCAAAAACGGGAGTGACCATAGATTCCGTTTTGAGCATCCTTTGCAGGTGAATTTTTATAGCAAAAATGCCTCTTCTGCTAAGAGGGCGCTTTATCCGGTAGCGGTAGCTGCAGATGTGGTGATGCTGCCGGTCTATCTGCTGGGTGGCGCTGCCGTGGCTGCTTTCTATGGTGTAGTTTTATTGAATTAGTCTTTCTTTTTGAGATCCGGCTATTCCCATGTGCCGAGCTAGTTTGCTCGGGGCATGGGATGATTACCACGATTTGTTAGTACAGATGTAAGATTTTACTCTCAGATATTATATCCTCACCAGAACTTATACCACGGCCTATACCTTAGCTTAGTTTTCTTCACGGCTTCATTCGGCATCTGATGAATAAGGGGCTGAGAATGATTTTTTTCATTCTCAAGTATTATTGCACATAACGCCCCGATTGAATCTGTTAGTGAATTTTCAAAATCCCTGCTTACATCGCTGAAACCTGTTTTAGCATGAATAAGCTCATGTATCAGTACACCGGCAAAGATATCGAGAGAAGAAAGACATTTTCTAGCTATTACCACAGACTGAGTTTCAGGATCCCAACAGCCAAGTGTTTCTGCTGATGAATATATATCCGGCCTCAATGTTTCAGATATTTTTATGTCAGCCACATTAGCTAAATAGCTGTTCCAAATAGTAGATCACCAGAAGGGAACTCAGTCCGATTTAAGCGATCTGATCAATCGCTGAATATCCCAAATCACTAACCGGACTGTGCCATGCCGATCATATCACCGGTACCCGACGCCGAAAGGCGTCTGATGCAAAAAACCATCCATAAAACATGTGATAAAAACCATGTCCGCAGACTCACCGCGATGCTGATGCTTCATCGCGGAGACAAGATAAGTGACGTTGCCAAGACGCTTTGCTGCGCGCGTTCATCTCTGGGACGCTGGATTAATTGGTACACACTTTAGGGTCTGGAAGGTCTGAAATCATTGCCTTCAGGGCGCAGACGACACTGGCCGTTCGAGCATATTTGCGCGCTGTTGCGTCAGCTGATTAAGCATTCTCCAGAAGATTTTGGTTATCAGCGTTCTCGCTGGAGTACTGAACTGTTAGCAATAAAAATCAACGAGATCACTGGGTACCGTTTACATGCTTCAACCGTTCGCCGCTGGCTTCCCTCAGCTGGAATTGTCTGGCGAAGAGCGGCCCCCACGCTGCGCATTTGCGACCCAAATAAAGAAGAGAAAATGGCCGCTATCGCCGAAGCGCTAAGTAAGTGTAGCGTCGAACGTCCCGTGTTTTACGAGGATGAGGTCGATATCCATTTCAACCCCAAAATAGGTGCTGACTGGCAACTGCGTGGTCAACAAAAACGTATTGTCACTCCAGGGAAAAACGAAAAATATTATCTGGCTGGGGCGTTGCACAGCGGCACAGGAAAAGTCAGTTACGTCGGCAGCAGCAGTAAAAACTCGGGGTTATTTATCAGCGGGCTAAAACATCTAAAAAGCACGTAACCAGTCCGCAAACACTGGCACTCCAGCAAACACAAGCACAAGTAGTAGTACCGTAACAACATCTAATACCCCTGTTAGAGCTAATTCTAGTGCTACAATACAATGGCGTAACCTACTGGCTATATGTCGCATAAGAATCCATGGGTTACGTAGTGCAAGAAGCGCAATTTTTGGAAGTTCTGTCAGGATTGGTGCTAATGGGGCACCGAGACCCCATCAAAGAGTCGATATTGCTGCGGAACCTGGAACACCTATTTATGCCGTGGCGGATGGGCGTGTAGCTTTTATTACTAATAGGGGGGATGGGCAACAGTTATTTATTGTTGTTCAGGTTGATGACTTGCCGCTATCAAAGAAATCTCTTTGTCATAACTTGAGGGAAGTTTATTTCTTCTATGCACATCTTTCTGAAGTTAGCCTTAATCTATCGCTTCACAGTCCGATAAATAGCGGTGACTGCATTGGTAAAACTGGCAGTACTGGGAATGCTAGCAGCATGACCACCATTGTTAGGGGACCTCATTTGCATTTTGAGGTGAGAATACGTAATCCTTCAAGGGCTGGTATGCTTGATCGTATAGATCCCGTTCCTTTTATTGATGGTTTCAATTATCCCTGAGGGTTAATAATGAAATACTTAATGGTTTTTTTTATATTAGTAACACATGTTTGTTGGTCAAATGATAAATTTCCTGTAATCAGCAAGGAAACTTGGGAAAATAATTCAAGTGAACTTATGCAAAGTATATTCGATAATGAGCAGGAGCAGGAGCAAGAAAATACTCAATATAAAGATGAACAAAATAAATTACCCGATGATAAAAGAGAAAAGAGGTTATCTAAAAACCAGTATTGGCTTGTAAATAAAAAACAGGATCTATGGCTTGGCATCTTTGATGGTAAACAGGTGGTAGTGCCGGGTGGTATCTATGATGGCCTCCTTGAGAAAACCTCTCAGTATCAGCAGGTAATTCGGGTTAAACAACATAATAGAATATCTCAATTTTTGCTAACTAATTTAACACAAGACGGAGTCGAATATCCTCTGCTTTGCATAGGGAGATTGGACTCTATTTTAAAAGACTCGCCGGATTATTTGCTTTTTTATTCAGCTTGTACATTTGAAGGTTTACAGCTAAATTCGCAACAGCATGAAGGCTATTATGATATTTTATTCTATAGTAAAACTTACGATACATTAATTAGATTGAATGGCTTTCCTTATTCAGCTAGTGGTGGAGATGTTGATTACTATTCTAAGGGCTTTAGAAAGATAAAAGATTACTATATGGACTCTAATATTGAAGTTGCATTTAAATTTATAGGAAAAGATCAGGTTGTTGAGGTAAACCCTAAAACTGGAACCTACAAAAAACCTGAAAAAATACAAGAAAGAAACTCTAGTGGTCAGTGGGTAATGGTTGATGATCCTGAACAGTTTAAACCTGACCTGCTGAAAAGATTACCGGAAGTTGTTATTAATAATTAGTATATTAGTTTTTGGAAGAGGTGTTATTTTATGAGAAAAATCATTTGTGTTGGAATAAAACATCTCATGGTGGTGTGGTGTTAACTGGCTCAGCTCAAGTCTCTATTGATGGCAGGCTTGTTACTCGCAAATCAGATAGAGTTTCTTGCCCAAAACATGGCATAAATAGCATCATTGAAGGTGACGAAAACCATTGCGATAATGGGCTCCCCGTTGCGTTAGAGGGGCATCACTGTGCTTGTGGCGCTACGCTTATCTCCTCTGGTTCGCTTGTACTCAAGGAATAAGGGCATGCCAGTAAACATTCTCGATATACCTGCTGAGATAAAAACAACTACTAAAACACTATCTCTGTGGCTATGGGGCAGTATCTTATTATTGATAGTCATAGTTTATCTATGCATTTTTCTGGGTTTCTTTTCACAATATCTGTCTAAAAATTCTTATATTTTCTGGTCGGAACTGCTGTTAATACCTTTGTTACTTTGGGGCGGGATTTTTACTTTCAGGTTATTATTATGGAATGGCAGTAACTTAGAGGGGGAATATTGGAATGCAATACGCACCGATTATTATCAAGCGTTACTGCAAAAAGGAAGAGTTCATCTTAAAATTATTGATATAAAGGTTAAGTTTCCTGATATTAGTGGGGGCGTAACTGATGCAATGAGTAACTCTTTCTTACCAGTTAGATATACACCTAAATTTACGCATATGTCACGGTATCTCGCCTTTTCTTCATTTGTACATAACATTAATGAGAAAGAACAGTATGAATAAAGGATGAAGTCCCTTTTTAATAAAATGATGCCTGAGTTGCTAGAAGATATCTATACACATATAACTCTGTTACCGCCAGGTGCTATGTTGACTATCATATCTGTCTTTTCTGATGATCTGAAATTGTAGTTGGAAAAATTGTGGGGTAAGCGCTTTAATCTCATTTTCCCTTTTTCAAATATTCTGTTTGGTAATAGTGTATATGAATCGTTAGATTCATGGTTAGATGAGGGACAAAGTGAATATATTATTCTCATTGCCACTCATTTGCATGGAAATGAACTGATCAAGACAGTTATTGATAATTAATCTGAGTCAATTATTTTATTATTTGGAAAAAATAGCGAGAGCATTGAAAATAAAGGATTATCCTTTGACTCTCTCTATCGACCTGAAATTGGGTGGGTGGTGTAGACAAATCAATTATTTGGGGCGAAGTGTCCTGCGATAATCAGTTGTCAGGTGTTTTATGTTCTGGTCTAAGTGACAAAGAAAAAATGACATTGTGATAAAAACGTCTGATTTCATGTCTGAGAGTGCATTGATGTCATTTAATTATATTAATACTGCTGATTACCTATGTTTATGTGAGCCGGTAACTGAGGTTTTACAGATTAAGTACGTGAAGGAGTTTCTTGAACTAGGGCGTTACTTGCTTATAAATAAATACCATAATTTTTTAATCGTGTCCTATTTTCTCACTTTAGCCGCCGATGATAAGGGTGGGCTATAAAATGAAAACTTTTATTATTAAATTTTCTGGTGTGTTTTTTGTTTTTTGTTTTTTCTTTTTTATTTTTGGGGGGATGAGTTGGGGTGGGGCTCCGCGAAAGATAAGTTACTGGTTGGCGGAGCCATCCTGTCAGTTCCCTTTTTCTCTCCCTGGCGCTTGCCAGTCGGCGTTCATTAATTGCTGTAGGTTCTAGGCTGAGATTCTTTCGGAAAGTAGATAATGAGCAAAAGAATGTTGCTGTTCAGAAAGTACAGCTAAAACATCAGGCTGTTAGCAGTGCCTGGATCCGTGAACTGCAACAGACTCTCCGGACTCGCTATGGTTTCTTCTGGCCCCGCAAATTGCGTATTCTTCTGCTCACCGGCAGTGCGGCGGATGTTGAACAGTTCCCCCCCGGCCTGACGTCGCAATACTGGCAGGAAGACAGTGGCACCGTGCTGTTGTGGGGAGGCGATCTGGGGGCGCAGGCCGATAATTGCCATGATAACGCGGTGGCAGAAAGTTTTTCCAGTTGCTGAAACGAGAACGAATCAAGAAACGGATGTATAAAAATAGAGAAGAAGCTAAGGTGGATATCTTCGATTATGTAGAAATGTTTTATAATGCTAAACGTCGTCACAGTGCCTGTGAAGATCAAGCCCCTGCAGTTTATGAAAGTGCCTGGTTTATGAGGCACGGAACCGTCTAAGAAACTAGGGTCTATTCATACATATTTTTGTCACAGTCTGACTTTAATGGGATTTGAAAGAAAAAGTTTCCATTCTCGGGCTGAGTCAGGAAAGTCCTATCCAGACACAGATAGGACATCAGCTCAAGATGGCCTACGTTTCTTTCATTTGGCATTGTCAGATGAGACAGATCTTTTACGTCATGACCTTCTTATTTCAGAACGGGCTGGGGAAGTTTATCGGAAAATCCGAGATCGCCCTGATCGTGCTGTAGATATGGTAGAGATTTGTAAGGCAACAACTATTGCTTTTATCGTCGATGGTGAACGTGTAGCTGCACCTCGAAAACGAGCAGAGGTTTTTGCTTCTGTAAGGAATATCGTTCGTGTAGTAGCCAACTCGGGGAATATCGCAGCTCATGCGCAAATTCAGTTAGTTGTTACGAAATTTGATTTGCTTGATGGTGTTGATAAAACTGAAGCTCGAGATGCTTTAGCTACATTTGAACAATCTATTGAATCCATGTTGTCTGGAAAGTTTAATATCGAAGTATTTCATACGGCTGCTCGTGCGCTACATCCTCATTCAGAACCAGCACAAGGGTTAGCTCCTCTTTTGAGAACTTGGTTGAAAGCGAAACCTCCTGAAGATATTCGTAATCTGAGTATTCCGGAGTTGACAGATGAATTTGATAAACTGTTGCTAAGGAGAATCGTTCAGTGAATTCAAATTTCATAATCATGGGATTGCCAGCATCAGGCAAGACAACCTTTTTAGCCGCACTTTGGCATTTAGTTGAGTCAAATGAGACCACTTGTCGTTTAGAATTAGATGCTTATGATGGAAATCTTACTTACCTTAATCGCATAGCTGAAGCATGGCGAAATTTTGAGCCTGTACCGAGAACGTCTCAAATCGGGGATATGAACGTAGCAATCCATTTGCGAAATCGCGAAACAGATGAGAAAGGAACTGCATTTTTCCCTGATCTAGCTGGAGAGACTTTTGATCGTCAGGTTGAAGATAGAACTTTCCGAAAAGATTTCATGAAAGGTTTTTCCGAGGATGATGGGATTTTATTCTTTATTAGTTCAGATGTCAGGGAAGATTTTATTTCAGTTACTGAACTCAATGCAAGATTGCCTAGTGATAGCGAGATAGATGAAAGCTTAAATGATTCTCCGGCTGAAACGAGAATAACTGAATGGGAACCTAAGTTATTGCCAGCACAAGTTAAAATTGTGCAACTGCTTAGTGATATTATCCGGCCACCTTTTGAGCCACGATTGCGGCGAATAGCGTTATTAATCTCTGCATGGGATTTAGTTCATCACTCTGGAGTAACACCTTACGACTGGTTAGAAGTGAATATGCCACTTGTAGCTCAATTCCTGAAGGCTAATAAGGATTACTTTGAGCATCAGATTTATGGAGTTTCTGCTCAAGGGGTTAACCTTAATGATGATTCAGCGGTTGATGAGGTAGCCAATTTGCTAGCAAGTCGAAGAATTAAAATAGTTGGTCTGGAAAGTGAAGGAAATGATTTGACCGAACCACTTATATGGCTTATGTCGGCGGGTAAATGAAACTAGATCATTGTTTATTTGGTTATGATGATGGTCATAGATTAATAGCCTCGTCATTACCTCTCGGTGAAGAAAATGCATACCTTACAGAGCTAAGTGATCTTGCTCCGGGTGTTGTTTTCGGAAGTTCACAGGGCTACTGGACTGGTTTACCCGCGCCTTCGATTGGGCGTTATGTCTTAATGTATACATGGCCTGCTCCAGAGATGCCAAGACCAGGGTGTGTTTGGACTCATGCTTTATTGCTAGAGCCAACTATGTTGGAATCTATAGAGGATTTGTCTATATTACAGGAGGTTATTTGTCGCCCTGATGCTTCTTTAGATATAGATTATTACAGACAACCTCTGGAGGTTGGTTTAATTAAAAAAAATCCCTCTCAGAGATTATTAGATATTACAATTGCGAAGAAATTGATTGACTCATTGTATGGAAGAATAAGTACAAACATTGAGGTCCTTTCTTCAGATCGGCTTGATAAGCCATTATTTGCTGTTTGGTCACAGCAATGGCCTAGGCTTAGGCGTAATTTTCGATTCCAGACAGCCGTTTCCCGAATGCCAAGATCAACAGGCTCTGCTCGTTTTGATATTATTGCTATCTTTGCACAAGAGGAATCTAATAACTCTGTAATTGAGAACACCTCTTCTGGTTGGTTAAATGATGCGCTAACCGATGTGCAAAGTGACGGTAAAACTTCATTACGTACTTTCCTGTGGGTATATGGGCGAGATGTTCGTAAGCAACGAGGATCATTTAGACCATTGACTGAAGTTCATTCGCTTGGTCATAAATCTCAAGTGGGAGCCATTCAGCGCATCACTGATATTATTTCTGAATCATTTCCGACTTTAAATGATGCGAAACATTTAAAACAAGATTTAGTTGATGGTATATTTGCTGGCCATGAGCAAATGATGTTGGTCAGTAATATTCTGTTGAACAATAATAAAATGGAAATGATATTCCCAGCAATCACAATGGTTGGGGTCGATAATTTAATTGATTTTTGGCCACAAGAATCAGAGTCTGTTTTAGATCTTTTTATTTTATCATCACGATCGAATTCTAATAGTGGGAAACTCATTTTTGAAAGTTTGATAGAGACTATTCAATCATCTGATTTTTGGACGCTTAGTTATGCTCATCCAATTGCTCGTGAAATTGTAACTGAACGAAATCCTGAGTTTTTACTCGCGAATAGATATATATTAGATGATATCGATATGATAAAATTGCTTCCTTTGGTTCCTTCCAGTACTAAAGGACTTATACATTTCATAAACGACTTAGTTGCGCGTGATGATAAAAATATCGCCAGTATGGTGTTTGATAATTTTCCGAGTATCGCTGTTGCACAAGTTGTTCAAAGACTAAATACAAAGAAAATAGTACCAAATATTTGGAAGGAAGAGTTCTTATCACAATATGATTATATCCTTAAAGATGAGGTAATTAGACATATAACTCATTCAAGCTTGCTTTTTAATATTGCAGATGCGCTTGGTTGGCTGTCGAATGCTGTGATTGTCGAAGGTTTAGAACCTTGGTATAACTCTTTAATAGCTATTACTAACGATCTTGATGAACCAGAAGCAGATATGCTTGATTGTTTTTTTATTCTCCTTGCTATAAAGTCAGGTGGTGATAAAGGACTTCATATAATTGAAAAGTTATATGAAAATATACATCATAAAATATTGAAGTCTGAGTTATCACAAAAAGCTCGTAATATGCTTCTTCCTCAATTACCAGATGTTGGTTGGCTACGTAGTTGGGATTTAGGTTATCGTTTCCGTTTAGCTATTGCAAAAGCGTATGTTCGCAATAGATGGTCTGTAGAGAGTTATGTTGGCTTAGCTTCTGATAGTAAAGGTCGTGAATTACTAGCCGATGCAGCTTCAGATGTCGAAGGTGGACGTGAATATTCTAACGCGGCTTGGCGTTATTGATTAACTATTTTTCGAAAAGATGATAAGGGTCGATTTACTTATCATTTTTTATATTTTATTAAACTAGATATTGGGATGATGAATAAAATAAAAATAATTAGCGCTGCAATAAAAATTTTCCTTTTCTGCTATTTTCAGGAAAATATAACTTATTAAGAGAAGGGCATGATAGCTTTATGATTTTCCAATCATCCCCCCAGCCTTCCCCCTCGCCAGAGCACCATTCACCGCCACGCCAACCCTCACTCCAGCCTACGTCATCGCCACCAGCCAGAGCGTAGGTAGCACCAGAAATATCGACCCCATCACCAGATTAATAATCACATCATCCTGTGTATTCTGTAGTGGATTACAAAATCAGGACACTGAGATAGCTTGTTTCCACCGTTCTCCATACACGCAAGGTGGTTCACCGGATACTGTTTTTATCTGCATACGCAAGCCGGAGTTTTATTACTTAGGAACATACTGTTTTGCAAAATCAAACGGACTAACTACCTTCTCCCGATTTGTATCCAGAAAATCAGCCCACCATTGAAGCATCAGTCTGCGCTCATCCAGAAACTCGGCTTTGTGAATGTACGCTGCCCGAACACCGTTACGCTCCTGGTGGCTCATTTGCCGCTCCACCGCATCCCGTGACCACAAACCAGACTCAATCAATGCACTGCAGGCCATCGCTCGGAAACCATGTCCACATACTTCCGTCTTGGTCTAATACCCCATCAAACGTAATGCCTTGTTGATGGTGTTTTCACTGATGGGCTTACGAGGATCATGATCACCGGGAAATATCAGACCACTCTCACCACCAGAAAGGCGAAGTTCTTCCAGCATAGCTAACGATTGCTGGCTGAGTGGGACCAGATGCGTGGTGCGCATCTTTGAACCTCGGTGTGAGAATTTAACGCCGGGGATAGGTTCTCTTTCAGCCGGGATGGTCCAAAGTGCTCTTTCTGTATCGATTTCACTCCAGCGTGCATAACGAAGTTCACTGGAACGAATAAAAACGAACAGATTAAGCATCACGGCCAGGCGAGTAAGAGGTTGACCCTTATAACCCTCAATACGCGAAAGCAGCTCTGGGATGCGATTAAGTTCGAGGGCAGGCCGGTGAACGCGTTTAACCGTGGTAAGAGCCCCAACCATATCCTGAGCCGGATTATAATCAATGATCCCACACTGGACGGCATAACGCATGATGGCGGTGGTGCGTTGCAGTAGACGGGCAGACACTTCAAGAAATCCTGCATTTTCGGCTACCCGAATAGGGATGAGCAGGTCGGGTGTCCTGAGTGAAGCGATATCGCGAGTACCGTTCACAGGAAACAGATACATTTCCAGATTTTTGAGCACCTTTGCGCTATGTTGCTCAGACCATTGCTTATTAGCAGCATGCCAGCGCCGGGCAATAACTTCGAATGTTTGAGTGGTATCGGGTAAAGCTTTTTTCGCCCGCTTGACCTCACTGGGGTCGGAGCCCTCGGCAATCAATTTGCGCGCTGCGTCGCGTTTAACCCGCGCCTCTGAAAGGGAGAGGGTTGGGTAGACGCCCAATGCCAGGGTATTTTCTTTGCCGAGATAGCGATAACGTAGCCGCCAATATTTTGACCCATTGGGATGAACCAGCAAATGCATGCCATCGCTGTCAGTCAGTTTGTAAGGTTTATCTTCGGTTTTTGCTGACCGGACTTTCACATCGGTGAGTGCCATGGATGGCCTCCGGAAGAGATTTTGTGGGTATAATAATTATCGAACTGGACTGTACCCTCATTTGTGCCCACAGGTGTAACTTGATGTAGGTAGAATCAGGTTGAATTCAGTTGATATGGAGTAGGGGGATGATAGCAGTAACAGCAGGATTTTAAATGCAAAAATGGACGTCAGTTGACGTCCATTGATAATAAGGTGGTGCCCGGACTCGGAATCGAACCAAGGACACGGGGATTTTCAATCCCCTGCTCTACCGACTGAGCTATCCGGGCAACGGGGCGCATTAAACCGTATTGGTGCCAAATCGTCAATGAGTTTCTGATATAAAGGCGATCAGTTGCTCTATTTTCACTCAAAATAGTGAGAAACGTATAAAACTCCTCGATTTTAGTATCATAGCAAAGTGTTTTATCTGATTGATTTATCGATTTTTTATTATTTGGCTCGTTAAATAACAATAGCTTAGATATTCACTAAATATGCATTTTTATTGGCTATCAAGGGTTGCCCCGATGGATAAAACATGCAACTATTGCGCAAATTTTAGCATTAGTATTCATGCTTATAGTCCATATTATTTTGAGAATTCAAACAGGAGGCGGTCATGACGGTATTACACTCCCCAATGCATATTGAGCGCCTTATGCGCACTCTTTTCTGTTTTACCTCTGCTAAGTCCCTTATTCCTCTCATGCGGTAAGGCTATCTGTTGCCCACTGTTAGGCATTATTAAAAATAGAGCAAAGGCTCTGATTTTACTGATGTTTACTGGTCGGTGCTGAAACCAGCTCACCTATCACTCAGGCTTACATTTCCGTCGGGGAAAAGTGCGTCCGTAAAGACATCAATTTGCCGGCATTGCATTAGTACTCAACGCTATGCAATGTCACCTATATGCCTAAGTGGCAGCCTCATACCTGACCGTTTGAGAGTAAGTGATATGACACTATTAAAAATAGCAACAAGCGCCCGTCTAGCTTCTTATATAGAAACTCAGCGCGGTGTGGTGTACCTCAATCAGACTGATTTTACGGATGTTGCCGCCGTGGTGATGTCGGTTGAAGACGCGAATGCCGGTATATTGTCAAGGCTGCATGATCTTGGTTTTGCTATTCCGACTTTTATTGCTGTGATGTCAGAACAGACGGTTTCTGCAGATTATTTGCCTCTTATTAAAGGTGTCATCACGCTGGGTGAGGCCAATAAGGGTTTTTACAATGCTCAGGTGGAAGCTGCTGCCAGTGAATATCAAAAGAATCTGTTGCCGCCTTTTTTCTCAACGCTAAAAAAATATGTTGAGATGAATAACTCAACGTTTGCTTGCCCAGGACATCAGGGGGGAGAGTTTTTCCGTAAGCATCCAGCGGGTCGCCAGTTTTTTGAGTTCTATGGTGAGACAATTTTCCGTTCGGATATGTGCAATGCCGATGTTAAATTGGGCGACTTACTTATCCATGAAGGTGCGGCCAAAGATGCTCAAAAATATGCGGCTAAGGTCTTTAATGCAGATAAAACCTATTTTGTACTGAATGGCACGTCGGCTGCGAATAAGGTGGTCACTAACGCCTTATTAACCCGTGGTGATTTAGTCTTGTTCGATCGCAATAATCATAAATCTAACCACCATGGCGCACTGATCCAAGCTGGGGCGACCCCCATCTATTTAGAGACGGCCCGCAATCCATTCGGTTTTATTGGTGGCATTGATGCCCACTGTTTTGATGAGCGCTATTTACGCCAGCAGTTGCGTGAAGTCGCGCCTGACCGAGCGGAAGAGGCACGGCCATTTAGATTGGCTATCATTCAGTTGGGTACTTATGATGGCACTGTCTATAATGCACGTCAGGTAATTGATAATATTGGTCATTTATGTGATTACATTTTGTTTGATTCCGCATGGGTCGGTTACGAGCAATTTATTCCGATGATGAAGGATTTCTCTCCATTGTTACTGGAATTAAACGAAAACGATCCTGGGATTATTGTGACTCAATCAGTGCACAAACAGCAGGCTGGTTTTTCCCAGACCTCGCAGGTGCATAAAAAAGATAACCATATCAAAGGGCAAAAACGACACTGCAATCATAAACGTTTTAATAATGCATTTATGTTGCATGCTTCGACCAGCCCGTTCTATCCATTATTCGCAGCACTGGATGTTAATGCTAAAATACATTCTGGTGACAGCGGCCGCCGTATGTGGATGGATTGCGTCAAGCTGGGTATCGAAACCCGCAAATCACTATTAGAGCGCTGCTCAATGTTACGGCCTTTTATTCCCCCAACTGTCGGCGGTAAAAATTGGCAAGATTATGATACTCAGATCATTGCCAATGACGCGCGTTTCTTTAATTTTGTGCCTAATGAACGTTGGCATGGTTTTGAAGGGTATAACCAAGATCAGTATTTGGTTGATCCTTGTAAGTTATTACTGACGACACCAGGAATTGATGCCAGCACGGGTCAATATACAGAATTTGGTGTTCCAGCCGCGATATTGGCGACCTTCTTACGTGAAAACGGCATTGTGCCGGAAAAGTGCGATCTGAATTCGATCCTGTTTTTGCTAACGCCAGCAGAAAATCCAGCAAAAATGGCACATCTGGTCGATATGTTGACACAGTTTGAACGCTACGTTGAGCAAGATGCACTGCTTTGTGATGTGCTCCCGACGATATATCGCAAGAATGAAGAGCGCTATCGCGGCTACTCTTTGCGCCAGTTATGCCAAGAAATGCATGACTTGTATGTCAGTTTTGATGTTAAACAGTTGCAAAAAGAGATGTTCCGCAAGACGGGTTTTCCGCAGGTAATCATGAACCCGCAAGATGCCAATATCCAGTTTATCCGCGATAATATTGAGTTGATTCCTATTGCTGAAGCGGAAGGGCGTATTGCTGCGGAAGGTGCATTGCCTTATCCGCCGGGTGTATTGTGCGTGGTGCCGGGTGAAGTATGGGGAGGGGCGGTTCAGCGTTATTTCTTGGCGTTGGAAGAGGGCATTAATTTATTGCCGGGCTTTTCTCCAGAATTGCAGGGCGTTTATATCGAAAAAGGTGATGTAGAGTGGCGTCGTATCTTTGGTTACGTCGTGACTCAGTAATGGCAGCAAACCGACAACCGATAAGTAATCTGATGGCACAGGGAACTGTGCCATCAAAGTTTTACTGACTAAGCGCCACTCAATTAATAGCGGCGGTAGCTCTTCTGTGCGCTATTAACTTTCACCAGATAACGGCGGGATTCACCGGATGGGTGCTTAGTGGTTAGCGTCTGGAATACATCACCCGGTGCCATATTGTTGATGATATTCACCGCTTGGTTCTTATCACTGTGGAACACGCGTAATACGCTACCTGCACCGCCATTATAAGAGGTAATAACGGCATAACGCCGTGAGGTTGTATTTTGAATGCCACCTAAATAAGTATTTTGCAGAATTGACAAGTATGCCGTGCCTGCATCAATGTTATTGGCTGGATCAAATAGATAGCTACGGCTTGGCTGACCACCTTTGCCTTTTAACTTAAATACATCTCGCCCGGCAGTATGCTGAACGACTTGCATCAGGCCCAGCGCATCAGAGCCGCTGACGGCATACGGGTTGAAGCTCGACTCTGTCTGCATGATCGCCAGAATCAATGACTCTTCGACACCATATCGCTCAGCTGATTGTCGCACTAGTGGCAGATATTTATGAGCACGCTTATCCAGATGGTTAGGCACTAATTGCAAGGTTACCGACCAGATAACATGCAAGCCAGAGGTGCGTTTTTGCATTCGAGTTTGCAGTAAATAATCAGCAAAATGGGCCGCCCGCCACTCCCAGCGAATCGGTTCGCCATTATTATCGAGCACCTGCCCATAAAGGAAAGGTTCTTTGCTTATCTGGATATCGTTAGCATCAGAATAGAGATCGATCGAACCTGGATCATCGCCCATTAATAATGTCGTGATGATCGCCTGACGTAAGTGAGCCGCCGGATCGGTCGTGGCAATTGTTTCAACCGTAATCGTACCGGCATCGAAATTGATATGGCTGCGGGTTTTATATTGATCCGTATACTTAACGTAATCTTTCGGACCCGCGATTAAGACTTCTTTTAATCCCCAAATATTTTCAATATCGTGGGCAAATTGGCCCATTAAAATCTCAAAACCGTTCGTGTCTTTGACAAAGGCTTCGCTATCTGCCTGATTTTTATTGCCTGAGCAAGACACTAACAATGGTGCAATTACCAGCAAAGCTAAAATTTTCTTCATCTTACAAGCCATATCTTGATGAGGAATAACAAGGGGCCAGCGCTGGCCCCCTGTGGTTATTTACTCGGTGGAGTATAACCTTCAATATGAACGTCCTGCCCCTCGAACAAGAAGTTGACCATCTCCTGCTCCAGCAATTTACGGTCTGCCACATTCATCATGCTGAGTTTTTTCTCATTGATTAACATAGTTTGTTTGGCAATCCATTGTGACCAGGCTTCTTTTGAGATTTCGTTATAAATGCGTTTGCCTATTTCACCCGGATACAGCTGAAAATCCTGCCCCTCAGCATCCTTCTTTAAAAACGTGCAAAAAATCGTTCTGCTCATGCTAAATCCTCTTCTATGACAATCGTCAAATAAAGCCGTTTGGGTAGACGGTAGTGTTGCCCGTTATTGTTTTGCTAACGCTGTTTTTGCCAACATATGCAATAAGCGCTCAACTGGGGCGGCCAGTCCTACCGAAGGTGGCTGTGCTAAGTTATACCAGAGACCTGCACCATCATCCATGCATCCACGGACTGATCCCACATTCAGCCACATCGGAACAATGTCCAGATGGAAGTGGCTGAAGGTATGACGAAAGGCGGTCAGTTGCTGCAAGCCGTTGGCTGAAATCCCCTGTTGCTGCAACCAGCGTTCAAGTTCTTCTTGTTCAGCAAATTGCGGGAAGCAAAATAACCCGCCCCATAGACCCACGGGGGGGCGCTGTTCAAGCCATGCTTGAGTGTCGTTTTGCATCAAAAGAAAATAGGCAGTTTTTTCCGGTATAGTTTGTTTCGGTTTTTTACCAGGGTATCGTGCCCAACTGTGGTTAGCATAAGCCATGCAGCCGGTATTCAGTGGGCAAAGCTCGCACTTTGGCTTAGAGCGGGTACAAACTATGGCACCTAAATCCATCATGGCCTGATTAAACTGGCCAACACCTTTAGCGGGTGTCACTTCTTCACTGATTTGCCACAGCCGACTTTCGACCTCCTTTTTACCGGGCCATCCCTCAACAGCATAACAGCGAGCTAGCACGCGTTTCACGTTGCCATCCAAAATAGGAAAATGTTGTCCTAAAGCGAGCGACAATATTGCCCCGGCTGTTGAGCGACCAATACCCGGCAGTGCAAGGATCTCGTCAAAAGTAGTAGGAAACTCGCCCTGATGGCGTTCAACCACGGTTTGGGCTGCTTTATGTAGATTTCTGGCGCGGGCGTAGTAGCCCAGCCCTGTCCATAAATGCAGAACTTCATCCAGTGGTGCCGCTGCCAGAGCACGGATATCAGGGAAGCGCAGCATAAAGCGTTGGAAATAGGGAATGACCGTCGCAACCTGAGTTTGTTGCAACATCACTTCTGACAACCACACTTGATAAGGTGTTTTATCCAATTGCCACGGCAGTGTCTTACGGCCAAAGCGTTGGTACCAATCAAGTACCGCGTGCGCGAATTGTTGCGCTTGCATCATAAGCAGGTATCGATATTCGGCAGATAAATAGGGCTGGATTGCAGCATAGAGTTCCGGCGCTGTAAACCCCCTTCGTACTTGAAGCTACAGTGGTGTTAGCTGCACTCACTCGCCCGAATCACTGACTTGAGTCAGCTCATCGGGACTTATTCGTTGGCTGCCTTGCTGTCACTCCAATTACTTTGGGGGAATATCTTCGTACTTGAAGCTACAGTGGTGTTAGCTGCACTCACTCGCCCGAATCACTGACTTGAGTCAGCTCATCGGGACTTATTCGTTGGCTGCCTTGCTGTAGCTCCAATAACTTTGGGGGAATCCCTTCGTACTTGAAGCTACAGTGGTGTTAGCTGCACTCACTCGCCCGAATCACTGATGTAATTGTGCATATAGACGTTATTTACTGCTTAATTTTGTACTTATGACGTCCATAGTTGATAAACTGGCGTATCTTTGCATAATGCGCATTCATATACGTAACCAATAGACAGAAAGCACCATGATAAATGACGTCATATCCCCGGAATTTGATGAAAACGGCCGTGCCATGCGCCGAATTCGTAGTTTTGTCCGCCGTCAGGGCCGCCTAACCAAGGGCCAACAACTGGCGCTGGATAGCTACTGGCCGGTGATGGGCGTGGAATATCAAGCAACGCCGATTGACTTAAACGCCCTCTTTGGTCGCGAAGCACCAGTGGTATTGGAAATTGGTTTCGGTATGGGCACTTCGCTGGTGGCTATGGCGGCCAGCAATCCGCAGCAGAATTTTCTGGGGATAGAAGTTCACTCACCGGGGGTGGGGGCATGCCTTGGCTCCGCTCACGAAGCGGGCCTGAGTAATCTGCGGATCATGTGTCATGATGCTGTTGAAGTGCTGGAAAATATGATTCCAGATGCTTCACTGGATATGGTTCAGCTGTTTTTCCCTGACCCATGGCACAAAGCGCGTCATAATAAGCGCCGTATTGTCCAGACACCTTTTGTCGAACTGGTGAGAAGCAAATTAAAAGTGGGGGGCGTGTTCCATATGGCCACCGACTGGCAACATTATGCGGAACATATGCTGGAAGTGATGTCAGGTGTGAACGGATTCCGCAACCTTTCAGAACAAAATGATTATGTACCTCGTCCGGACTCGCGTCCGCTGACAAAATTTGAATTACGTGGCCAACGCCTGGGACATGGCGTTTGGGATCTGATGTTTGAGAGGAAAGAATAATGGCTAACAATCGTAGTCGTCGCTTACGTAAGAAAATGCATATCGCCGAGTTTCAGGAATTAGGTTTTTCGGTAAAGTGGACCTTCCCTGAAGGTACCGGTGTTGATGTCATTGATGAAACCGTCGATGCCTTTATCGATGAAGTTATTGAAGCAAACGGCTTGGCATTTGATGGCAGTGGCTATTTGCAGTGGGAAGGTCTTATTTGCCTGCAAGAGATCGGCCACTGTACTGATGAGCATCGCGCATTGGTCACTAAATGGCTGGAAGCCCGTAAGTTGAAAAATGTAGAAACCAGTGAGCTGTTTGATATCTGGTGGGATTGATCTTCCGGTTTAACGGCAGATAATGAATAAGGGCGCCTAAGCAGGCGCCTTTGTTTTTATCAGCGGTAATTAACTGAAGCTGTTATCGGGGTTTTATTGGGAGCATCGTGTTGGCAAAGGTTTTTGAGAAGGCGACAGTTTTAGATAATGCTCTGCTAGCGGATATATTGCAGCAGGTTCGTCCGCTAATTGGTCAGGGGAAGGTGGCTGATTATATTCCCGCGTTGGCTGAGGTCTCGGCTGATAAACTCGGCATTGCCGTCTGTACAGTGGATGGAAAGATATTTCAGGCTGGGGATGCCAATGAGCGATTCTCAATCCAATCAATTTCGAAAGTATTAAGTCTTACGCTGGCATTATCCCGTTATGGTGAACAAGAAATATGGCAACGGGTGGGTAAAGAGCCATCCGGCCAGCCATTTAACTCTCTGGTTCAGTTAGAGTTAGAAAAGGGCAAACCGCGCAATCCTTTTATTAATCCGGGGGCGCTGGTGGTTTGCGATATGTTGCAAAGCCGTCTGAGTGCACCGAAGCAACGAATGTTGGAAGTGGTGCGCCAACTGGTGAGCGACGATAGCATCAGCTATGATTCGCGAGTCGCACGTTCGGAATTTGAGCATTCAGATCGTAACGCGGCCATTGCTTATCTGATGAAGTCTTTTGGTAATTTCGAAAATGATGTTCTGACAGTACTGCAGACCTATTTCCACTACTGCGCCATGCGCTTGAGTTGTACCGAACTGGCCCGCTGTTTTGTCTATCTGGCGAATCAGGGGCACAATATCGGTGGGCATGATCCATTGATTACACCTATGCAGACGCGACAAATCAACGCCCTGATGATTACCAGTGGCATGTATGATGGGGCCGGTGAATTTGCTTTCCGTGTCGGTATGCCGGGAAAATCTGGGGTGGGTGGTGGCATTGTTGCCATTGTGCCGGATGAATTGTGTATTGCTGTTTGGTCACCTGAATTAGATCGCGCAGGGAACTCTCTTGCCGGAACCGCTGCCTTAGAACTACTGGCACAGCGGATTGGCCGCTCCATTTTTTAGATAGTTTTCAGGAGTCTTATGTTACATAAAATGAAAGCATTACGAACGGTAGGTCTGGCAATATTGATGCTGACAGCCGGGCAGGTACAAGCTGAATACCAATGCAGCGTAAAGCCACAGGATGATGTGATTATCAGCCCGCAATCGGTACAGATCGTTGGGGTCAGCGGTAATTTGCAGATTTCCCCAGATGGGGATGTTATTCGTAATGGCAAAACATTAGTGCTGACCGATGCGCAGCGCCAACAGGCATTCCGCTATCAAACGGCCTTGCGTAAAGATTTACCTTGGATAGATCAGGGCGCGCAGCAACGTCTGGAGAAAGCACGAGTCTCTTTAGATAAAGTGATTGTTAAAGAGTTAGGCAGTAACAGCAATGTGCGTAATCGCCTGACAACCCTCAATGATCAACTAAAGCAGCAGATGAGCCGTATTATTGAAAAACGAAGTGATGGCTTAACCTTCCACCATCAGGCTATTGATCAAGTTGAGAAAGATGGCCGTCAACTAGTACAACAAAGTATGGGGGGTGTCTTGCAAGATAGCCTGAACGAGATGGGCGTCAAGCAAGCAACCAGTGGTGCGGGAAATAATCCGTTGCAGGCCATTATGGGCAATTTAGGTGGATTACAGCAGGCTATCCAGAACGAATGGAATAACCAAGAACAGGACTTCCAGCAATTTGGTCATGAGGTGTGTGGCCGAGTTACCTCACTGGAGCAACAACGTAAAGATTTGCTGAAATCTTTGGGATAAAATTATTGAGGGGATAACTCCCCTCATTCTCCTTTAATTATTTTGAATAGACATCTATTTAAATACCCGCTAAAAATTACCCCCGCTACTCTTTCTGTAAATGTCATCTTGATTAATTCTTATTGTTGATTTGGTGTTTATATTTCACTCTTTTATTATGAGATATATTTAAACCGTTTTTTTTAGTTATTATTCATCGTTTAAATTGAATTTATATACAATGCTACTTATCTATTGAGGAGTGAGTATGGTCAATGAAAATACAGAATCTATGCTTCATTCAAGCAAGTTATCATTAGAGCAGCGATTATCTCTGGTCACTGAAACGTACAGGCGAATAAGTGATACTAATAAAGAGAGAGTTAATAAATATTATTATTCATATGTCAATATTAGTTTAATAAAAGAGAAGCTAGTTAACTATATTGAACCGATGGTTAGCTTCATCGTTCAAGAAGGTATATCAGGGCCTGATAGTTTAAGCGAGCCAGAAAAAAATAAAATAGCAGACCTACTCATTGATGGAATTGTTCTTGATGATTATACAAAACTAAATGAGTTAATTATATATATCGATCATCTTGGATTTTCTATGGAGTCGCCTCCCCATCAGACAGGAAAAGAACGGTTATATATGTTCTACTCAGGTGATGTTTGGCATTATATGGGATTGTTAGAAGAAAAGTTGGGAATTGATAATAAGCAAGTTATGTCCGGGTTAAAAGATATCCCAGGGCTATATTTTATGATGGCGATAGGGGAGTTGTTAAAAACCGATATAGTGAGCGGACTAGATCAGGAGGTTAAGAGAGCAACAAATATTATGTACTATAAAGTCGCTTCATATTTTTGCTCTGTTTATGCCACATTTAGTGCTGAACGTGGTGGTACGGTCTATTTAAGTTCTCCTGTTGGATTAAGAGCTAATAACTATTTTTGGCATAGTAAACTGCCAATATTACGTAGCTTACAAAAAAAAAGGTTAATTGGTGACATTCGCATTCTCCATGAGCCTATAGAGTTTTACCAAGATAAGCCTCTGGAAGAGATAGGCTCATTATTGACAGGCAGTGAAGTTGGCATGATTGTTGATTATGAGCGCCTTCCGGCCTGGTTGCAGCAAGATGCATTAGACGGCGTCTATAAATACTGGTTATATGTTGATTTTTACTCAGCCTTGGTATCGACCCGAAGGGAGATCATTAATTATATTGATCAAGATACTGCATCGCCGAGAGCTGCCATATTACGTTTTTTCCTGGAAAAAATTCATGGTGAGTTAGATGAGATAAGGTATTTCGATACACTGACTAGATCTGAGCGTGCTGGTTATATTAAGAATAAGATTGATGATAATAACCAGTTTGAACACTGGTTTGATAATTTCACTGTTGAACAAGTTAATGAAAGTAGAATTTTTATTGATAGCCTCGTTGAGGAGAAAAGGAATCTACCAATATATATACGCGAGTTATTTGAATCTACTATTCCACTTGAGTTTAATAGTGATGTTATCAATATCAATACAGAAGGGATAAAGCGAAAGTTTTTGCCATTTTACTTATTAAGGGATAAATGGAAGGTAACCATCAGTGAGCGAGATTTAATCGCGGCCACTTTGGTGATAAATACTCTATCAGACCGAAGGATACAGATCACGGTAGAGAGTATTCATAATCAGTTAGGGCAAATAGCCACCTTAGAACGTTTCATACTCGCTAATTATACTTCGAAAAACATCCCTGATAATTTACAAATAATTAATAATACGATTGTTTGTGACTCTATTATTCTAG
Organism: Yersinia mollaretii ATCC 43969; assembly: GCF_013282725.1. NCBI lineage: Bacteria > Pseudomonadati > Pseudomonadota > Gammaproteobacteria > Enterobacterales > Yersiniaceae > Yersinia > Yersinia mollaretii. The sequence goes on along the minus strand of NZ_CP054043.1, from coordinate 230,542 downwards.
CTGAAAAAAACAATAATTCTTGGATTAATCATCAGGCAATGATAGAAAGCTCGAAACTGAATGCTTTTAATTACTTTCTGGAATCTAATGGACTAAATATTGAAATTAATGATGGAGGTTTCAAATTATATTCAATCGGGAATGAAGGTGACTACAGAATAATAAGTGCTAAAATTAATGATAGCTACCATATGAAGATAGTGATGGATTTTATTGTTAACAGTTATGAAGGATTGGCGGAAATACCAAGTAATTTAATGGTTAAGGTAATTAATGATAGTGAAGAGTATGTTTTCGCTTATGAACAGGGTGTCGCTTATGTTGCGGGACTTAGAGATAACATTTCTTGGCGTAAACTCTCACCTGATGATGTGACGATTCGCCAAGATCTTTTACAAACCATCAGAACGATAAGTATTGAAGATGCTTCTGAACAGCAAGCGGGATACTCTATTGAGGATGCATTAAGCAAATATAATAGGCTAGTTAAGGCATTACCAATCACTCATCCTAGGGTTTGGCTACAGTTAGTCGAGTTAAAAGTCATTCTTAGTAAGAATATACCTAAACTACGTCATCCTAAATATGTAGAGTTAATGAATCACTTGGCTTATAAAGTGGGTGTTAGACTTGAGTTTTTAAAGGAAATAGTCGATTTTAACCCTATTTTACAAAAGGATATTATTCCTGGGGCTTATATAAATAGTTGGCAGGTTATTAGTCAGGGCCACATATTGTCATACTACTCTGAATTTGGAAAAAGAAATTACTACCCCCAACTAATATTGCAATTATATGACGAACTTTCCCTATTAGAGAGTAGTGAGGTTTTTGCATCTTATAATCCATATCAATCGGTGGTGTTACAACTTGATCTGGAAAGTAGTGAAGCACGTATCGCATTTGGTGTGATGGAGAGTATACAGCAACCTATCGGATTCGAGTTGATTATCAGTATACATAGTAATAAATATGGCGAATCAAATATATTATCTATTTATGAAGTCTATAAAAATACTATCAGGCAAATGCATCTATCACAACCAGTGAAAGTTATACTGTCAATTTCTAATATTGGTGATCAGGGTCGTGGCCCTTTGGGATTTCGTTCCACGCATCCAGCATTGCGCTTTGTCAATATGCTACATCGTGATGGATTAGACATTCCGATAATAGCCTATACCTCTGAAGTGGGTAACTCACCACAATACCCGGGAAGAATCGCGACTTGGGCTGCTGAAGATCCGAACACACCGTTACTCAATTCATCTGATCATCAGGTTACTTATCATTATAAAAATGGGGTGTTATTGATTAATGGCACTGCGGCAATTGAATTATTAATAACTGATGTTAAAAATAAAACAAAAACAATTGAACAACTTGTTACATTACACTCAGAGTATTTAATACCTTATTTTTCTGATGGTAATGGTATGATTGATGTTGGATTATTGGCCTTAACCATTAACAATGAAGATGCATATTTAAAGTTTGTTAATTACCTTGATATAACCAAAAAACAACCTAATTTACGTAAGGAAAATAATTGGCAATCTGTAGTGGTCAATAATCCTGACGTTTTCAAAATAGCATCGCTACGTGAATTTTTAGTAAAGCAACCTAATATGCATCAGGTCAATGACTGGGATTTACTTTCAATAAGTAAAGTTAATAAAACAGATGGTTCAATGTTTTATGATATGCAGATTATCTTCCAGTGCGAAAATGATCCAATAGTTAACCGTGCGGTAGTAAGATTGGCGGGGAAGCACCCTAGGAACTCAATTGTTATTCAGCTAGATGCAAACAACCACTACCGAGCATTTATCATGAATGAGAATCCCTATGGTGGCTGGCATCAACTTAATGAACAAGAATTGATTAAAAGGCTGAAGGCCATAGGTGGCAAGAGTAATTTACGTTGGCAAGTGGTCGGGCATGGCCGGATGAATGATGAACATGATGGTCATCACCAAACTTTGGCTGGGCAGTTAGCCAAAAAACTAGCAGAGAATCTCAGCGCCTTCACACATAACCTTAAGATAGAGCACCAAATCAGTATTAAACCCAGTCAGGTCAGTTTGGTGGGCTGCTCAATGAGTAGTAATGATAGAAATAATAGTTTTGCTCATGATTTTATGTTCAAGTTGCATAAATTTAGTATTAAAACCAATGTGTCAGCTGCAATCACTGCTCTTGGGGTAGACTCTGGAGGCCATAAGCTTAAAGCACATATTGAAGATAATAACTTATCGGGTAATCAAACAGAGCAGCTTTATTGGAATCACTGGGGGGAAATAACGACTGTACGTAAAGAGAATATGCAGAAGCGTTTAAAAAATACTATAGGGATAATAGATAGTCTGGTTTCTGGGCATCTTGCTATTACAGAACTAAGCAATAAACAACGGCGACAATTGGCTGAGTGGTTCCCACAATCAACTAATAAAAGTATTAATACTAATGAGTTATTACTGACTTTACATGATCCAATGCGCATTCAAAGTTTAAATGAAAACTTGAAATTGATACATAAGATTGCGAGAAATGACTTTTTTAATGATATATCAATAATAAGTGCGTTGGGTAAGATTAAAGATAGAAATGATAAAGTACTTAAAAGCATTGATCATCTTTCCAATTTATCTGTTGATATAGATTACCATGTGCAATCTCTTTATTTCAGTAACAGTAATAATATGATGAAAAAATTAACACAGGCTTATATTCATTTTTACTCGCAAAAGCAAGAAAAGTTATTTTTGGATTCTTTATCTATAGATAGTGATATCTATAATCGTCAACAGGAGTTGATTGCATCAGTGACTGAATTAGATGATATGCATAGATTTCGTCAGTTGTTAAATGATCTAAAAGAGACTGATAGTCCACCTTTTTTCCAAGAGAATCTGAGTGAATTACCTGTTGGATGTTATCAACTATCACATGAGAATTATCATTTTGCAATAATAGTAAAAAATGATGATTTTGGCATAAATAAAATCATCTTTTATGACCCAAATATTGGTACTGTAACGAATATATCCCATGATAGGGTAAAAGATTATCTGATCGATAATTACTCGCTGCCTAAAGAGCGTGCTCTTAGATTGTCCATTATGGATACCCCCAGTAACACCCATCAATTCTTATCATTACAAAATTTTTTGCAGTTGGGTTTTAATACGGAGTACCAACGAATAAAGACTATAGATATCAATTCGTTTGGTCTAACTATTAAAGCTACATTATTGTATAAAGCGGGGCTTAGATTTGAGGGAAAGGCAATAGTCGATGCAGAGAAATTTTCAAGGAGTAACCCGATAATTTCTCAGCTAAAGGTTAACCCAGTGGCTTTTGACCTCTTTATGGCTACTGCATCAGATGTTGATGCCATGATTGTGGCTCAGTGGCTACAGCGGTATATGAGACTCTATGCGAGTCCCTCTGATATTTTATTGGGAATCACGGAGGGGCTTAATGTTACAGAAAGTAGAAATCTACGATTAACCACAGAACATAAATTAACTGAAATTAAAAATCATAATTTCAAAAGTAATTCTAAAGTACATATATTATCATTATTAAAAAAACCTTCATCTTTCTATGGTTCTTTTGGCCGAATGGGTTACGCCATGCAAGGGTATGGATTAATTTCAGCATTCCGCTTGGTTGCTGATTATAAACGACGACTAAATTCGGGAGAACTTAACACAGAACAAAATAGGGAGATGCGGCAGCAGTTAGCTCTGGTTTGGGGGGGGGGTGGGGGCAAATATTGCTATAAATGCGCTGCAATTTGCATTTAGGACTTGGGGAATCCGTTACCTGCAAAAGATTATTGGTAATGGGGCTGTAATGACACCAGCCTTTCTGAGTAGAATAACGTTATTAAAGCATCATCCTACCTTATTGCTTAATAGCCATTTTCTTAAAGATCTTCGTCAAATAGCTATTCGCCAGACCGCCTCAGGCATTGCTCGTTTTACCCTACCTATACTGTCAGTAATCACCTCTGGCATTGATATTTATCAGGCGTACTACGCTTTTTCACGATTGGCGACTGAGACAGACCCACATATCAGAAGAGATCTTATGGCTAGTGGTATTTTCTCAACGATTAATGCCGCTATTGGTCTGGGAGTTGCTATTTCTATGGCCGTAGGAGGTACAGTAGGCATAATGGCTGGGCCGGTAGGCATTATATTAGCCGCTACAATGATGGTTGCAGGTGAAATTTACTCTGCGGTGAGTCAGATTGAGAGAATTCGCGACATTGTACCGGATATGACGGGAGGCCAAAGATTTGAAAATGGCTTGAGGCTATTTTTAAAATTTCCCTTAGCACCCGGTGTAGATAACCAAATCAGATATAACCAAACCATAAGTCATATTCAACAACAACAGCATGATTATTATCAGGAACTGCTAGAAAAAAGTGTGGGTGTTGATACTCTGTTTTACAGTCGAGGAGAAACTATCCTCCAGAGCATTCCTTTTATTAAGCGAGATGATCGATCTCAGTTCGTGCAGATCACTGAAAAAGTGAGAGCTTTTTTGGGGGATCCTCTGGAAAATGCCCGAATTTATACTGAATATGCTGAACGGGGTCAACATGAGTATTATCAGTTGGATAATATAAACTCAGTTAATGACACTATTATTGCCGATAATACTAAATATGAGAGTAATGCGAGTGTTGTTAAAATTGAGAAGTTAAATCTTTATCATAATTTAAGTGAGTTAAGCGGTGATTCTGTGAAAGGTAACTTCATTCTTCATGGTGATGTTGACCGTAATGGTATTAATGATTTTATTGTTATTCATGGGAAATGCTATACCTATTTTTCCTCAACCAGAAACTCATTAGGATTCTCTTCCTTGGAGGATTACATTGATAGCTGGTATTATGAAATGGATATTTTTCTAGCTAATACTGAAGGAGGTTATAGTAAAATAAATCAAGTGTTGCCATCAGAAAAGTTACCTATGGCTATATTGGAAAAAGAATTTTCTAATATGGCCTTCCCATTATTAGGTGATTTTAATGGTGATGGAGTTTCTGAGGTTATTATTTTTTCTCATAATGGGATGACGATTTATAACTATGATACAGTACTATTCCCTCAGTCCGAGGAAATTAATGATTTTACATCCCATTCACGTGAATTTATTAATCCAATAAAACGAAGTTTATATGATGGAAATAGTCTGGATTATCCATATTCATTAGTGGGTGATATTAATCGGGATGGTTTTGATGATGTTCTGCTGTTCAATAAACAGGGTGAAATGCTACAACTATCAGGTAATAGTACTCATGAGTTTAATCAGAGTAAGATAAAATTACCTAGGGGGCTTCATGATCTACTCTCTTCACTCACTCCCCATCGATCACAATTACAGTTGGCGGACTTAAACAAAGATGGTTTTCTCGACTTGATCGTGATTTTAGATGATGGAACTTATTATCGTTCATGGGGAAAAAAGATCGCCGAAAATTATACATTTGATACACCTCTAATGATAAACAAAATTACGCTTAGAGAAGAAGAGGGGAGCCGAGTTCGTTATCGTCAGAACCGATTGGCAAAAATAGAACAAAATAAAATTATCTCTCTTTCTCAGAATGAATATGGGGGCCATAATTTAATTTCCCTCTCTAAACAAGGTGAAATACAAGCTCATCCATTACTTGAAGTAAACGAAAATGATGTAGCTGCGCTGTATGATTTAGGTGGGGGGCATGATATAGCTGAAGGTTATAGTAAAAAGAAAAATATTTTTACAGTAGGTGAAGGAGTTAAGGAGTATAAGGGCGGAGAGAATGCAGATACTTTTATTTTAACTAAATCTATTGGCACTAATATACATATACTAAATGGTGATAGGGGTAATGATACGGTAACTCTGGGAGAGATGTTAGATAAGAATGTTCATAGTGTTATAGATATAAATACTGGATATTACAGTCAGATCTCTCATGACAGTAAGAAAAGAGTTGCATTACTCTATAATTTTGAAAATGTTATCGGCCATGAAAGTGTTAATGACAAAATCATGGGTACTGACTTGGATAATTATCTTAATGGCATGGGGGCTGAAGATGAAATTCATGCTTATGCAGGTAATGATGTATTGGCGCTGGAGGCCGGAGTCGCGAACGGAGGACGAGGGCTAGATAATTATCACATTCTTAAAAATAGTCGTGATCATCCCGTTAAGATACGTATTGAAGAGGAACAGGAAAACAACAGTGAAAAATTATCCACCAGTAATATTTTGCTAGACCATAATTTAAATGAAATAATTTCTATCGAACTAGAACAGTTAGATATATTAATTAAACTCAGGAGTAGTGACGGTTATATAACAGAGGTCAGGCTAATTGATATTTATGAAATGCTGAATAACTATAAACAGCAAGTGCTGAGTTTCAATATTCAGACTGCAGATGGTTTTATCCTGACGCCATTATGGCCAACATTTTTTAATGAAGAGTGTGAATTCTCCCCGGAGATGGTGGCTTATTATTTGCCGCTGACTGATCGAGGCTATAAACATCTGCTAGGAAAGAACAGCCCAGAAAGCATGGTAGTACAATTGTCATTAGGTCTTCATCAACAGCAGCATGTCGTTACCCATATAAACCGAATTGAGGGTGAGAAAGATAAAATATTACGCCAATGCATTTTACCGGATTTTGTCACTTTATCTCCCCGTGAGCACTCCCTATTGATAGGGTTCTTACCCCATTATGAACTGTTGGGGGACCAACATGATAATATTTTTCAAGCATTGAAAGGGCATGGGTTGTTATCTGGATACGGTGGTAATGACACCTACTTTATTCAGGATGAGATGGACAATCCTACAGAGATTAGAATAGATAATCATGACGATTCATTGGCTACAGATACTTTAGTTCTGGCCTCTTGGTTGCTCAGTGACATAATTGTTGAAGCTGATGGGGACGATGTTTTGTTGCATCATCGCGAACAATCGGAAAAGCACCAGCGCATCCGTTTATTGAATTATCTGGCAGATGAGTCCTATCGTCATTTGATAATAACTGATAAATGTGGGCAGTCGCAGTATCGTGACCCTGTTAGCGGTGAGTTTGTTTATTATCGGGTAAATATAGACAGTGAAAACCGCCCTTTTATTGCAGCACAACAGGTACCCGCTGTCAGTGCCGATAATGATGAGATTGTAATTCATGCCGCAACATTTCTCCCTGAAAACAGTATTGATTCCGGGGATGGGAATGATGCCATAATCTATATCCGTGGTCGCGAAAATACCAAGCTAAAAGGCGGTTCTGGTGATGATACCTATTATTATAGTGCTGGCAGTGGCGTGATAAATATCGAGGAGAGCAGTGGGGAAGATCAGCTGTATCTGGATCATACCATTGGTTTACATACCTTATCAGCCGAGCGTCGTGGAAATAATCTCATTCTTGATATTCAGGGTGACGCACTTAACCGTATCACATTTGTAGATTGGTATCTTGGACAAGGGAAACAAGTAGAATTTATTTGGGTGGAAGATTCTCAGATTGCTTTTGATGAGTTATTCAACCTACGTCCTTATTCCAACGAGTATTACCAGTTATGCCAAGAGCTTAAATCCCTGGGGCTGACATTGAGTATCCGCCAGTTAGCCGATATCGATTCATCTGACGGCTATAATACTCTTAGCCAACTTAATACGATTAAAACGTGGGCGGTTAACCACCGGATAAATAATCCGGCTGATATAGATTATTTGGTATCATTGGCAACGGTGGCCTGGCGTTACTATTCCCGTGTGGCTGATCCTTTGCCGCTGATAAGAGAGAGAATTAATCAAGTTTGCCAACCATTAATTGCCGAGCATATTAGTCTGACAGCGGAACAGTTAGCCAGACTTGATCGTGACAATCTGAGCACGAGAAATCTTGCCGACAGAGTCAGTCAATATCATTTACGTCGATCGGCTGATATTGACTATTTATTGGATCAACTTAACTCAATTAACCACTCTCCGTTAGATGATAGATCAGTAGATTTTGTGTTAAGAAATAGAATTGATCTTACCGAACTCGATATTGAGTTTTGTTGGCAGGAGTATGGTTTCAGTCGCGAAGTCCTCATTCAGTGGGCAATAAGATATAATATCAATAGCCGCGAAAATTTTAATTTAATGCTGGATAACATTACAGTATTAAAAGAGTATGGTGTGCCATTTAGTGAAGGGCAGCCCCCTTTGGCGCTAAATAAATCACTAAATTTGAGACACTATTTTCACCAGAAAAAATTAACAGCAGAGCACATTGCTCAGTTATCAGAACAGGATATGACCTTTGATCAATTGATATTACGGCTGGACAGAGGAATGGCTATTGAGCAGGCCTTTATTGCCGAACCACAACCAGTCACCAATCCTGAACCACTATTAACGGCAGAATTGATTGAGGCGTCGGGTCTGGATATTGGCTCATTAACTGAGGCTATGGGGGCAATGGATTCAGTCGAGATCTATCCAGAATTTATTTCGCCACAGTGGGTGTCGCAGCCTGCGGTGGTGCATTCACCGTCTATGGATTCTGTGGGTGTAAATTAAGCACCGGCTATGATGTTCTTGAGGGGGTATAATATCTGCGGGGATATCTCAAATACGCAGAGGGCAGATTATGCCCTCATGTTATCTATCCGCCAGTTTATTTATTATTGGCCAATTTGTTTCTTATCAGACTGTAGTTATAAAAACAGCTCCAGCAGCGAGTTAAGGAATAGCTTCCCTTTTTCGGTAATTTGCCAGTACTCCTCTGTTTCAATTAAATACTCTTTGGCTAACGCCTCATCCAACTGCGGGCGGATGGTACTTTCAGCCAAACCGGTAAAGTGATAGAAATCCGCGCGTGGCGCAGCTTCCAGCAGGCGAAAGCGGTTCATAAAGAACTCAAAAGGTCGATCGGCAGCTTCCACTTCATATTGCTTATCAAGGTATTTACCCTGCATAAAACCACGGGGATGCTTGGTCTTTATCGTGCGTAATATTCGGCCGTCGCTAAAGGTAATTTTACCGTGCGCCCCACAACCAATACCCAGATAATCGCCAAAGCGCCAGTAATTAAGGTTGTGCTGGCATTGATAACCCGGTTTAGCATAGGCCGAGGTTTCATATTGCTGATACCCAGCGGCACTGAGTAATTGATGCCCTTGCTGGAAGATATCCCACAGCGCATCGTCATCTGGCAGGACAGGTGGCCGTGAACTGAAACTGGTATTCGGCTCGATAGTCAACTGATACCAAGAGAGATGAGGTGGGTTCAGCGCAATAGCCTGACGCAAATCATCCAGCGCTTCCTCTAATGTCTGGTCAGGTAGGCCATGCATCAAATCCAGATTAAAACTGCGCAACTGCAATGAGGTTGCCAGCTCTGCGGCGCGCTTAGCTTCATCTGGCCCATGTATCCGCCCAAGGCGTGTTAATTTCTGCGCACTAAAGCTTTGCACACCAATAGAGATACGGTTGATACCGGCGCGTTGATAGCCACTGAAGCGATCGGCTTCAACAGCGCCGGGATTGGCTTCCATGGTAATTTCAGCATCCACGGCCACGGGCAATCTAGCGCGTACACCATCGAGCAACTGTTGCATTGCCTCGGCACTGAGCAAACTAGGGGTACCACCGCCAATGAAAATAGTGCTGATCTCACGTCCACTGACCAGTGGCGCATCGACATCAAGGTCCGCCAATAAGTGCTCTACATATTCCTGATGAGGCACATCACCTTTCAGCGCATGGGAGTTAAAGTCGCAGTAAGGGCACTTCTGCACACACCAGGGAATATGAATGTAGAGACTGAGCGGAGGTAATTTAAGCATTGCGCAGCGCATCCAACATCAATTTCAGGGCTTGGCCACGATGAGATACCGCGTGTTTCTCTTCTCGGGTCAATTCTGCTGCGGTTTTGCCCAATTCAGGCACATAGAATATAGGGTCATAGCCAAATCCGGCAGTACCCGCAGGTTGATGAGCAATCACGCCAGGCCATTGGCCGTGGAACACCAACGGTGTTGGATCATCAGCATGGCGCATATAAACCAGTACGCAATGGAATTGAGCGCTGCGCTGTCCATCGGGAACATCTTTCAGTGTCACCAGAAGTTTATCGAGGTTCTCCTGATCACTGGCGTCAGTACCCGCGAAACGGGCGGAGTAAATTCCAGGTGCACCAGCCAAAGCATCAACCGCCAAACCTGAGTCATCGGCGATAGCGGGCAACCCTGTCATCTGGGCTGCATGGCGCGCTTTTAATAGGGCATTTTCGATAAAGGTTAAGCCGGTCTCTTCGGCAGACTCGACGCCCAGTTCGGTTTGCGCGACGACATCTAAGCCGAAATCAGCGAGCAAGCTTGCCAGCTCGCGCACTTTTCCGGGGTTACCGGTGGCTAATACTATTTTTTGCATGAATGAATCCTGAATTTTTCGCTGATACTTCTTGGCTGAGACTGAATGGTCTGGCGGGAAAATATCACTCAAGCAACACCGCGACTTCTGGCGGTATCTGTTGCGGATTGACGATTTTAATCTGTTTGTGCCGCCCCAACTCGCCCTTTTCGATAATGACCTGACTTTTCGCTACCCGAAACTGCTTAGCGATAAACTTGATTAAGTGGGCATTAGCTTGCCCATCAACGGGTGGGGCGGTAATGGCGACTTTCAATTCATCGCCATGTAAACCAACTATCTGATCACGGCTGGCTTTCGGCTGAATATATAGCCTGAGTACCAGCCCGTCCAGCAAGGATGTTGCTGCACTCACAGCATAACCCAAAGCTCGCCTAACAAATCCATACCTAAGAAGTTGATCAGATACAGGATAAGAATAACGACCATCGCTGAAAAATCGATACCGCCCATGGCAGGTAAGATGCGACGAATTGGTGCCATCAATGGTTCGGTTAACTGATGCAGCAGGTAGTCCATCGGGCTGCGACCTTGACTGACCCAGCTCATCAGTGCGCGGATAATCATGATCCAGAAAATCAGATAACCGGCGGCTTTAACCAGAGCAATAACCCCAAACAGCAGGTTGTAAGGGCTGAGGGATATCGAACCGCTGCCAATCAGTAATAACAGTGGGAACTTAATGGTCATCAACAAAAATGCCACCAGTAGTGATGCACTGTCGATTGGCCCCAGTGATGGGATAATTCGGCGCAGTGGACCCACTATCGGTTGCGTAATTTTCACTACAAATTGCGAAAACGGATTGTAGAAATCGCTGTGAACCCACTGCATCCAGATGCGCAACAGCAGTACCATCACATACAGGTCAATGACCGTTTTGGCCAGAAAAGTCAGCGTTAGCATGAGTTGCTTTCGTCCTTAATATTAGATATTCGCATATGTTACAGACCCCTATCTTAACGAGAAACGGTCGGGGCTAGTGTCGGTTTTTGTAAATTTTGTCGCCGTTAGAACAGCTTTTCCATCTCTTTTGCTCGCACAATCGCCGCTTGCATGGCGGCGGCAACAGTTTCCGCTAAGTGTTGCTCATTAAACACCCGAATGGCCTCAGCCGTGGTTCCACCTTTAGACGTTACTTGCTGGCGCAGTGTTGAAATAGGCAATTGCGGGTTGGCTTCCACCAGTGCAGTGGCACCAGAGGCGGCTTGTTGCACCAGCAGGCGGGCGGTTTCACTGTCAAAACCTAACCGCTCGGCTTCTTGCTGCATCGCTTCCATAAACAGGAAGAAATAGGCGGGTGCACTACCTGCCGCCGCAATCACGCTGTTGATACCATTCTCGTCATTCACCCAACAAACTTTGCCCACCGAACTCATTAGCGCAGTAGTGAAGTCGCGGTCATCCTGCGAAACCTGTTCCGGTGCATATAAGCCGCTCATTCCTTTCCCTATCAGGGATGGGGTATTGGGCATAATACGTACCAGATTGAGTCTATCGCCCAATAATGCATAGAAGCGCGAAACCTGAACACCCGCAGCGATGGAAAGTACCAGTTTGCCGGTGAAGTCGACATTTTCCTGTAACGGCTGACATACATCGGCCATCAATTGAGGCTTAACCGCTAAAATGATCACGTTGGCCTTTTGTGCCTCGGCGATATTATCATCACTACTGATAACACCAAACTCAGCGGCCAGCGCGTCACGGTTTTTACCGGAAGGCGCACAAACACTGATCATTTTAGCGGGGTAACCACCAACCACTAAACCTGCAATAATCGCGCGAGCCATATTGCCCGCGCCAATGAATGTAATGTGGCGATGCTGCATTGAATATTCTCTCCTTTACCCTTCGTTCTTGAAGCCGCAGGGTTGTTGGCTATGTTCACTTACCCGAATCACTGACTTGAGTCAGGTCATCGGGATTCGCTCTCTTGCCGCCTACCTGCAACTCCAATGACTTTGGGTAACCTGTGTCTGCCGTTCTTGAAGCCGCAACGGTGTTTACGCGCGGGCACCAAAAATAGCCGTGCCAATACGCACTAATGTGCTGCCAGCAGCAATGGCTGCGGGCATATCATCCGTCATACCCATAGAAAGCGTATCCATCTGAGGGTACTGGGCTTTTAAAGTCAAGAACGCCTGATTCATTTGCTCAAATACTGCCAGTTGTCGCTGATAATCAGTTTCGGGGGCTGGAATAGCCATCAGCCCACGCAAATGTAGATTCGGCAGTTCGCTAATATTGGCCGCCAATGCAGGCAATTCCGCTAAGGCAATGCCTGATTTGCTTTGCTCATCACTGATATTGACCTGAATCAGGACATTCAGCGCAGGCATATCTGCCGGGCGTTGTGCACTCAAACGCTGTGCTATTTTTAGCCGATCAACGGTATGACACCAGGCGAAATTCTCTGCCACTAACCGACTTTTATTGGATTGCAGTGGACCAATAAAGTGCCATTCAAGAGGGGGAATATGGGGCTTATTGGCCAAATAGTGGATTTTATCCACCCCTTCCTGCACATAATTTTCACCAAAGGCATATTGGCCTGCCGCGATAGCTTCTTCGATAGCGGTCACAGGTTTAGTTTTACTCACTGCAAGTAAGGTAACTTCTTCTGGAGAACGTGCGCAACTACGTGAAACTGTGGCGATCCGCGCTCTGACATCCTGTAGATTCTGCTCAATTGTGCTCATATGGACCCAGGAGTTTGATATGGATTTCACCCGTCTTGATGATAAAAATTCAGAGCCGGATAACCCCGCATATGTCGGTATAGCGACCAGATGCATCGATTTAGAAAATCCCGAACCTACCAGTGATGGTTTTAACGAACAGGATTTCGCAAATAAAGTGGCGGCTAGTGTAAATCATAATGCGTCAGATCTGCACCTTTGTACCGGATATCACCCGGTATTGCGCATCGAGGGTGAACTGAAAACCTTTACCCACTGGCCACGGGTTAATGCTGGTTGGCTCAATGGGCTTAGTCAGCACTTATTGAGTGAGGTTCAGCAAAAGCGATTGCAACACACTGGGCAGGTGGATTGCGCCTATACCACTGCTATGGGGCAAAGGTTACGGGCTAATGTTTTTCAGCAACGGCAGGGGCAATCCATCGCTTTTCGTCTTATATCCGCTACCTGCCCATCACTGGCTGAATTGGATGCCCCAAGCATTATTAGTCAACTTATCAGGCAAGAGAATGGATTGATTCTGGTGACTGGTGCTACGGGTAGCGGTAAATCCACCACATTGAGTGCGATGGTCAGTGACATTAATCAGCAGCAGGCTCGCCATATCATCACGCTTGAAGATCCGATCGAGTTTATTCATTGCAGCCAATTATGTTTGATCCAGCAGCGGGAACTGGGCAGCCATACCCACTCTTTCAGTGGTGCCTTAAGCGCAGCACTGCGACAAGATCCCGATATCATTCTGCTGGGGGAGTTACGGGATCAGGAGACAATTAGGCTGGCGCTAACCGCAGCTGAAACTGGGCATCTGGTGTTGGCGACACTGCATACCCGCACGGCCACTCAGGCAATAGATCGGCTGGTGGATGTTTTCCCCGCAGCAGAGAAAACAGTTATTCAGGCGCAGTTGGCGGCCAGCTTGCGAGCAGTGATCGCGCAGAAGTTGTGTCATAAGAGTGGGGGTGGGCGTATTGCGGTGTTTGAAGTACTGACGCAGACCCCTGCTGGTAGCCATCTGATTCGTGAAGGTAAAACCTATCAGCTACCGACAGTGATACAGTCCGGCGGGCAATGGGGAATGCAAACCTTTGAACAGAGTATCGCGCAGCGACAGAAAGAGGGCAGTTTGGCGATGGCTAACTGACTATCAGGTCACGGGATGGGGCAGAGCTGCATAAGTCAGTGATTCGGGTAAGTGAGAGCCGCTAACACAGCAGCGGCTCCAAGTACGAAGGGAAACTAGACTGCGGGGATCTGCTGGGTAATACAATGAATATTCCCCCCGCCTAGCAGGATCTCGCGGGCAGGAACACCGACAATCGTGTAGTCAGGGAACATCTGCTGCAACAGCTCTTGTGCCAACCCGTCAGTGCGGCTATCCAGTAGAGGATAAATAATCTGCTGGTTACTGATCAGGAAATTAACGTAAGAGCCAGCAAGCCGTTCGCCAGCGGTACGTGGCACGGCATCACTGGATAGCACATCGAAGGTCTCTTCTTCGGTGTTATACAGTGGGCCGGGAGCCGGTAACTTCCAGATCTTCAGCTTGCGGCCTTTGGCATCGACGGCATTGGATAACACATCAAAAGCGGCGACGGAACGCGCGTACTGTGGATCCTGCTGATCGTCGGTCCAATGCAGGGCGACTTCACCGGGGCGGACAAAGCAGCACATATTGTCGATGTGACCATCAGTCTCATCGTTATAAACGCCGTCCTGCAACCAAATGAAATGTGTGACACCGAGATATTCACGCAACAACTGCTCAATCTGTGACTGATTCAGGTGCGGATTACGGTTTGGATTTAACAAACATTCAGCGGTGGTCAGCAAAGTGCCTTCGCCATCAGTATGAATAGAGCCACCTTCTAACACCAACGGAGCGCTGTAATGCGCATTATTCAGGAAGTCACTCACCTGTGTGGCAACTTTTTCATCTTGTTGCCAGTCGCTATACAAGCCGCCGTTAAGGCCGCCCCAAGCGTTGAACTGCCAGTCAACTGCGCGGCGCTCACCGGCACCGTTGATCACCATAGTCGGGCCGGTATCACGCATCCAAGCATCATCGCTGGCCATCTCTACCAAGGTGACACTGGCTGGCATGGTGGCTTTAGCTTGCGCCATAAACTCAGCAGGTACACCCATAAATACCGGAGTGGTACGGCTGATGGCTTCGGCCACTTTGGCAAAGGTCTGCTGGGCAGGGATGCCTTTACCGCGCCAGTTGTCCTGACGATAAGGCCACAGCATCCAGACGGCATCTTGCTTCGCCCATTCGGCTGGCATAAAAAAGCCGTCCTGTTGTGGCTTGCCGGATAGTGCTTGTGATACTGAACTTTGTAAAACAGAGTCTTGTGCAGACATAAATTATCTCCGGGTCTTGCCGTCAGAAGTGGCCAATGCCTGATACATTTCTGGGCGACGATCGCGGAACAAGCCCCATGACGCGCGCTGTGCAGCGATCTCCTGCAAATCAAACTCATGCACCAAAATGGCTTCATCAGTTTTGTTCGCCTGAGCCAGCAGGGCGCCGGTTTGGTCGGCAATAAAAGAAGAGCCGTAGAAGGTCATTTCCAGACCATCGATAAACTTGCTCTTCTCGGTGCCGATGCGGTTAGAGGCAATAACAGGGACCAGATTCGCAGCAGCATGGCCTTGCTGGACACGGGTCCAGTGTGGCTGACTGTCGATTTCAGGGTAAGCCGGTTCAGAACCGATAGCCGTTGGGTAGAAGATAACTTCTGCGCCAAGCAGTGCTAGGCTACGGGCGGTCTCTGGGAACCACTGATCCCAGCAGATACCGACGCCGACTTTGGCATAGCGGGTCTGCCAGACTTTAAAGCCAGTATCGCCTGGGATAAAGAACTGTTTCTCCTGATAGGCGGGGCCATTTGGAATATGAGTTTTGCGGTACACATCCAGAACCGCGCCATCAGCATCAATCATGACCAGCGAGTTGTAATAGGCATTATTGGCTTTCTCAAAGAAACTCAGTGGCAACACCACTTGCAGCTCGGCTGCTAGCTTGGAGAAGTGCTGGATCAACGGGCTATTATCCAGCTCTTGGGCCAGTGCATAGTGTTCCGGGCTTTGATCAATGCAGAAATAAGGCGCGGCAAACAGCTCCTGAATCAGAATGATCTGTGCGCCCTTGGCGTGCGCCTGACGTACCAGTTTCTCGGCATTTTCAATGTTCTTAGGCAGGTCCCAAGAGCAGGCCATTTGAGTCGCAGCAACAGTCACTTTTGTCATGAGAAAACCTCAATAAATGTAAAAAACACCCACGTGGGGTGTGCAATATTTTGAGCCGCTTATTGGCATAAAGAGAGTATACAATTCCGTGAGCGCGGGTGCCATGATATGCGTGGATGACCCATCAGAACGTGGAAATACAAGCTTGGGAACCGCTTTTGGCAAATAAAAAAGTCTATTTAGCTCGCGTGTTCATCAAACCAACTTTCGAGAATAATGACCGCAGAGGCGGCATCGACACTGCCTTTGTCCAGTGCGCGGTAACCGCCACTGTCAAACAAATTGGCGCGAGCCTCAACGGTGCTGAGGCGCTCATCCTGTAAGGCGATCGATACACCAAAGCGGCCATGCAGGCGGTTGGCGAACCGACGCGCGCGAGCGGTCAGTGGTTGCTCAGTGCCATCCATATTCAGTGGCAATCCGACCACCACCAAATCAGGCTGCCACTCTTTCAGCAGTTTTTCGACTTTCTGCCAGTCTGGGGTGCCATCCTGAGCTTTAAATGAGGTCAGCGCTCTGGCTGTGCCAGTGACCTCCTGACCAATAGCCACGCCGATGCTTTTGGTGCCAAAATCAAAGGCGACAATAGTGCGATTAGCCATTAAGCGTGTCCTGCTTGCGGGGCAATATTAAAAATATTGATACCCAACTTGCTGGCTGCTGCTTGCCAGCGCTCAGCAATCGGGGTGTGGAACAGAATATCGGTATCAGCTTCAATCGTCAGCCACGCGTTATCCAGCAACTCCTGCTCTAGCTGTCCCTGCTGCCAGCCCGCATAACCGAGTGCCACCAGCAGATTTTTAGGCTGCTCAGGTGTGCCAAACGTCTCCAACACATCTTTGGAGGTGGTTATCATGGTGTCGGCTGAAATGGGGATACTGGAGCCAAAACCTTGCCGTGGCGAATGCAGGATAAACCCGCGATCTTCTGCCAGCGGCCCACCTGCCAATACCGGTTTATCCAGACGTATTGCAGGATCACGCGGTGAAGGGGTAATTTTCAGTTTTTGCAGCACAGTTTCTACCGTGAACTGCTCCATCGGCCGATTAATCACCAAACCCATGGCCCCCTCTTCGTTATGCTCACAGATATAGATAACCGAGCGCATAAATTGCGGGTCCTGAAGTGACGGCATAGCGATAAGAAAATGATGCTGTAAATTCATTATGTTATATAGAGAATTCGCTGAGTTAAGGGGTGAACTGGTGTAAGTATGCGGATAAATGAGGATAAAGTCACGACCCCCTTCGCCCTTGAAGCCGCAGGGTTGTTGGCTGCGACTCCAAGTTGATGGGGAGGCTATCGGGCTTATTTCTTTGACAACCGAACTTCAATGGCATCCATCAGCATGCCGGTAATAGAGACATCGGGGAAAGCGGCTTCAATTTCACGGATGCAAGTTGGGCTGGTGACATTAATCTCAGTCAGGCGATCGCCGATAATATCTAAGCCGACAAAAATTAAGCCTTTTTGCTTCAATACTGGGGCAACTGCGCGGGCAATTTTCCAGTCACTCTCACTGAGTGGGCGAGCTTCACCACGGCCACCGGCGGCCAGATTACCCCGGGTTTCACCTTGTGCCGGGATTCGCGCCAGGCAGTAAGGCACCGGTTCACCATCAACCACCAAGACACGTTTGTCGCCCTCTTTAATGGCGGGCAGGAAGTTCTGCGCCATACAGAATCGGCTACCCAACTCGGTTAGTGTCTCAATGATCACTGACAGATTAGGGTCGTCTTGTTTTACGCGGAATATTGAGGTACCGCCCATGCCATCCAGTGGTTTCAGGATGATATCGCCGTGTTCTTGATGGAATTTACGGATATGGTCTTTACTGCGGCTAACCAGCGTGTCCGGTGTCAAGTCAGCAAACCAAGCGGTAAACAGTTTTTCGTTACAGTCGCGCAGGCTCTGCGGCTTATTCACCACCAACGTCCCTTTATCTTCCGCCCGTTCCAGAATATAGGTGGCATAGATGAATTCAGTATCAAACGGGGGATCTTTGCGCATCAGGATGACATCAAGGTCATGCAAGGGCAGGTCTTGCTCTGCACCAAAACTGAACCAATCGTCCTTATCTTGCTTCACACTCAGCAGGCGGGTGCGGGCGCGGCCATCGCCGCCACGCATATAGAGGTCACCCATCTCCATGTAATGCAGTTCCCAACCACGGCGCTGTGCTTCTAATAGCATGGCGAAGCTGGAGTCTTTCTTGATGTTAATGGATGTAATGGGGTCCATTACGATGCCGAGCTTGATCATTATTCTCTCCTAATGGAAACGAATTTTATCCCAGATCGCCAAATCGCACCTGCAAAGCGGTGATTGCGGTAAGGGCGGTAGTTTCGGTACGCAGCACTCGCGGCCCTAGCAGGATATCAGTAAATCCAAGGTGCGAGGTCATGGCAATTTCATCGACAGAGAGGCCGCCTTCTGGGCCAATCAGCAAACGTACTTTGTTGAGCGATGGGGGTAGGGTGTTAATGCTGTTGCTAGCGCGGGGATGCAGATTCAGCTTCAGGCTGTCATCCTGCTCTGCGCACCAATCGGATAACTGCATTGCTGCACGGATTTCAGGAATAGTATTGCGGCCGCACTGTTCGCAGGCGGCAATAGCAATTTTCTGCCACTGTTGGATTTTTTTCGCCAGACGCTCACCATCCAACTTTACGCCGCAGCGTTCAGAAAACAGCGGAGTAATCACATTGACACCCAGTTCAATGGATTTTTGTACAGTAAACTCCATTTTTTCGCCACGGGAGATCACCTGACCCAGATGCAGATTCAGTGGCGATTCGCGGTCTTCCAACTGCCCTTCGGCGAGGCGGACAACCAGACTTTTTTTATCTACCCGGATGATTTCAGCAGTGAAAACCTGATTGCTGCCATCAAATAATTGCAGGTTTTGCCCTTCGCTCATTCTGAGCACGCGGCCGACGTGATTAGCGGCTTCATCACTCAGCGCAAGTTCAGTATTCGCCTGCAAGGGTTGCGGATGATAAATGCGGGGTATACGCATGGGTTGCCCTAAGTCCTGAAACGAAAACATACCGCGCGGCTGATTGAGCTGCGCGAAATAAATAAGTGCCTAAGGATACCAGAGGCAGGGAAGCATCAGCCAATCGAAAATATCGCCCATGCGGCAATCCTATTTATGAGGCGCATAGGGGATTCGGATTGATTGACCAATATACTAGATTAGCCCTTTCGCTGCTGGCAAGCCCGTTGTACATAAGGGTTATGATTCCCTTGGACTTTCGCGACTCGCTCGTCGCGCAGGCACTCCCAATCTGTCACCGGATACTGGCGATTCCAGACATCAAACAGTTTGCTTTGCTGGCTAGAGAGGCGCAGTTGATACTGCTCACTCATATAAAAATAGGTTCGTGCGATCGCTCCACGAGCACGAGCGGGCGGCTCCGCGACCTTATTCTTAAAATCAACTTTCATCTCACACTGACCATATTGGCCGTTGCCGCCATTCCATTGAGAATACATGAAGTTATTACGGTCGCCATTCACTTCGCCAATCGCCGGTTGTAGATTATGTAAATCTGTCTCTATCTGGCGATAGACCGGATCTTTGGCACAGTTTTTACGGCCACCTTGCTGCCAGCACTGGCGCTGATGGCCAAATTGCCAAGCTGGCACCACATGTTCCCACTCAATTCGTGCTGCGCGTTGGGCATTTTTTCTGGCTTGATAGCCGCAGCTATTCAGGTCAGGAACCCCTTTTTTACCTTGCCAGTCAATCTTGCAGCCACAGTAAAAACTGCCGGGCGCATCTTGGTTGATTTTCGCGGCAGCCGCTTTGGCCTGAGAGAAGTTATTGATGCTTTGACTGTAGACCGTCAGTGGAAGCAAAGGGGAGGATAAAACCAGCAGGAACAGAAAGTTGCGTAACATATCTCAAAACAGCCCGATGATGAAAAGCAGGCAGGTTATAGACAATAGTTATGGATAGCAAGTTAACACGCTGTTTTATAACAAGTAACGTAAAATGCTAACCGCTCTTTATCGCGATAAATTGTAGTTTTTCACCACATTGACGGCAGCGGTATTCGCTCTCACCGCGCTGCACTTTATTGTGGCGGCGAATGGTTAAGGCGTGTTGCTGGCATTTACACTGATAATTGAAGGTCTTGCTGCGCACCGTGGCCACTTCAAACTGATGGGTGCGGCTGGCTGGGACTTGCAGCACCTGTTCCATCATCCAGCGCCACTCTTTGCCATGGGGGGGCACTCGTCCAAACTGACGATAAACTAGCAGGTGGGCCAGTTCATGAGGGACCACTTCATCAATAAATGGTTGTTGATTTTCCAGCAATAATACCGGATTTAGGCGAATTTCGAAGGTTTGCAGATAGGCACTGCCTGCGCTAGTACCACGTTGATAATAATTGATTTTTGGCTCCGGATAAGTGGTGCCAAGGTGCTGATTTGCCAGCTGCAATTTGTCGCGTAGACAGCGCATAACTGCTTGCTGTAACGCGATGGGGATTCTTAGTGCGCTCATAGGGCGGAAGAATAAAACGGCAGATAACCAGATGCAAGTCGGTCGGCTGGGCTATTTTTTAGTGGATCATTATATAAAAATATATAATATAAAAATATATAATAAATTATGGCATCAGGAATACGTATGGATGACGATAAAACGATCAGCATGGATCTGATGAGGCTGGCGGCAGCTCAGGCTTGTGACCTGTTACGCGTATTGGCGAATGAAGATCGATTACTGCTCTTATGTCAACTGAGTCAGGGAGAGAAGGCGGTCGGTGAGTTGGAGGCCGCGTTAGGCATTCGACAACCGACGTTATCGCAACAGTTGGGCGTGTTGCGCAGCGATGGGTTAGTCACGACTCGCCGTGATGGCAAGCGGATATATTATTCGATCGCCGATAGCAAAACATTAGCACTGCTTGAGGTGCTTTATCAGCTCTATTGCCCACAACCGCAGGAGGGCACATGACCATCGATTGGGCTGACTTCACCCCTTACAGCGCATTGGCAGGTGGGGCGTTATTGGGTATCGCCGTGACTATTTTATGGTTATGGAATGGGAGAATCGCTGGTATCAGCGGCATTCTTGGCGGCTTGCTGCAACCTAAAACTGGGGATGTGGCCTGGCGTGCGGCTTTCATTATCGGCCTGATTGTTTCTCCTGTGGCTTATTCGCTATTTACCGAATTACCCACGATTGAGATTGATGCAGGTTTACCGCTGCTGATTTTGGCTGGCCTGCTGGTGGGCATCGGGACGCGCTATGGTGCGGGGTGTACCAGTGGACACGGTGTTTGTGGGCTTGCGCGTTTTTCCCCACGCTCGTTAGTGGCGACACTGAGCTTTATGTTTACCGGCTTTATTACCGTATGGTTTGTTAGGCATTTATTCGCTTAGCAAATAAGCTGATTTAGGAAGGGAATATGAATCTACTTTTCTCACTGCTGGCAGGGCTGCTTTTTGGGCTAGGTCTGATTGTTGCGGGCATGGCTAATCCGGCAAAAGTATTGGGGTTTCTTGATATTGGCGGTCAGTGGGACCCTTCGCTAGCGTTGGTGATGGCGGCGGCAGTGCTGGTTGCCACTCTCGGTTTTGGTTGGGCGAAAAAGCGCAGCGTTAGTTTGTTTGGGCAACCATTACAATTGCCAACCTCCACCCGTATCGATCGGCGTTTAATCGGCGGTAGTCTGTTATTCGGCATCGGTTGGGGATTAGCGGGGATCTGTCCGGGGCCTGCTCTGGTGTTGTTGGGGGCAGGGATGATCAAGGGAGTGATATTTGTGGCCGCGATGCTGGCTGGCATGGCACTCTTCAGTTTGATCGAAAGGTATCGGCAACGATAAAAATAGCATATATAAAAAAACCCCGCCAAGCGGGGTTTTTGCAGTTCAAATCTGGTGGGCTAAAACTTATTTCAGACCCGCAGCATCACGCAGTATTGCGGCTTTGTCGGTTTTTTCCCAAGGGAACTCTTCGCGACCAAAGTGACCATAGGCAGCGGTTGCCTGATAGATCGGGTGCAAGAGATCCAGCATTTGGATCAGGCCATAAGGGCGCAGCTCGAAGAACTCACGTACCAGAGTAATTAACTGATCCTCCGAGACTTTCCCCGTACCGAATGTCTCCACCATGATGGAGGTCGGCTCTGCCACACCAATGGCATAAGAGACCTGAATCTCACAACGGTCAGCCAGACCGGCGGCGACGATATTTTTCGCGACATAACGGGCGGCATAAGCTGCTGAGCGGTCAACTTTAGAGGGATCTTTACCGGAGAATGCACCGCCACCGTGACGCGCCATGCCGCCGTAGGTATCAACGATGATTTTACGCCCGGTCAAACCACAGTCGCCCATTGGGCCACCGATAACGAAACGGCCTGTTGGGTTGATATGATATTTGGTGCTTGCAGTGAGCCACTCGGCAGGCAGAACCGGCTTGATGATCTCTTCCATCACCGCTTCTTGCAGATCTTTTAGGCTAATATCTTCTGAATGCTGAGTTGACAGAACTACTGCGTCAATACCGACGATTTTGCCGTCGTCATATTGGAAAGTAACCTGACTCTTTGCATCCGGGCGCAGCCATGGCAAGGTGCCATTTTTACGTACCGCCGCCTGACGCTCAACCAAACGGTGAGCATAGGTAATAGGGGCTGGCATCAATACGCTAGTTTCGTTAGTCGCATAGCCAAACATCAGGCCCTGATCACCCGCGCCTTGCTCCAGCGGATCTGCACGGTCAACACCTTGATTAATATCAGGCGATTGCTTGCCGATCGCACTTAAAACGGCACAAGAGTTAGCGTCAAAACCCATCTCAGAATTGACATAGCCGATTTCGCGCACAGTACGGCGGGTGATCTCTTCGATATCGACCCATGCGTTAGTGGTGACTTCACCGCCAACCAGTACCATACCCGTTTTGACATAGGTCTCGCAGGCAACACGTGCTTTGGGATCTTGCTCAAGAATTGCGTCAAGAACGGCGTCTGAAATCTGATCAGCAATTTTGTCCGGGTGCCCTTCAGAGACAGATTCCGACGTAAATAAGTGTTTAGCCATTATTTTCTTTACCTTGAATACAAGTGAAAAGTCACTGCATAGCGTGTGAACTCAACAGCAGAAAGCCGTGTTTGTGCTGACTTTTTGCGATTTTGTTCCGAACCACGCCTCTTTAGGCAAAGCCTTTAGCAGTCTATCAATTTAGAAACCGTTAGCGTTGAAGACGTAACGGGTACTTTAATCATCAAAATTTATGGATGTATTCACATCTAGACGTCTATTTTAGGCCAGATTTTGCCCTTAATGCCAGCGCTTTTTGCATCAAGATATTTCTTATTTCAGTTGCCCCTCCGTTTATTTACCGCTTGATACAGTTGCAGACCATTTTCATTTTGCATTTTAGCCGCGTTATAGGTATAAACTGCGCGCGCAGCTTATTTGATACGCAATGATGAAGATGGCAGAAGATGACATTAGCTCATTGCTCGATTTTTAGTGTTTTGCACTCAGTGAGTGGTCCTCAATATTGATGGGCGCTTAACTGTAAAGAGGCACTTAAAGAGCGGCGTCATCAAACTGTGACCTAAATTGTCTATTAACAAAGTCTTGTCCGTTCATTGTGAGCGGCATGCGTGGAGGTGGTTGGATTAATGATCCGTTGTCTACTGGTTGCTGCACATCAACAGCTGCGTCGTTCTGACGTTCAATCCCCCCTTGCAACCTTCCTTTCTTGTACACCATCAACCCGATGTTACACCCATATGGGTGCGACTCAGGATTCGCGGGCAGGTTAACCACCGCCTGAAGCACTGAATCCGGCTAGCCTGACGACTTTGCGGCTAATCCGATTCACAAAATCTCAATACGTATTTACAGTCAAACGTATTTTACATTTAAACGTGTTTTACCCTTTGGGTAATGAATAGCTGAGTGATAAACCGCTCGTGGATGGCGCTTTCCAGCGTATTATTCTGCCGCTGAGGCATTCACGCGGGTTGTCCTTGCAGGTTGTAGCTGCGATAGTAGCTGACTTTATCGTCAGTATCGCAATAGAGGCGAATTATGTCTGATGATAACTTGATTGGCCGTCCGTCAGCTGCGGGCGCACATGTTTCTTTACGCTCCATGCAGGAGGTTGCCATGAATGACCGTAATGCCAGCAAGATGCTGAGCACGTATAACGTCGCCTACTGGGGTGGCAACTATTTTGACGTCAATGAGTTGGGTCATATTAGTGTTTGCCCTGATCCCGATGTTCGTGAAGCGCGTGTTGATTTGGCACAACTGGTCAAAGGAATGCAGCTTGAACAGGGGCAGCGCCTGCCTGCGTTATTCTGTTTCCCACAAATTTTGCAGCATCGTTTGCGCTCAATTAACGGCGCGTTTAAACGTGCGCGTGAATCTTTTGGCTATGAAGGCGATTACTTCCTGGTTTACCCGATTAAGGTCAACCAGCATCGCCGGGTCATCGAATCCTTAGTAAGTTCTGGTGAGCCGTTAGGGCTAGAAGCGGGTTCTAAAGCTGAAATGATGGCGGTTCTGGCTCATGCCGGTATGACCCGCTCGGTCATCGTTTGTAATGGCTATAAAGACCGTGAATATATCCGTCTGGCATTAATTGGTGAAAAACTGGGCCATAAGGTCTATCTGGTCATCGAAAAGATGTCAGAAATCAAAATGGTACTGGAAGAAGCCGAGCGCCTAAATGTGGTACCACGTTTGGGTGTCCGTGCGCGTCTGGCATCACAAGGTTCCGGTAAGTGGCAGGCCAGTGGGGGTGAAAAATCCAAATTTGGTTTGTCAGCGACTCAGGTGTTGCAACTGGTTGATATGTTGCGCGAAGCCAACAGTCTGGACAGCCTGCAATTGTTGCATTTCCACTTAGGCTCTCAGCTCTCCAACATCCGTGATATCTCCACTGGCGTGCGTGAATCTGCACGTTTTTATGTGGAGCTACACAAGTTGGGCGTCAATATCCAGTGCTTCGATGTGGGTGGTGGTCTGGGGGTGGATTACGAAGGAACGCGCTCTCAATCCGATTGCTCGGTTAACTATGGCTTAAATGAATATGCCAATAATGTTATCTGGGGTATCGGTGATGCTTGTAATGAGCACGGTCTGCCGCATCCTACTGTCATTACTGAATCTGGCCGTGCTGTCACCGCGCATCACACGGTGCTGGTCTCCAATGTGATCGGCGTAGAGCGTAATGAGTTCAACGAGCCAGTACCACCGGCAGCCGATGCACCTCGCGCATTAGAGAGTTTGTGGGACACTTGGCTGGAGATGCAGGAGCCAGAAAACCGCCGCTCGCTGCGTGAATGGCTCCATGATAGCCAGATGGACTTGCACGATGTTCATACCCAATATGCCCACGGGATGCTGGAGTTGGCACAACGCGCTTGGGCTGAAGAGCTGTATCTGAGCATTTGCAATGAGATCCAAAAGCAGCTGGATCCAAGCAACCGCGCACACCGGCCCATTATTGATGAGCTGCAAGAGCGTATGGCCGACAAGCTGTATGTTAACTTCTCGCTGTTCCAATCAATGCCGGATGCATGGGGCATCGATCAGCTGTTCCCGGTCTTGCCACTGGAAGGTTTAGATAAGCCGCCAGAGCGCCGCGCAGTGTTGCTGGACATCACTTGTGACTCTGATGGCACCATTGACCACTATATTGATGGTGATGGGGTAGCCACCACCATGCCAATGCCGCCATATGATGCAGAAAACCCACCGCTGTTGGGCTTCTTTATGGTCGGTGCTTATCAGGAAATTTTGGGCAATATGCACAACCTGTTCGGTGATACCGCCGCCGTGGATGTGTATGTATTCCCTGATGGCACGGTGGAAGTTGAGCAAACTGATGAAGGCGATACCGTTGCCGATATGCTGGAGTACGTTCAGCTGAATCCAGAGAAGCTGCTGGCGCATTTCCGTGATCAAGTGAAAGAGACGGATCTGGACACCGAGCTACAAGCTCAGTTTATGGAAGAGTTTGAAGCGGGTCTATACGGCTATACTTACCTCGAAGACGAGTAAGTAACTGATTGTTTTATCGTGACTTAAGGGCAAGCCTCGGTTTGCCCTTTTTGTTTTTATCCCCACTGGTAATTCACCCAATCTCAACCACACTCATATTAATGGTTTTAATTGTGACGGTGCGAGTATCGTGGAGGCTTCAATGGGGTGGTTCAGCGTTTGTAAGGTCAATTACGTCAAGCCAGACTCTCCTTTCTCCGCCAAGGCAGATGATAAAAGGATTGGTATTTATCTGGTTGATGGCGAATATTTCGCGATGGAAGATATCTGCCCTCATGCTAATGCCTTATTAAGTCAGGGATTTGTTGATGGTGCGACCATAGAGTGCCCTTTGCATGGTGCGCTGTTTGATATCCGCTCCGGGCAGTGTTTGCGGGAACCCGGTGATCGGGATTTAGAGGTCTATCCGGTGCGAATCAATGGCGATCAAATTGAGGTCGATTTGGGCGAGGGCGGTTAGTCACAATAACGCCCGTATCATCACGGGCGTTCTGGATTGATAAGTTGGCCTGATTTACTTTTCGGTCGCAATGCGCTGGCGGATATGTTCGGCGCGAGCTTGCGAGGAGGGATGGTCATCAAACATGCTGCTGGTGCGCCCTGCTTCCATGGTTGCCAGTTTTTCAAAGCTGGTCACTAAACCGTTAGGATCGATACCCCGTTTTTTCAGCAGATCGAATGAGTAATCATCGGCTTCACTTTCCTGCTTTTGCGAGAACTGGGCGCTCACTAACTTTTCGCCAATATCGGCCAACTGAGATTGCGACAGTTGCCCGGCAACACCGCCAGCGGAGGCTGCCGCCGTGCGCAGGGCTGTGGTGCCGTAGGCCACTTGCATTGCTTTGCGAGTATGACCCAATGCCACATGGCCCATTTCATGGCCCAAAACACCTTCCACTTCATTGTCGGTCATCATGTCCATCAGGCCGCTGTAGACACGAATACAGCCGTTAGCCATCGCCCAGGCATTCACATCTTTGGTCACGTAAACCTTATAGTTGGCTGGCGTACCATTGATATTATCACCTAATGCGGCCGATATTTTCGCCAGACGCTTACCGTAGGTGCTATCTGCGGGGGCAATTTGGGCCTTCTGATCCATTTCTACGCAAGATTTTTCACTGAGGTTTTTGACATCAGCGTCGCTTAGGGTTGCAGCTTGAAAAGCTTGCGCGCCAGACTGCATTAAGCCATCAGCATTCATATTTTGGCAGCCGCTCAGCAGCGCTGTCATGCCCAGTGCAATCATTGAAGTACGGATTTTCATAACACTTTTTCCTGTGGTTACGCCATTTTCATCATTGGATAGGGCAGTTCTATTGGTGTCGATAACGCATTATCTGCGGTTATCTATTCATCGCGCTTTGCCTATAGCGGTTGTCACATTCTTGTCAACTATTGCATTAATAGCTGTTGAATCGACGGCGGTTGTTCTACTCTGTCGGCAATAGGTCTTGCCCGAAATTGTGATTGCAAAGTAAGGTTTGTGCTGGTCTGTTTGCAAAAACGAGCACTTCCAGCCCCTCGAGTGTTTACCCGCTCATTGTGTGGCTAAAAACGCAGCGAGGTTACCGTGCCTTTGGCGTTACAGCTATAGCTTTATTCTGAAAACCAGCAGATTCCATTAGCCATTAATATGGAAGTTATAGCTGATTAGGTTTTAGTGATTGCCGTTTCGATGCTGAGTCTGAGAAAATGGTAAACTTGAACGCTTTTTTTAATCCGACCTGGAGTAAAACATGTCCTCTCGTAAAGAGCTTGCCAACGCGATCCGCGCACTAAGCATGGACGCAGTGCAAAAAGCGAATTCCGGCCACCCCGGTGCCCCCATGGGTATGGCAGATATTGCCGAAGTTCTGTGGCGTGATTACCTGAATCATAATCCAACGAATCCACACTGGGCAGATCGCGACCGTTTCGTCTTGTCGAATGGTCACGGCTCTATGTTGATCTATAGTCTGCTGCATCTCACTGGCTATGATCTGCCGATGGAAGAGTTGAAAAACTTCCGCCAATTGCACTCTAAAACGCCAGGTCACCCAGAATATGGCTATACCGCAGGCGTAGAAACCACCACTGGCCCGCTGGGTCAGGGCATTGCTAATGCCGTTGGTTTTGCGATTGCCGAACGCACACTGGGCGCGCAGTTTAACCGCCCTGGCCATGATGTTGTCGATCACCACACCTATGCTTTTATGGGCGACGGTTGCATGATGGAAGGCATCTCTCACGAAGTCTGTTCTCTGGCTGGCACCATGAAGCTGGGCAAACTGACTGCGTTCTACGATGACAACGGTATCTCTATCGATGGTCATGTTGAAGGCTGGTTCACCGATGACACAGCGGCCCGTTTCGAAGCTTACGGCTGGCACGTCGTTCGTGGTGTTGATGGTCATAACGCGGATGCCATCAAAGCCGCCATTGAAGAAGCTCACAAAGTTACCGACAAACCTGCATTGTTGATGTGCAAAACCATTATCGGTTTTGGCTCACCGAAGAAAGCGGGTACTCATGACTCACACGGCGCACCATTAGGTGCCGACGAAGTCGCTGCGACCCGTGTTGCACTGGGCTGGAAATACCCTCCATTCGAAATCCCGCAAGATATCTATGCTGCGTGGGATGCTAAAGAAGCGGGTAAAGCGAAAGAAGCCGCTTGGAACGAGAAGTTCGCTGCTTATGCTAAAGCTTATCCAGAACTGGCTGCGGAATTCAAACGCCGCGTCAGCGGTGAGCTGCCAGCTAACTGGGCGACTGAATCGAAGAAATTCATCGAACAACTGCAAGCCAATCCGGCTAACATTGCGAGCCGCAAAGCCTCGCAAAATGCACTGGAAGCTTTCGGTAAAGTGTTACCTGAATTCCTCGGCGGTTCTGCCGACTTGGCACCGAGTAACCTGACTATCTGGTCTGGCTCTAAATCGCTGAGCGACGATCTGGCCGGTAACTACATTCACTACGGTGTCCGTGAATTTGGTATGTCTGCCATCATGAACGGTATCGCGCTGCACGGTGGCTTCATCCCTTACGGCGCGACCTTCCTGATGTTTGTGGAGTATGCCCGTAACGCAGTGCGCATGGCGGCACTGATGAAAATCCGTAGTGTGTTCGTCTACACCCATGACTCAATTGGTCTGGGCGAAGATGGCCCAACCCATCAGCCCGTTGAGCAGATGGCAAGCCTGCGCGTCACACCGAACATGAGCACTTGGCGTCCTTGTGATCAGGTTGAATCTGCGGTGGCATGGCAATATGCACTTGAGCGTAAAGATGGCCCAAGCGCACTGATCTTCTCTCGCCAGAATCTGGCACAACAGCCACGTACTGCTGAGCAGTTAGCCAACATCTCTAAAGGCGCGTATGTGCTGAAAGATTGCGCTGGCCAACCTGAATTGATCTTTATCGCGACGGGTTCTGAAGTTGAACTGGCGGTTGCTGCTGCGGATCAATTGACCGCCGCTGGCCGTAAAGTGCGTGTTGTCTCTATGCCATCAACTGATGCATTCGACAAACAAGACGCGGCTTACCGTGAATCTGTATTGCCATCAGCTGTCAGCGCACGCGTTGCAGTCGAAGCGGGCATTGCTGATTACTGGTACAAATATGTTGGCCTGAATGGCGCAGTGGTGGGGATGCACTCCTTCGGTGAATCTGCTCCCGCTGACTTGCTGTTCAAAGAGTTTGGTTTCACCGTAGAAAACGTGGTGGCGCAAGCTCAGGCGTTGTTGAAATAAGCAGCGACGTTATCAAGGCTATAATCGGGTGTAAACGGTGATGAGAGTCCCGGTAATGCACCTGTTAAAAGACCGCTTCGGCGGTCTTTTTTTTCGCCAATTGATGGATGAATTGTGCCCTTTATCAGGCAGATATTCCTTTTATGCTTAGTTTGGTTTATTCTGGCTGAAGCGTTTCAGTCATGATTCGTTTTCTATTTCAGCTCAATTTGCTGAAGAAAAAGCTGGACCTATTCTGGCTGAATTGTGATTAGACGATTAACATCTTAGGGTGCAGTGCAGTAGGCTATAGGGTTGCATGATAATAACCAGCAACAGGGAGTAACATGACAATCCGCATAGCGATAAATGGCTTTGGCCGTATTGGCCGTAGCGTTTTACGCGCATTGTATGAATCAGGTCGTCGGGCAGAGATTTCAGTGGTGGCGATTAATGAGTTGGCGAATGCGGAAGGGATGGCCCATCTGTTGAAGTATGACTCCAGCCATGGCCGATTTGCTTGGGATGTTCGTCAGGAACGTGACAATTTATACGTCGGGGACGATATTATCCGGCTGCTGCATCAGCCAGAGATCGGGCAGTTACCCTGGGGTGAGTTAGGAATTGATGTGGTTCTGGATTGTAGCGGCGTGTATGGCAGTCGTGCTGATGGCGAGGCTCATTTAGCCTCTGGTGCCAAAAAGGTGCTGTTTGCCCATCCCGGAGGTCATGATCTGGATGCGACCGTGGTCTATGGTGTTAACCATCAAGATTTACGGGCAGAGCACCGGATTGTTTCCAACGCCTCTTGTACCACGAACTGCATTATTCCTATTATTCAGCTGTTGGATGATGCTTTTGGGATTGAATCCGGCACTGTGACCACCATTCATTCATCAATGAATGACCAGCCCGTGATTGATGCTTATCATCAGGATTTACGTCGTACCCGAGCGGCAAGCCAGTCCATTATCCCGGTTGATACCAAACTGGCCGCAGGGATTACCCGCATTTTTCCGAAGTTTTGCGACAGGTTTGAAGCTATCTCGGTGCGGGTGCCAACCATCAATGTGACGGCTATCGATTTAAGCGTTAGCGTGACAAGCCCGGTTGGCGTGGCTGAGGTTAACCAGCTTTTGCAAAAGGCAGCAAGAGGTTCATTTCGTGGTATAGTTGACTATACGGAATTACCCTTGGTGTCGACCGATTTTAACCATGATCCGCACAGCGCGATTGTCGATTGCACTCAGACGCGGGTCAGTGGGCAGCACCTAATTAAAACGTTGGTATGGTGCGATAACGAATGGGGTTTCGCCAATAGAATGTTGGATACGACATTGGCGATGGCCCGAAGTGGTTTCTAGTATGGTATGCCAACGCCTTGTTTTTCCGTGGTTAACTGCGGTTATATCGGCGTTGATGTGCAGCTTATGCAACTTTAAAGAGAATCAACAAGAGGATTCACCATGTCTGTAATTAAGATGACCGATCTGGATCTGGCTGGCAAACGCGTGCTGATCCGTGCGGACCTCAATGTTCCGGTAAAAGATGGCAAAGTGACTTCTGATGCGCGTATCCGTGCATCTCTGCCGACCATTGAAGCAGCACTGAAGCAAGGCGCTAAAGTAATGGTTACCTCTCATCTGGGTCGCCCGACCGAAGGCGAGTACAACGAAGAGTTCTCCTTGCTGCCAGTCGTTAACTACCTGAAAGACAAATTGTCTGCTCCGGTACGTCTGGCGAAAGACTATCTGGACGGCGTTGAAATTGCAGCTGGCGAGTTGGTTGTTCTGGAAAACGTTCGCTTTAACAAAGGCGAGAAGAAAGACGACGAAACATTATCCAAAAAATATGCCGCACTGTGTGATGTGTATGTAATGGATGCATTTGGTACTGCTCACCGTGCTCAGGCATCGACTCACGGCGTGGGTAAATTTGCCCCTATCGCCTGTGCCGGCCCGCTGTTGTCAGCCGAGCTGGAAGCACTGGGTAAAGCACTGGGTAACCCAGCACGCCCAATGGTGGCTATCGTCGGTGGTTCTAAAGTGTCAACCAAACTGACTGTGTTGGGTGCGCTGTCTAAAATTGCTGACCAGCTGATTGTGGGTGGGGGTATTGCGAACACCTTCGTTGCCGCTCAAGGCCACAATGTCGGTAAATCACTGTACGAAGCAGACCTGATTCCAGAAGCCAAACGCCTGCTGGAAACTTGCGACATCCCAGTTCCAACAGATGTTCGTGTGGCTACCGAGTTCTCTGAAACAGCCGCTGCAACACTGAAACCTGCTGATCAGATTAAAGATGATGAGCAGATTCTGGACTTGGGCGACGTCTCTGCGGAACGTCTGGCCGAGATCCTGAAAAACGCCAAAACCATTCTGTGGAATGGCCCCGTTGGTGTGTTTGAATTCCCTAACTTCCGTAAAGGGACCGAGATCGTCGCTCGTGCTATCGCAGAAAGCGAAGCATTCTCTATCGCAGGCGGCGGTGACACACTGGCAGCAATCGATCTGTTCGGCATTGCTGACCAAATCTCCTACATCTCTACTGGCGGCGGTGCATTCCTTGAGTTCGTTGAAGGGAAAAAACTGCCAGCGGTAGTGATGCTGGAAGAACGCGCTAAGCAGTAATTTAGATAACGGGGGGCGAAAGCCGCCCGTTTCGCTTTTAGCTAATGCAGCGAGATAAGCGAAAACCGATTTACATTTAGGGCCTATCCCATCGGATAGCTGCTATCTTCAGTCGACGAAACAGGACAACGTACATGTCTAAAATTTTTGATTTCGTAAAACCAGGTGTCATCACAGGTGATGACGTTCAGAAAGTGTTCGCAGTAGCCAAAGAGAACAACTTTGCTCTGCCAGCAGTTAACTGTGTCGGCACCGACTCTATCAACGCAGTGCTGGAAACAGCAGCCAAAGTGCGTGCGCCGGTTATCGTTCAGTTCTCTAACGGTGGTGCAGCATTCATCGCAGGTAAAGGCGTGAAAGCAGAAGGCCAAGGCGCTGCTATTCTGGGGGCTATCTCTGGCGCTCACCACGTGCATCAAATGGCTGAGCACTATGGTGTTCCTGTTATCCTGCACACTGACCATTGCGCCAAGAAATTGCTGCCATGGTTAGACGGCTTGTTGGACGCAGGCGAGAAACATTTCGCAGCGACTGGCAAACCGCTGTTCTCTTCTCACATGATTGACCTGTCAGAAGAGTCCCTGGAAGAAAACATCGAAATTTGCAGCAAGTACCTGACTCGCATGGCGAAACTGGGTATGACACTGGAGATCGAACTGGGTTGTACTGGTGGTGAAGAAGATGGCGTGGACAATAGCCACATGGACGCCTCTTCTCTGTACACTCAGCCACAAGACGTTGATTACGCTTACGAAAAACTGAACGCAATCAGCCCACGTTTCACCATCGCTGCCTCTTTCGGTAACGTACACGGTGTTTACAAACCAGGTAACGTGAAACTGACCCCGACTATTCTGCGTGATTCTCAGGATTATGTTTCTAAGAAACACAATCTGCCGCACAACAGCCTGAACTTCGTGTTCCATGGCGGCTCAGGTTCTACTGCTGCTGAAATCAAAGAAGCAGTAAGCTACGGCGTAGTGAAAATGAATATCGACACCGACACCCAATGGGCGACGTGGGAAGGTATTCTGAACTACTACAAAAAGAACGAAGGCTATCTGCAAGGCCAACTGGGTAACCCAGAAGGTGCTGACAAGCCGAACAAGAAATTCTACGATCCACGTGCATGGCTGCGTGCTGCACAGGTAACAATGATCGCGCGTTTGGAAAAAGCATTTGAAGAGCTGAACGCGAAAGACGTTCTGTAATTCAGTACTGCTCCACTCGTAATGAAAGGCCCCTCGGGGCCTTTTTTCGTTTTTAAAAACAGCTGCTTTGATTAATATGATGAATCCATTGTCTGGTCTATCCGGTTGAGATTGGCGGGCAAAATTGGCATCACTCCTCATTGTTAGTTACCCTAGGTGAGCTTTCTGCTTTGTCAGTCAGTATTTTGCGGTATTTTTTTGCGTAATCTCTCCCGCTGGGAGCTTTTTGTAGGATGGTTCAAATGGAAGAATTAAACGTAGTTGATGGAATAAATAACGCGAGCACTTGGTTGGTGGATAACCAAGATTTACTGATTCAATATGCGGTCAATCTGGTCGCGGCGCTATTGATCCTGACTGTCGGCTCGATCATCGCCAAAGTCGTCTCGGGCATGCTCGGTCGGGTCATGAAGTTACGGGGCATTGATGTCACGGTAGCGGATTTCTTGGCAGCAATGGCGCGTTACAGCATTCTGGCCTTCACCATTGTGGCGGTATTAGGCCGCCTTGGGGTGCAGACGGCCTCGGTGATCGCTGTTATCGGTGCCGCCGGTTTAGCGGTGGGTTTGGCGTTGCAAGGCTCCCTGTCCAACTTTGCCGCTGGCGTGTTGCTGGTGGCCTTCCGCCCGTTTAAAGCGGGTGAGTATGTCGATTTGGGTGGTGTAGCCGGTACGGTGGTGCAGGTGCAGATTTTCTCAACCACTCTGCGCACTGTTGATGACAAAATCATTGTCGTCCCCAATGGCAAAATCATCGCCAACAACATCATCAATACCAGCCGTGAACCCAACCGCCGCACCGACATGGTGATTGGCGTGGCCTATGATGCTGATATTGATGTGGTGAAGAAAGTGCTGGGTGACATCATTGCTGCTGATAAGCGCGTGATGCATGACAAGGGAGTCACAGTCCGCCTCAATGAGATGGCCGCCTCCTCACTGAACTTCACTGTCCGCGTCTGGACCACTAATGGCGATGCAATGGAAGTGTATTGGGATCTGATGGAGAACTTCAAACGTGCACTGGATGCACATAACATTGGTATTCCCTACCCGCAAATGGATGTGCATCTGCATCAGGTCACCAAAGCGGAATCTACCCCGTCTGCGTAAAGCTGGGCCGAGGTAAATCCTGTCAAAACGGGCTGTTATTGGCCCGTTTATCTTCTCTTCTTCCCGCCAACTCGCTTCAATTTATCGATTATTAGTTTTACTTATAGTTGATAAGAAATATCAATTTCCTCTGATGATTATCTCCCCGTATTATGCTGCTAATTGTTCTCCTATCCCCTCAGTGCGTTATGAGTATTTTTAGAGGTAACAGTATGTTAGCTGTGTTTTTGCAAGGTTTTGCCCTCAGTGCCGCGATGATTCTGCCCCTTGGGCCACAAAATGCCTTCGTGATGAATCAGGGTATCAAGCGGCAACATCACTTGATGAGTGCCTCACTGTGCGCCTTGAGTGACATTATTCTGATTTGTGCGG
The DNA here is from genome assembly GCF_013282725.1 of Yersinia mollaretii ATCC 43969. Taxonomy (NCBI): domain Bacteria; kingdom Pseudomonadati; phylum Pseudomonadota; class Gammaproteobacteria; order Enterobacterales; family Yersiniaceae; genus Yersinia; species Yersinia mollaretii. The sequence goes on along the minus strand of NZ_CP054043.1, from coordinate 195,037 downwards.
GCATTTTTGGCGGCAGTGCGCTGCTGAGTCGCTCGCCATTGCTGCTAGCGCTGGTGACTTGGGGGGGCGTGGCTTTCCTGCTGTGGTATGGCTGGGGAGCTTTAGTCTCCGCGTGGCGGGGAGATAATGCCTCCGCGTCTGCCAGTGCTGGTGCGCAGGGTCGCTGGCCGATTGTTGTTACGCTGCTGGCGGTGACGTGGCTCAACCCGCATGTTTATCTCGACACTTTTGTGGTGCTGGGGAGTCTCGGCGGTCAACTGCTACCTGATGTGCGACCTTGGTTTGCTTTCGGGGCGGTCAGCGCGTCTGTGGTCTGGTTCTTTGCACTGGCGCTGCTGGCGGCATGGTTATCGCCTTGGCTCAACCGCCCAACTTCGCAGCGAGTGATAAATTTACTGGTGGGGGGCGTGATGTGGTTTATCGCTTTTCAGTTAGCGCAACAGGGATTAAATCTGTGAGTTTTTATCATTAATCCGAATCCCATGCTTCGTAAGATATGCTACGGTTGATGTGTTAATGGGACTATCGACGGCAAACTCATCACGCTGCCAATAAGATTCCAGCAAGTGTAATTAACTGCAAATGTATTTGTGGCTGATTGAATTCACTGGTTATCTGGTTGGCGTAGATTGATTTGTCATGCATATATTAGGAGGCACCGTGAAGTTGAAGGCATTGGCTTTGGCCGCAATGATGGGATTAGGGACATTACCTATGGCACTACAAGTTCAGGCCGCCGAAGTGCCGGAAGGGCCGCATGTTGTCACCTCCGGTACGGCCAGTGTTGATGCGACGCCGGATATCGCCACCATTGCCATCGAGGTCAGTGTATCGGCCAAAGATGCTGCCGATGCTAAAAAACAGGCTGATACCCGCGTCGCGCAATATTTTGATTTTCTACGTAAAAGTGGCATAGATAAGAAAGATATCAATGCCGCCAATATTCGCACCCAGCCTGAATATGATTACCAGAAAACGGGTGAAGCCGTCTTGAAGGGCTATCGTGCTGTGCGTCAGGTTCAGGTCACCCTACGCCAGCTTGATAAGTTGAACGAGCTGCTGGATGGGGCGCTAAAATCGGGCCTGAATGAGATCCGCGCGGTAGAGCTTGGGGTAGCAAATCCGGACACTTATCGTGAACAGGCGCGCAAAAAAGCCATTGAGAACGCGATAAGCCAAGCCGGTTCTTTAGCGGAAGGGTTTAAGGTCAAACTGGGGCCGGTCTACAGCATTCGTTACCATGTGGCAAACTACCAGCCGATGCCGGTAGCCCGCATGTTTAAGAGCGCTGAAGCCGCACCGGCCACAGATGCTGCCCAGACTTACGAACAGCAGACCATCCATTTCGATGATCAGGTTGATGTCGTATTTGAGCTGCAAACGGCGAGCACTGCCGCCGCCAAATAACTCAGTCCTGCCGTAATACCTGACGCCCGTAAGATAATAGGGCGTCAGTCACCTTTCTCATTGTCCGACTTTCGGGTGCAAAGCGGTGCCAGAACAGCATCCGCCGCTGCCGCAATCCCGGCGTCAAATCAATCAATTCGCCTGACGCCAGCTCTTTTTCGATTTGCAGATGTGGGATCATGCAGCAGGTCGTGCCTTGCCTTGCCAACTGCACAAAAGCTTCCGACGAGTTAACGATGTGGCAAGGCACACTGCCGGGGGATAAATCAAAATTCTGCTGTAAAAACGCCTGATGCATATCATCCAAATGGTCAAAGGCGACTGCGGGGGCTTTCAGCAAGGCCGAGCGGGTCACGCCATTAGGGAAGTAGCGTTCAGCGAAGGGTTTGGAGGCCACAAACAGATAATCCAGTGCGCCAAGTTGATCGACCAAGCAGCTCGGCAGCGGCTGTGGCTGGATACTGACCGCCCCCACTACTTCACCACGGCGTAACCGCTCCTGCGTCCGGGTTTCATCTTCAACCTGCAAATTAAGCCGGATAGGAGAGTCTGCCAGCACCGGTTTCAATGCCGGTAACAGCCAAGTCGCCAGACTGTCGGCGTTGACCGCCAAAGAGAGCAGTAGCGGCGTATCCACCCCATTATCATTGCCGAGCCACTCCTCTTCCAGCAACTCAACTTGATGCAGCAACGCGAGCAACTTCTGCCCTTGCTCTGTAGGACGAGGGGGCACAGTGCGCACTAACAGCGGCTGACCGAACAAGTTCTCCAACTGCTTAATGCGTTGAGATACCGCCGATTGGGTGATGCAGAGTTTTTGTGCCGCGCGTTCAAAACCGCGTTCACGGATCACCGCGTCCAGCGCTTGTAGCGTACGGTAGTCTGGGCGTTTCATCGGAGTCATCTCTCCAAATATTAAGTCGATACCGCACTATGCCACATTTCGTCGCTACATTTTGGTCATTTTGCTTTGGCTGAATACTAAAGTGCCAGCCATAAATAAACCGGTATAACTGTGATCCAGCTAGAATTAACCGCGTCATAAGCCCGCTTTATCGAGACGTTTTATTCTGCGCATGTTCTATAATGGGTACAGTTTTTTCATAGCATAGGCAGTGAACTCACCATGACTCAGGATGAACTTAAAAAAGCAGTGGGCTGGGCAGCATTAGATTATGTCAAACCCGGCACTATCGTCGGCGTCGGCACTGGCTCAACCGCAGCACACTTTATTGATGCCCTCGGCTCCATCAAAGATCAAATCGAAGGGGCGGTTTCCAGCTCTGACGCCTCTACCGCTAAACTGAAAAGTTACGGTATTCATGTCTTTGATTGCAACGAAGTGGATGTACTGGATATCTATGTTGATGGCGCGGATGAAATTAACGGCCATATGCAGATGATCAAAGGCGGCGGTGCGGCCTTGACCCGCGAAAAAATCATTGCGGCCATCGCCCGCCAGTTTATCTGCATCGCCGATGCGACCAAGCAGGTTGATGTACTGGGTAAGTTCCCGCTGCCCGTCGAAGTGATCCCGATGGCCCGCTCTTACGTGGCCCGCGAGTTGGTTAAGCTGGGTGGATTACCTGAGTACCGCCAAAATGTGCTGACTGATAACGGCAACGTGATTTTGGATGTGCATAATCTGACGATTTTGGATGCCATTGCATTAGAGAATAAAATCAATGGGATTGCGGGTGTGGTTACGGTTGGATTATTTGCTAACCGTGGTGCTGATGTGGCACTGATTGGTACCGCTGAGGGTGTGAAGACGATCGTCAAATAATCGGCTAAACCTTATTCAGGGTGTGGTTTATTGACTTCACCCTGATAATTTTCGCCTTTAAATATCTTTTCTTAAAAACGTTAAATTTGGTGATATATATCACATTTCGTCATTTCAATTTATTAACCTGCCATTAACCCTCTCGCCGCCAGTTTTTTATTCCATAAATTAACATTTGTGCTGATGGTTATGCTGATAGACAGGCAATCGTTTGTATTGCTGCCCGCGTAATATTTGTTATGTTGACAGGGTGCTGACCGGATTCATTCGATAGCGGCAGCCACATCTGAAGTCTGAAAATAGGGTCGGGGACATGGCAAAAGTATCACTGGAGAAAGACAGAATTAAGTTTCTGTTAGTGGAAGGGGTGCACCAGAGCACAGTTGATAATCTGCGTGCAGCCGGATATAGCAATATTGAATACCATAAAGGTGCCTTAGACACCGAATCACTGAAAGAGTCTATTCGTGATGCCCACTTCGTCGGAATTCGATCGCGCACGCATCTGTCCGAAGAAGTTTTTGCCGCAGCAGAAAAATTGGTTGCGGTAGGTTGTTTCTGTATCGGTACCAATCAGGTTGATTTAAAGGCGGCCACTAAGCGCGGTGTGCCGGTATTCAATGCGCCTTTCTCCAATACCCGTTCGGTGGCCGAAATGGTGCTGGGCGAGTTACTGCTGATGTTCCGGGGCATTCCATCGGCTAACGCCAAAGCACATCGTGGCGAGTGGAACAAGCTGGCCGTCGGCTCCTATGAAGCCCGTGGCAAGAAACTGGGTATCATCGGTTATGGTCATATCGGTACACAGCTGGGTATTCTGGCTGAAAGTGTCGGCATGAAAGTGTTCTTCTACGATATCGAAAATAAGCTGTCGTTGGGGAATGCACAACAGGTTCGCCACCTGTCTGATTTACTGAATATGAGTGATGTGATTAGTCTGCACGTACCGGAAAATCACTCCACCAAAAACATGATTGGTCCTGAGCAGTTGGCCCTGATGAAGCCCGGCGCGATGCTGATTAACGCCTCACGCGGTACTGTGGTTGATATCCCGGCCCTGTGTGAGGCTTTGGCGAGCAATCATCTGGCAGGGGCGGCAATCGACGTCTTCCCGGAAGAGCCAGCCACCAATAAAGACCCGTTCAATTCACCATTGTGCGAATTTGATAATGTGTTATTGACTCCACATATCGGTGGTTCGACTCAGGAAGCGCAGGAAAATATCGGTGATGAAGTGGCCGGTAAACTGGCGAAGTACTCCGATAACGGCTCTACGCTGTCAGCGGTTAACTTCCCGGAAGTTTCTCTGCCAGCCCATGGTGATAATACTCGCCGTCTGCTGCATATCCATGAGAATCGCCCCGGTATTCTGACCAGTATTAACAAAATTTTTGCTGAGCAGAACGTCAACATCGCCGCGCAGTATTTGCAAACCAGCGCTGAAATCGGTTACGTCGTGATCGACGTTGAAACCGATGATCCAGATAATGCAGATAAAGCATTGCAGGCAATGAAGTCGATTCCAGGGACCATCCGCGCTCGCTTGCTCTACTAATATATTCTTCGTCCTTGACGATGCAGCGTTGTTAGCGGCTCTCGCTTACCCGAATCACTTACTTGAGTAAGCTCATCGGGACTCGTTCGTTTGCTGCCTAGCTGCATCGTCAATGACTTTGAATATAGATAAATGTTGTACTGATATGACTAAACACCCGCTTTGTATAAGATTTCGGGTGTTTTTTTATGTTGAAAGCCCTACCTCACCAGCGCCACACTTTCTCGGGGGTCACAATCTCGGGCAGAGGCACATCCCAATATTCACTCGGTAAATGCTCGACGCGTTGGCAATCATGGGCCAGTCCGATGGGATAGGGGCCACCTTGCTGCCAGTGTTGCAGTGTGCGGTCATAAAAGCCGCCCCCCATACCTAAGCGCTGACCATGGCAATCAAAGGCCACCAAGGGGGTAATCACCACATCCAGTTGATTGAGGGGGAGAACTTCACGGAGATCAAGCTGGGGTTCCAGAATTTTCAAGCGATTACGGATGAGCTGGCTATCGGGACGATAGCGGAGAAATAATAGATTGCCGGGGCTGAAAGGGTGGAGAACAGGCAGGTAAACCTGTTTTTGCTGTTGCCACAACAACGCAATGATAGGAGCAGTATCCAGTTCGCCATCAAAGGAGAGAAATATCGCGACGGTGTTGGCCTGCTGAATTTTATTATGTGTAGCGAGATGAGTGGCGGCCAAATTGGCTGCGCGCTGCTGTTGCTCAGGCGTTAAAAGACGTCGACGCTCACGAATCTCTTTGCGAATATTTTGCCGCTCAAGGGCGTGTTGTGGATTCAAAGGCATGTGATTGACTTAAAGGCGTGGAAAATAGCTTCTGTCAAAACGAACGTGATAACTCAAAATATCAGTTACCCGATAAGAAAGGGATCTCCGAGATGCCGCCGCAGGCTGTAACCCTTGAACCCATGGTTCAAGGTGAACGCAGCGTCGCAACCTTAAGGCTTCTCGGCGGACCGAGCATGCGCACCAGTTACGGAGGCACTACATTCTGTTGGTATTAAATATCGGCTCAGGGGACTGGCCCGCTGGCAAACACCTCAGAGAAATTCTTTACTCGCTATTGAATCTATCATTCAACAGAGATTTATTCAAACTGTGCATCTTGACGTTCAGAGATGCGACCTTGTTCAAGCAGCGCCTGTTCAATGGTCTGTTGTAACATCCGAATACGTTGCTCCATATTGGATGCATAGTCACGGGTTTTCAACCTCTCCTGAGCTAATTCGTGACAGACGTTCAATGCCGCGATAAAAACTAACTGCTCAGTATTCGTGACTCTAGTGCGAACTTTAAGATCTTGCAACCGTTGGTTAAGATCTTCTGCAGCCATATTCAACGCGTCTTGTTGTTCTGGCGGACAGTTAACTCTTAACGAGCGACCAAAAATTTGAATATCTACCGGTTGTGCAGACATGCCACCTTCCTGACTAATTTTCGCGCCAGCCTTGAAAACCAAAGGCAAATTGCTCGTGGTTGCAAAGCGGGCGTCACTATATATTCCTGTTTACCAAGATACAACCCCTTTATACCCGCCATCTTTCAAGTTGCCGTTGTGTTGGCTGCTCTCGTTTGCCACCTTCCCACATCTCGAAATCTATAGGGCATATGGCATTGCGTTTCTGGTATAGGGACTGAGCTTGATGGTAGCATAACATGAACTTATCCAGCCAACGATGACCAATACGCATGTCTATAGAGAATACATTACCCACTTATCAATCCGTTGCTCTGGCATTGAACCAGCAAGCAGTGGCATTAACCCCCGCTGAAATGCATGGCCTGATCAGCGGCATGCTCTGCGGTGGCAGCAAAGACGAGGGTTGGCGCGTGATGGTGCATGACCTGACCAACGACGGTGTTGCCTTCCCGCAAACCCTAGGTTTGCAGTTACAGCAGTTACATCAAGCAACACAAGATGCACTGGAAAATGAAGGTTTTATGTTTCAGTTGCTGATCCCTGAAGGGGAAGAGATTACGGTATTTGAGCGCGCTGATGCATTATCCGGTTGGGTGAACCATTTCCTACTAGGGCTTGGGATGCTGCAACCGAAATTGGCGCAAGTGAAAGGGGAAGTGGGTGAAGCTATCGACGATCTGCGTAATATCGCTCAGTTAGGCTATGACGAAGATGAAGATCAGGAAGAGCTGGCCCAATCCTTGGAAGAGGTTATTGAGTATGTGCGTGTGGCCTCTATTTTGTGCCATATCGAATTTACGCAAGAAAAACCGACAGCACCAGAGATGCGCAAGCCGACATTACATTGATTAGAACAGTGTAATATGTTGAGTTCAGGCGATTAAAACGGATATTTCAGGAGGGTGTAATGACTCAGCAAGAGTACCAGAACCGCCGTCAGGCGCTATTGGCGAAGATGGTTCCGGGGAGTGCGGCAATGTTTTTTGCGGCACCTGAAGCCACACGCAGCGCGGATTCTGAATATCCGTATCGGCAGAACAGCGATTTCAGCTACCTGACTGGCTTCAATGAGCCGCAAGCGGTGCTGATTCTGGTGAAAAGTGATGAGACGCATAACCACAGCGTGCTGTTTAACCGGGTGCGGGATTTAACCGCTGAAATCTGGTTTGGTCGCCGCTTAGGGCAGGAAGCCGCCCCCGAGAAGCTAGGGATCGTGCGGGCATTGCCTTTCGATGAGATCGACGAACAACTCTATCTGCTGCTCAATCGCCTTGATGTGGTCTATCACGCGCAGGGCCAATACGCCTACGCCGATAAAATTGTTTTTGCCGCGCTGGAGAGATTACGTAACGGTTTCCGTAAAAATCTGCGGGCGCCCGCGACCTTAACTGACTGGCGGCCATGGTTGCATGAAATGCGGCTATTCAAGTCAGAAGAGGAGATTGCCGTGATGCGCCGCGCTGGGGAAATCAGTGCGCTGGCCCACACTCGTGCCATGGAAAAATGTCGCCCCGGTATGTTTGAATACCAGTTGGAAGGGGAGATTCTGCATGAATTTACCCGCCACGGGGCGCGCTATCCAGCTTATAACACCATCGTCGGCGGCGGTGAAAACGGCTGCATCCTGCACTACACCGAAAATGAGTGTGAACTGCGGGATGGCGAACTGGTACTCATCGATGCGGGCTGCGAATATCAGGGCTACGCGGGCGATATTACCCGCACCTTCCCGGTGAATGGCAAATTTACCCCGGCACAGCGCGCGATTTATGACATCGTGCTGGCGTCGATTAACAAATCACTCGAACTGTTCCGCCCTGGCACCAGCATTCGTGAAGTGACGGAGCAGGTCGTGCGCATCATGGTGACCGGTTTGGTCGATTTGGGCATTCTGAAAGGTGATATCGAGCAACTCATCGTGGAGCAGGCTCATAAGCCCTTCTTTATGCACGGGTTGAGCCACTGGCTGGGGCTGGATGTCCATGATGTCGGCGACTATATCAACAGTGATCGTGGCCGCACACTTGAGCCGGGTATGGTGCTGACCATCGAACCGGGCCTGTACATCGCGCCCGATGCGGATGTTCCCGTACAATATCGCGGCATTGGTATCCGTATTGAGGATGACATTGTGATCACGGCTGACGGCAATGAAAACCTGACCGCCAGTGTGGTAAAAGATCCCGATGCCATCGAAGCATTAATGGCAGCGGCGAGATAACACATGAGCGTGATCATTGTGGGGGGAGGTATGGCTGGGGCGACACTGGCGCTGGCGATTTCATCGCTGACGCAAGGGAGAGTGCCAGTCGCGCTGGTGGAGGCGCAGCAACCCGACAATCGTGCGCATCCGGGCTTTGATGCCCGAGCGATTGCGCTGGCGCAGGGCACCTGTCAGCAACTGGACCGCATTGGTATTTGGTCGGCACTGGCTGATTGTGCCACCGCCATTGATCATGTCCACGTCAGTGATAGCGGGCATTCCGGCTTTGTAAATTTACGGGCGCACGACTATCGCGTTCCAGCGCTGGGCCATGTCATTGAGTTGCACGATGCCGGTCAACGGCTGTTCGCCTTGTTGCAGAAAGCGCCGGGTGTGACGCTACATTGCCCGGCAACCGTGGTAGATGTGGTTCGCACTGCGGAATCCGCCTGTGTGACATTGGATAACGGTCAACAACTGAGCGCCAAATTACTGGTCGCGGCAGATGGTTCTCACTCGACACTCGCCCGTGCCTGCAACATTCAGTGGCAACAGCAGGATTACCAGCAGATTGCGGTGATTGCTAACGTCACTACCTCCGAGCTGCCCGAGGGCCGTGCCTTTGAGCGCTTTACCCGCCATGGGCCATTGGCGTTGCTGCCGATGTCACAAGGGCGCAGTTCACTGGTTTGGTGCCACGCTAAACAAGATAGACAGCAGGTTGATAGCTGGGATGACGCCCGTTTTCTGGCCGAGCTACAGCGCGCTTTCGGCTGGCGGTTGGGGAAAATGTGCCATGTCGGACAGCGCCACAGCTACCCATTACAGTTGCTCACCGCCTCGCGCCATGTCAGCCATCGTCTGGCCTTAGTCGGTAACGCGGCCCAAACGCTGCATCCGATTGCCGGACAGGGCTTCAATCTGGGGCTGCGCGATGTAATGTCGCTGGCGGAAACCATCGCATCGGCGGGCAGTGACCCCGGTGACTATGGGGTGCTCGCCCAATACCAACAGCGGCGGCGGCAGGATCAACAGGCCACCATTGGTGTCACCGATGGCCTGATTCGCCTGTTTGCCAACCGCTATGGGCCGCTGGTGGTGGGGCGTAATTTTGCGCTGATGTCGATGGAGTACCTGCCTGCGGTACGCGATGCTTTTGCCCGGCGGACATTGGGGTGGGTTGATCGCTAAAGTTTTTACCCGTCATCTTTCACGCTGTAGGTGTGTTAGCTGCATCGAGAAATCTATAGGGTAAGTTAAGTTCATATTTTCACGGGGAAATGTTTCGGCATGCAATCATATGACGTAGTTATCGCCGGTGGCGGAATGGTCGGTCTGGCACTGGCCTGCGGTTTACAGGGCAGTGGTCTGCGCATCGCCATTATCGAGCACCAGCCCGCGCCTGAACCACTACCCACGCCCTTGATCGGAGAGTTGGCGCTGCGCGTCTCGGCGATCAATGCAGCCAGTGAGCGCTTACTCCAAAAAATTGGGGTGTGGGACGGCATTCTAGCCCTGCGCGCCAGTCCTTACCTCGGCATGGAAGTCTGGGAGCAAGACAGTTTCGGCAAAATTACCTTCCATGGGGATGAGTACGGTTTCAGCCATCTTGGGCACATCATTGAAAACCGGGTCATTCAGCAGGCGCTGTGGCAGCGGGCGAGTCAACTCGCAGAGGTCACCCTGTTAGCACCAGCTAGCCTCAAACAGGTGGCTTGGGGAGAAAGCGAAGCTTTTATTACGCTGACTGATGATCGTATGCTCAGTGCCAAATTGGTTGTCGGGGCCGACGGCGCGAACTCTTGGTTGCGCCAACATGCGGATATTCCGCTGACTTTCTGGGATTACGCCCACCATGCGTTGGTGGCGACCATCCGCACTGAAGCGCCTCATCAAGCTACCGCACGTCAGGTGTTTCATGGCGATGGTATTCTGGCCTTCCTGCCATTCAGTGACCCCCATCTCAGCTCAATAGTCTGGTCACTTCCCCCTGAACGTGCCGCCGAATTAGCCGCGCTGCCCGCCGAAGAGTTCAATCGAAAGCTGGGCATGGCGTTTGATATGCGCTTGGGCCAATGCCAGTTGGAGAGCGAGCGCCAGACCTTCCCGCTGATGGGGCGCTATGCCCGCAGCTTTGCAGCCCATCGGCTGGCGTTGGTTGGGGATGCCGCCCATACCGTGCATCCATTGGCTGGGCAGGGGGTGAATCTGGGTTTTATGGATGCCGCCGAGCTGGTGTCAGAACTCCGGCGCTTGCAGCGTCAGGGCAAAGATATCGGGCAACATCTCTACCTGCGCCGTTATGAACGCCGCCGTAAGCACAGCGCCGCAGTGATGCTCGCCAGTATGCAGGGTTTCCGTGACCTGTTTGCGGGTCGCCATCCGGCGAAAAAGCTGCTGCGTGATATTGGGTTAACACTGGCTGATAACCTACCAGGAGTTAAACCGCAGTTAGTGCGGCAGGCGATGGGATTAAATGATCTGCCTGCATGGTTAGATGAGTCATCGCCAAACTCGTCAATTCGCCCCCTCAGTTGAAATAATCTAATTCCAGCCTGTTTTTCGCATTAGTTTTTCTCACTGACAGCCAAAACCCAAAAAGTTGAATCCGACAGGGTTTTGGTTGTTTGGTTATATAACATCGCTACTTTCACTGTTTAATTGTTAATTGTGTGCCTCTGTGCGCAGTTTTGCAGTGGAAAACTCTGCATAATCCCCCTGCACTTTATACCTTCACCGCCTCTCATCGCTTATTTTAGCTTATGGTTACCGGATAGATTCGGTGATAACGTTGGGTAAAAGGTATCGTTTGCGTAGATCCGTCATACTTCAAGTTGCATGTGTGTTGGCTGCCTTCGTTCACCCCAGTCACTTACTGATGTAAGCTCCTGGGGATTCACTTAGTTGCCGCCTTCCTGCAACCCGAATTATTTAGGGTATATGCCTGTTTATGGTAAGTCAGAGTACCAGACACTCATGGCATGAAACTGTTTGAGGGAGAGTAGATGTCTAAGCAGACCCCGTTGTATGACCAACACGTGGCGTGCGGTGCGCGCATGGTAGATTTTCATGGCTGGATGATGCCATTGCATTATGGCTCCCAAATCGACGAGCACCATATTGTGCGCCAAGACGCCGGTATGTTTGATGTCTCTCACATGACCATTGTCGATCTGCACGGCGCGCGTACCCGTGAATTCCTCCGCTATCTGTTAGCCAATGATGTTGCTAAACTGACCCAACCGGGCAAAGCCCTTTACTCCGGGATGCTGAATGCGTCCGGAGGTGTTATTGATGATTTGATTGTCTACTTCCTCCGCGAAGACTATTTCCGCTTAGTGGTTAACTCCGCCACCCGTGACAAAGATCTGGCTTGGATCACCCAACATGCTGAGCCTTATCAGGTTGATGTCACTGTGCGCGACGATCTGGCGTTGGTGGCGGTACAAGGCCCGACAGCACAACAGAAAGTGGCCACTTTACTGACCACTGAGCAGCAACAAGCTATCGCCGGAATGAAACCATTCTTCGGCATTCAGGCGGGTGATTTGTTTATCGCCACCACTGGCTATACTGGTGAAGCGGGCTATGAAATCGCGCTGCCAAAAGAGCAGGTGGTTGAGTTTTGGCAGCAACTTCTTGCTGCTGGCGTGAAACCTGCTGGCCTTGGGGCGCGTGACACTCTGCGGCTGGAGGCGGGTATGAACCTCTACGGCCAAGAGATGGATGAGACTATTTCGCCGTTAGCCGCCAATATGGGCTGGACAGTGGCGTGGTTGCCGGAAGATCGCCAGTTTATCGGCCGTGAGGCACTGGAGCAGCAAAGGGCTAACGGGAGTGAGCAGTTGGTCGGCTTGATCATGACCGAAAAAGGCGTATTGCGTAATGAGCTGCCTGTGCATTTTACTGATGCCTCAGGTCAGGCGCAGGTGGGTGTCATCACCAGCGGTTCTTTCTCGCCAACACTGGGCTTCAGCATTGCGCTGGCCCGTGTGCCTGCCGGTATCGGTGAGAGTGCCGTTGTGCAGATTCGCAATCGTGAAATGCCGGTGCGCGTCACCAAACCGGGTTTCGTGCGGGCCGGTAAGCCGGTCGCGCAGTAAGTTTATTTGTCATCATATCCCGATATACGAGCCAACATTTTGGCTCTATACCCAAATTAATTGGAGTTGCAGCGATGAGCAATGTACCAGCAGATTTAAAATATGCCTCTTCCCATGAGTGGGTTCGCGCCGATGGTGATGGTGTCTATAGCGTCGGCATCACTGAACATGCGCAAGAGTTACTGGGCGACATGGTGTTTGTTGATTTGCCAGAAGTCGGCAGTGACGTTTCAGCGGGCAGCGACTGCGCTGTTGCGGAGTCAGTTAAAGCCGCTTCCGATATCTACGCCCCCATCAGCGGTGAGATTGTTGCGGTTAATAGCGAACTGGAAAGCTCACCAGAGCTGGTAAACAGCGCGCCTTACACGGATGGCTGGTTGTTTAGCATTAAAGCATCCGATGAGAGCGAACTGGATAGTCTGCTTGATGCTGATGCCTATTTAGCAACTATCGACGAGTAAACTCAATTTAGCTCCAGTTATCGGGTTCAGGCTTCTGATCAACCCCGATAACTCGATCTGGAACAGTGAGAGGACCGGCAGAAGAGTAAAGCGTCCGCGCCAGGGAGGGCGCGGCTCGAGCCTCCAGGGACGGATTGACGGCGTCTTTACGATCTGCCTGTTCTCTCCACTGCGGGCACTTTGTCAATAATCTCGGTTTTTTGACGCCTGTCCTCATACCAGACTGATGCCACTTCCCGTCCCATGCCCTACTCAGGAATTTGTAGCAATGACTCAGAATCTCAGCCAGCTTGAACATAATGATGCTTTTATTCAGCGCCATATCGGCTCCTCAACTGAGCAGCAGCAACAGATGTTGGCTGCCGTGGGTGCCCGCTCGTTAAGTACATTGATCCAGCAGATTGTTCCGGCAGATATCCAACTGCCAAGCCCGCCCCCAGTCGGCGATGCCGCCACTGAACATCAGGCGCTGGCGGAACTGAAAGGGATTGCCAGCCAGAATCAATGCTATAAATCCTATATCGGCATGGGCTACAGCCCGGTTCTGACGCCACCGGTTATCCTGCGCAACATGCTGGAAAATCCGGGTTGGTACACCGCGTATACCCCTTATCAGCCAGAAGTTTCTCAGGGCCGCCTTGAAGCGCTGCTGAATTTCCAGCAATTAACCCAAGACCTAACCGGGCTGGATCTGGCCTCCGCCTCTTTGCTGGATGAAGCCACAGCAGCGGCCGAATCCATGGCGCTGGCGAAACGCGCCAGTAAGCTGAAAGAGGCTAACCGCTTCTTCGTCGCCGATGACGTTCATCCACAAACGCTGGATGTGGTGCTCACTCGCGCTGAAACCTTTGGCTTTGAAGTGATCATTGATCGTGCAGAGAAAGTGCTGGAGTTGGAAGGTATTTTCGGCGTACTGCTGCAACAAGTGGGCACTACGGGCGAACTGCATGACTACAGTGCGCTGCTGACTGAACTGAAAAAACGCAAAATTATTACCAGTGTGGCCGCCGATATCATGGCGCTGGTGCAGCTAACTGCGCCGGGCAAACAGGGGGCAGACGTGGTGTTTGGCTCCGCTCAGCGCTTTGGTGTGCCGATGGGCTATGGTGGCCCACATGCCGCCTTCTTTGCCTGCCGTGACGAATTTAAGCGCTCGATGCCGGGCCGGATTATCGGCGTATCGCGCGATGCTGCGGGCAACACGGCGCTGCGCATGGCGATGCAAACGCGTGAGCAACATATCCGCCGCGAAAAAGCTAACTCCAATATTTGTACTTCTCAGGTTTTACTGGCCAATATCGCCAGCCTGTATGCGGTTTATCATGGCCCGCAGGGCTTGCAGCGTATCGCGGGTCGCATTCATCGCCTGACCGATATTCTGGCGGCGGGCTTGCAACAAGCGGGCCTGACTCTGCGCTTCCAACACTGGTTCGATACTTTGACGGTAGAGGTCAAAGACAAAGCGGCGGTGATGGCCCGTGCATTGAGTTTTGGTATTAACCTGCGCACTGACATTCATGGTGCTGTGGGTATCACGCTGGATGAAACCACCTCCCGCGAAGACATTCAGGTGCTGTTCGCCCTGTTAGCTGGTGATCATCACGGCTTGGACATTGACCAGTTGGATGCCAAAGTCAGCCAGAACAGCCAGTCGATCCCCGCGTCGATGCAGCGCCAAGACCCGATTCTGACTCATCCCGTCTTTAACCGTTACCACAGCGAAACCGAAATGATGCGCTACATGCATCGTTTAGAGCGCAAAGATTTGGCGCTGAATCAGGCGATGATCCCACTGGGTTCCTGCACCATGAAGCTGAATGCGGCGGCGGAGATGATCCCCATCACTTGGCCCGAGTTTGCTGAACTTCACCCCTTCTGCCCACCAGAGCAAGCGGCTGGCTATCAGCAGATGATTGGTCAACTGTCACAATGGTTGGTGCAACTGACTGGCTATGACGCCGTCTGTATGCAGCCGAACTCAGGCGCGCAAGGGGAGTATGCGGGTCTGCTGGCGATCCGTCGCTACCATGAAAGCCGCAATCAGGCGAACCGCCATATCTGCCTGATTCCAAGCTCTGCCCACGGCACCAACCCCGCCTCCGCACAAATGGCGGGGATGTCGGTGGTGGTGGTGGCCTGTGATAAGCAAGGTAATATTGATTTGCATGACTTGCGCCAGAAAGCAGGCGAAGCGGGTGATGAGCTGTCATGCATTATGGTGACTTACCCCTCCACCCACGGCGTCTACGAAGAGACCATTCGTGAGGTTTGCCAGATCGTTCATCAGTTTGGCGGTCAGGTTTACCTTGATGGTGCGAACATGAATGCGCAGGTGGGGATCACCACACCGGGTTATATCGGGGCAGATGTTTCACACCTTAACCTGCACAAAACCTTCTGCATTCCACACGGCGGTGGCGGCCCAGGTATGGGGCCAATTGGCGTCAAAGCCCATTTAGCGCCCTTTGTTCCCGGCCATAGCGTGGTACAAATTGATGGCATGACCACCCAGCAAGGGGCGGTCTCTGCGGCTCCCTTCGGCAGCGCCTCTATCTTGCCGATTAGCTGGATGTACATCCGCATGATGGGGGCCGATGGCCTGAAGCAAGCGAGTCAGGTGGCGATTCTGAATGCCAACTACATTGCGACCCGCCTGAAAGGGGCCTATCCAGTGCTGTATACCGGCCACGACGGTCGCGTCGCGCATGAGTGTATTCTGGATATTCGCCCGTTGAAAGAGGCGACGGGTATCAGCGAAATGGATATCGCCAAGCGATTAATTGATTTCGGTTTCCATGCGCCCACCATGTCCTTCCCAGTAGCGGGTACCTTGATGGTGGAACCTACTGAATCTGAAAGCAAAGTTGAGCTGGACCGCTTTATTGATGCCATGCTGGCGATTCGTGCGGAGATCGAAAAAGTAGCCCAGGGTGAATGGCCATTGGACGATAACCCACTGGTCAATGCGCCTCATACCCAAGCTGAGTTGGTCGGTGATTGGCAACACCCGTACAGCCGTGAGCTGGCGGTATTCCCCATTGCGGGCGTGATGGAGAATAAATATTGGCCGACGGTGAAACGTCTGGATGATGTTTATGGCGACCGCAATCTATTCTGCTCATGTGTGCCGATTGCTGATTACGAATAATACATGTTGTGAATGAAACCAAGGGTCGCGCAAGCGGCCCTTTTGTTTTTGTTGGTATTTTCTTGATGAATGGCTACGCTTACTCCTCAAATTGCGGCAAATATTCACGGTGAAATAGGGAGCAGGGATATGCATAAGAAAGTTGCATTAGTGACGGGCGGCAGCCGAGGCATTGGCCGCGCCACAGCATTGCTGCTGGCAAAGCAGGGTTATCGGGTGGCGGTCAATTATATCAATGACGCAGAAGCGGCCCGACAGGTGGTGGCCGAGATTGCTGCTGCCGGGGGATTAGCCGTAGCACTACAGGCCGATATCGCCGATGAGCTACAGGTTGTCGCGCTGTTTGAGCAACTTGAGGCCCAGCTAGGGCCGCTCACCGCGCTGGTCAATAATGCCGGTATTCTGTTTACGCAATCCACTATCGAAGGGCTAACCGCCGAGCGCATCAACCGGGTGCTGGCCACCAATGTGACGGGCTATTTCTTATGTAGCCGTGAAGCCGTTAAACGCATGGCCTTCCGTCATGGCGGTAATGGCGGCGCGATTGTTAATGTCTCTTCTGCGGCGGCTCGCCTTGGCGCACCGGGAGAGTATCTGGATTATGCCGCCTCCAAAGGGGCGATTGATACATTGACCACCGGTTTGTCGCTGGAAGTGGCTGGCGAGGGCATCAGAGTCAATGGGGTGCGGCCGGGCTTAATTTACACCGATATCCACGCCAGTGGCGGCGAACCGGGGCGAGTTGATCGGGTAAAACATTTACTGCCCATGAAACGTGGGGGCTATCCGCAAGAAGTGGCGGAAGCCATTGTCTGGTTGCTGTCAGATGGCGCTTCTTATGTCACTGGCAGTGTATTGGATCTGGCGGGCGGGAAGTAAACCGACGGGAGTATTCCGGTTTTTTCCTAAATTACGCGCCGCCGACATGACGGCTTACATGTGCTGACAGAATATTTAAGCGTACACGTGTACACTGGAATCATTCTCAGTTAATCTGAGTGCGGTATTTTTGTGCAACTGGATACTCTGCTACCGTACTCACCGGATGAGAAAACGATTAAGTACGATAAAACAAATAATATTCAGGATAATTAGTATTGAAGAATGAATCATCTACACCAGCAATCTCTAACTTGCCAGCATCACCCTCGACTCCGGTTTACCCTTGGGCGGAAGAGATAGCCAACAGCATCAGCCATGGCATTGGTGTGGTGCTCGGCATTATTGGATTGGTATTACTTTTGGTGCAAGCCGTGGACAGCGGGGCTGATACCAAAGCGCTCACCAGCTATAGCCTGTATGGCGGCAGCATCATTCTGCTGTTTCTGGCCTCCACCTTGTATCATGCGATTCCACACCGCAAGGCGAAACTCTGGCTACAGAAGTTTGACCACTGTGCCATTTACATCTTAATCGCCGGAACCTATACGCCGTTTCTGCTGGTGGGGCTAGACTCCCCGCTGGCGCGAGGCTTAATGGCGGTAATCTGGGGGCTGGCACTGGTTGGCGTGATATTCAAACTCGCCTTTGCGCACCGCTTTGAAGTGTTGTCACTGGTCACTTACCTGACGATGGGCTGGTTATCACTGATTGTAATTTATCAGTTGGCGGTGAAACTGGAGATTGGCGGGCTAGCGCTACTGGCTATCGGCGGTTTGCTCTACACTCTTGGGGTGATTTTTTATGCCTCGAAACGCATCCGCTTCGGTCACGCTATCTGGCACGGTTTTGTATTAGGCGGCAGTGTTTGCCACTTTATGGCGATCTATCTGTACGTCTGATGTTTTTAGATAATGTTTTGATTTTAAGATAATACTTTGATTTTGAGATAATGCATTGAGGCCGGATCACCGACCTCAATGCATGCCTATAAATATTACTTATCTTCGGCCAGCGAATAAGGCAACGGCTGAATAGAAAGTACACTTTCTGCATCATCACGCACCCGCAACACACTGTCTGCCGCCAGATCGTTATTCAAGACCGCTTGAACCCACACTTTGCCATCACTGAGTTGAATCGCTGCCAACACACTGCCGGTGCGACGCCAATTCTCACCCAACTGCCACTCTAAATCCTCGCCGACAGACGGGACTCGGCTGGCATGACCCGCGAGCCAGTAGAGCGCGCGCTTGTTGGCACCCCGATATTTTGCTCTGGCGACCATCTCCTGTCCGGTGTAACACCCTTTACTGAAGCTGATGCCATTCAACGCCTGAATGTTCGTGGCTTGTGGAATAAATTGCGCACTGGTATCCGCATCAATGATCGGGAAACCTGCTTCGATATCCAGCGCCAACCACTGTTTGCTGTTATTCAATTGTGCGTGATCAGCCAGTTTATCAACCAGTTGCTGTGCTTGTTCTGCATCCGTTACCAACAGAAAACGTTCCGCAGGCAGCGAGAAGTGCAGCAGCGTGCTATTGCCTTGCTGTACCACCGGATGCTCGGCACTGGGCAATTCGGCAAACAGTCCTGCCAGTGCGACTCTCGCCTGTGCGCCTGCCACACCCAATAAAACTGTCTCGGGCTGCGCAGCAATCACCACTTTGGAGAACACGGCGTACTTCTTCAGCTCGCTTAACTGATTATCCAGCAGACTGCGGCGCTCGATAAATGCCAACCCTTCACCACGGTAAAATAGCCGCAGGTTGCTCCACATCTTCCCTTTGGCATCACAATGGGCGCAAAGAATATGCTGATCAGCGGGCAGGGCATCAATATCTGCGGTCACTTGTCCTTGCAGATATTTGACCCGATCAGCGCCAGTTAATGTCACCAGTGCCCAATCCTCAAGTGAAATCAGCGTTAACGGCAACGCGGAGGAGGCGACGGGGGGTTGTGCAGCGAACGGAGTGTTATGTGCCATTGTTTACCTGCAACTCCAATTACATTGGGTAGAGTGTCTGTGAATAAAGAGCATCCTGCGCATGAACGATGTTCAGCCAATGGGATGCTGTGAGCTTATACCTTAATGGTAAAATAGTCGGGTAGCTTTGCAAGCAGATATTCCACGGATGGGTCATTATTATCCAATCTCCGAATTCCCCTTTTCTGAGGTACAATGACCGCAGATTCTGTGGCAGAGTGCGGAATATGATTGAAAAAAACAGCACTATAGCCCCTTTAGCCTATCAGTATCCTTCATTGAGGAGTCAATCAGGACATGGAAATCGATAATAAATCCCGTATTCACTGGGCGTGCCGCCGTGGTATGCGCGAACTAGATATCTCCATCATGCCGTTTTTCGAATATGAATATGATGGTTTGAGTGATCATGAGAAGCAGGTTTTTATTCGTTTACTCGAGTGCGATGACCCAGACTTATTTAACTGGCTGATGAATCATGGGGAGCCGCAGGATAGTGAGCTGCGTCAGATGGTGAAACTGATCCAAGCACGAAATAAAGCCCGTGGCCCAGTGGCGATGTGACCTGCGGATATCCTGGCACACTCAACTTTTCTCTTTATTGACACATGGTGTTTTAGTGATACTCACATTAGTCGCGCCCTGGCCCCAGGGCTATACCGCGCTATGGCTAGTATTGCTAACACTGGTGGTGTTTGAGTGTATCCGCAGCCAGAAAAACATTACCTCATGTCAGGGTGAAATCAGGCTGAAACCCGGCAATGTGGTGCTATGGAAAAGGCTCGAATGGAGTGTCGTTAAACAGCCCTGGATTACCCGTTATGGCGTGTTATTGAGCTTAAAACAGGCAGGTCACCGTTCGACCCGTAAGCGTTTATGGCTGGCGGCTGATAGCATGTCAGAAGATGAGTGGCGGCAACTCTGCCTGCTGCTGCGCCACTCCTTTGATGCTGATGAGGGTTTGAATCGATGAAGCCTTTGATTTGGCTGGTGGAAGATGAGCCGAGCATCGCCGACACGCTGATTTATACCTTAGAAAGTGAAGGTTTTACCCTCCGGTGGTTTGACCGGGGGGAGCCTGCGCTGGCAGCACTGGCTAACGGCCCGCCAGCACTAGCGATCGTGGATGTCGGCTTGCCTGATATCAACGGTTTTGAGCTCTGCCGCCGCTTATTGGCGCAGATGCCAGAACTGCCAGTGGTCTTTTTGACGGCGCGTAGCGAAGAGCTGGACCGGATTGTCGGGCTGGAAATGGGTGCCGACGACTATATTGCCAAACCCTTCTCGCCCCGAGAGGTGAGTGCCAGAGTGCGCACCGTTTTGCGGCGCTTACAAAAGTCACAAACGCTCTCGGTGCCCGCCGCATTACACCAATTTGGCCATTTCACCTTGGATGAAGCGGGCGCGCGCGTGACCTATCATCAGCAAGTTTTATGGCTAACGCGCTATGAATACCTGCTGCTGAAAACGTTATTGCTGGCCCCAGAGCGCATATTTTCACGCCAACAACTGATGGATATCGTCTGGGCGCAGGCGGAAGAGAGCCAAGATCGCACGGTTGATACTCACATCAAAACCCTGCGCTCAAAACTGCGCATGACTTACGATGAAGAGTCGCCTATCCGCACCCATCGTGGCTTGGGCTATAGCCTGACATATCAAGCCTAAATTGCCGATGATGAGTCCTCGCCCATGAGTTATTGTCTATGAAAATCAGTTCCCTATGAAAATCGGTGTGCGCCTGCTGTTGGGCTACTTTTTGATCGTCGCCATTGCCGGTTACTTTGTGATTCGTATTTTTGTGCAGGAAGTGAAGCCCGGAGTACGGCGCGCTACCGAAGGCACATTGGTGGATACGGCGACCTTGCTGGCACAGTTTGCCCGGCAGGATATGCTGCAAAATAGGGTCGCGGGGGGCCAACTGGCGCAAGCCTTTGCGTCACTGAATTTGCGGCCCATTGGGGCCAATATCGAGGGTATCCGCAAGGATCGCAACGAATATCGGGTCTACCTGACCGATGCTGACGGGCGGGTGATCTTTGATTCATCGGGCAAAGCCGTGGGGCAAGACTATTCACGCTGGAATGATGTCTGGCTGACATTGCGCGGCGAGTATGGCGCGCGCAGTAGTCGCACTGACCCCAATGATGAGCAAAGTTCGGTGATGTATGTGGCGGCTCCGGTCATGGTTGAGAACCAAATTATCGGGGTGCTCAGTGTGGGTAAACCCAATATCTCCATGGCTCCGGTGATCAAGCGCAGTGAACGTAAGATCTTGTTAGCCGGTGGGATTTTGTTGGGCATTGCACTGCTGATTGGCTTGGGATTTGTCTGGTGGATCAATCGGGCCATCGGCAAGTTAGTCAATTACGCCGAGCGAGTTGCCGAGGGCCAATCAGTGGCGCTGCCAGCCATGGGCAGCAGCGAGCTGAATGATCTGGCGCGGGCTTTGGAAAGTATGCGGCTGAAGTTGGATGGTAAAGCCTATATCGAACAATATGTTCACACGCTGACCCATGAACTGAAAAGCCCGCTGGCAGCCATCACGGGGGCTGCTGAGTTACTGCGGGAATCTCCGCCACCGGCCACGGCTCAGCGCTTCCTCCTTAATATCGAACAGCAAAGTGCGCGTATCCAGCAGTTGGTGGATAAAATGCTGATTCAGGCGCGGCTGGAGAGCCGAGTCGATGTGCAACTCTCCCCGTTGGAGATTAGCGCCATATTGAAACAGACCTTCAGTGGCAAAGAGGCTCAGGCGGTCAGTCGCGGCATTCGCCTCCGGCTCATTGGGGCCGATAGCGCGATATTAACGGGCGATGCTTTTCTGCTCAGTCAGGCGCTGACCAATCTGATTGATAATGCACTGGATTTCACGCCTGTGGGGGGCGAGGTGACATTACTAGGTGAGCGGCAAACGGCCCAATATCTGATTACCGTTGAGGACAGTGGCAGCGGCATTCCAGATTATGCTCAAGAGAAGATTTTCGACCGTTTTTATTCGCTGCCCAGAGCCAATAGCCCCAAAAGTACCGGGCTGGGACTGAATTTTGTGCGCGAAGTGGCGGCGATTCATCAAGGGACAATTTCTCTGGAGAACCGCCTGCCGCAAGGGGTTTGTGCCCGTTTGGCACTGCCGCTCGACAGCGCTTGATCGGCTGACTTCACTCTCGCTTCACATAGCTTCATTCCCCTTTCACTTCACTGGCTTAAGCTGCTCTCCTGACCTTAAAAGGAGCGCAAGTCATGTTCAAATCTGTACTGTTTTGGAAAATAGCCACACTGCTGGGCTTAATTTTGTTGATGATGGTCCCGAAAGAGATGTTGCTGAATGTCATCGATGAGCGCAGCGGCTATCGGCAGAGTGTGATTGATAAAGTGAGTGACAGCACCAGCCGATCTCAGAAGATCCTTGGCCCGCTGATTGTGGTGCCTTATAGCGAATGGGTGGAAACAGAAGTGGATGGCAAGAAGCAGGGGCAGCGGGTTAGCCGCCATCGCTACTTACTGCCCGAGGTCATGACAGTCAAAGGTGCGCCAAATGTTGAAGTGCGCCAACTGGGCATTTATAAAGCGCAGGTATATCAGGGGGAGCTTTATTTCCACAGCCAATTTGAAGTCTCCTCGCTGGATGACTTGGATCGCGAGGGCGTCATCATTGGCACACCGTCGCTGGTATTGGCACTAAGTGATTCACGAGGTATCCAACAGATTTCGCCGCTGACGCTAGGCAGTGAAAAAATCAACTTTGAGCCGGGGGCTTTTCTGGGGCGATCGGCGCAAGGAGTGCATGCCCCGTTGACACGGGCACAAATTCAGCAGGGCAAATTTGATATCGACTTTAAGCTGACTCTGACGGGAACCAATAGCCTCTCGGTAGTACCGGTTGGGCGTAGTAGCGAGCTGACCTTGCAGAGTAACTGGCCGCACCCTAATTTTGTCGGCGAGTTCCTCCCGATGCAGCGCAAAGTAGATGAAAATGGCTTCCGTGCGCACTGGAGCAGTAACTGGCTGGCTAATAGCATGAATATTAACTTTGCCAGCGATGGAGCACTTTTTGATTTCAATGAGTTACCTGCATTCACCACCAGCCTAATGGAGCCGGTTGACCACTATCAGTTAACTGAGCGCGCGATCAAATACGCTATTTTATTTATTGGCCTGACATTTTTCAGCTTCTTCCTGTTTGAAAGCCTGACCTCACTGCGGGTACACCCGATTCAATATTTATTGGTTGGCGCGGCGCTGGTATTGTTCTATCTGATGTTACTGGCGTTCTCTGAACATCTGGGGTTCACGTGGGCTTATCTGATCGCCAGTCTGAGTTGCAGCACATTAATTGCTGTCTATCTGAGTGCGGTTTTGGGCGGCTGGTTACGTGGTGTGTTGTTTGCCAGCGGCTTATTGCTGCTGTACGGGGTGTTGTTTGGCTTGCTGCAATCGGAAGACAATGCACTGTTACTCGGGGCTGGATTACTGTTTATTGTGCTGGCGGCAGTGATGTTGCTGACGCGGCGGCTGGACTGGTATCAAGTGGCCTCACCACCCCGTTTTACCGGCGCAAAAAACAGTGAATCAACGACGATGGAAACCGACGCTAAAACTGAGGATATGTCGATCGAAGCCCTGCCTGCGGGGGGCGGCTCTCAAGATAAATTCCGGTTGTGGAAGTAAAATTGGGTTGAAGCGGGCACATTTGTGCCCGTTTGTTTGATCTTCAGTACCCGCTGAATTAAAGCAGTTCGTCCATCTCTAACAGAATTTGTTCACACCACTGCTCGATCCGCGCTTCACTCAGGTCGTATTGGTTAACCTCATCCAACGCCAGACCGACAAAGTGTTTACCATCGGCGCTGAGAGGTTTGGGACTGGTAAATTCAAACCCTGAAGTTGGCCAAAAACCGATAAATTTCACGCCCAGCGGCGCAATATGGTCATGCAACATGCCGAGGGCATCCAAGAACCATTCGCTATAACCGAATTGATCTCCCATACCATACATGGCGACAATCGTTCCCTTGAGGTTAAGCTCAGTTAACTGTGGCCAAATGGCTTCCCAGTCTTCCTGTAACTCACCAAAATCCCAGGTAGGAATACCCAAAATCAGGATGGAATACTCCTCCATCAAGCGGGGGCTAACATCCTTTAGATTGTGTAAATCAACCAAATCTTCGCCGAGAATATCGCGGATTTTTTCTGCTACCATTTCGGTATAACAGGTGCTGGAGCCGTAAAAGAGACCAATCTTCATGATGTATAGCCATAGCATTACTAATAAGGAATAGCATCGAGTGTACCAGATTTGTCTCGTCATCAGGCATAATGGCCGCTGAGTTCAATCAAAGAGAGCGACGGCAATGCAACAGCAAAATAATCCGCTGATTGAGCAGTTTCTTGATGCTTTGTGGCTGGAGCGAAATCTGGCGGAGAATACGCTGGCGTCATACCGTTTGGACTTACATGCATTAACTGGATGGCTAGATCATCACGGCAGTGATTTATTGCGCGCCGGTTCGCAGGAGTTGCAATCTTTCCTTGCTGAGCGCATTGAGGGTGGATATAAAGCCACCAGTTCCGCCCGTTTGCTCAGTGCGATGCGGCGGCTATTCCAATACTTATATCGCGAAAAGTTACGCGATGATGATCCGACAGCCGCGCTTTCATCGCCTAAGCTGCCGCAGCGACTACCGAAAGATCTCAGTGAGGCGCAGGTTGATGCATTGCTCAACGCCCCCAATGTCGATATCCCGCTGGAGTTGCGTGATAAAGCGATGCTGGAAGTGCTTTATGCCACGGGCTTGCGGGTGTCTGAACTGGTCGGGCTAACCATCAGCGACGTCAGTTTGCGCCAAGGCGTGGTGCGGGTCATTGGTAAAGGCAATAAAGAGCGGCTTGTGCCTTTGGGCGAAGAAGCAGTGTACTGGATTGAGAATTACATGGAGCACGGGCGGCCGTGGCTTATCAATGGTCAGGCGCTGGATGTGCTGTTCCCCAGCAACCGCAGCCAGCAAATGACCCGCCAGACTTTCTGGCATCGAATCAAACACTATGCGATCCTTGCGGGTATTGATAGTGAACGGCTTTCGCCCCACGTATTGCGGCATGCTTTTGCCACGCATCTGTTGAATCATGGTGCGGATCTGCGTGTGGTACAAATGTTACTGGGCCACAGTGATCTGTCGACGACCCAGATTTATACCCATGTAGCGACTGAACGTTTGAAGCAGCTACACCAACAGCATCATCCGCGCGCATAATTATCGTGTGGAAAAGGATAGGATTTTTATATGAAAAGAAGTTTATTACTGCTGCCGATGTTAATCGCGGCCCTCACTGGTTTGGCTCATGCTGACGATACTGCTATCCAGCAGACACTGAAAAAACTCGATATTCAGCAAGCGGATATCCAACCGTCGCCGATCCCCGGTCTGAGTACGGTAATGACTGAAAGTGGTGTGCTTTATATTTCTGCAGACGGCAAACATCTGTTGCAAGGCCCACTGTATGACGTGAGTGGGACTCAGCCAGTGAATGTGACCAATCAGTCGCTGGTTAAACGGCTGGAAGCATTGAGCGGCGAAATGATCGTGTATAAAGCGCCGCAGGAAAAACATGTTGTTACCGTGTTTACCGATATCACTTGCGGCTACTGCCATAAATTGCATGAACAGATGAAAGACTATAATGCGCTGGGGATTACCGTGCGCTATCTGGCCTTCCCGCGCCAGGGGTTAAGCTCTCAAGCGGAAAAAGATATGCGCTCCATCTGGTGTACGGCGGATCGCAACAAAGCATTCGATGACGCGATGAAAGGGACCGAGATCTCACCGGCGACTTGTAAAACCGATATCAGCAAGCATTACCAGCTAGGTGTGCAGTTTGGTATTCAGGGAACACCTGCCATTGTGCTGCAAAATGGCACTGTGGTTCCGGGATATATGGAGCCAAAAGAGATGTTACAGATGCTGAATAAGCATCAAGCTTCCGTAAAAGCAGCGGGTTAATCACCCGTGACACTGAAAACTCAACTTCGTCGTCGTGAGGTGGCAGATGACAGCCATCTGCCGCCACAATTGCACCCGCTGCTGCGCCGTCTCTACGCCAGTCGTGGCGTAAAAAGTGCCGAGGAATTGGAGCGCGGCGTTAAAGGGTTGTTGGCATGGCAGCAACTCGACGGCATTGATGTCGGTGTTACCTTACTACAACAAGCGCTGGCCGATCGGCGGCGTATCGTGATTGTCGGTGATTTTGATGCCGATGGCGCGACGAGTACGGCATTGGCGGTGCTAGCGTTACGTAGTATGGGCGGCAGCAATATTGATTACCTAGTGCCAAATCGCTTTGAAGATGGCTATGGGCTTAGCCCTGAAGTCGTCGAGCAAGTTGCTGCCCGTGGCGCGGAACTGATCGTCACAGTCGATAACGGAATTTCCTCCCATGCGGGAGTGGACTTGGCCCATGCCAAGGGCATTCAGGTGTTGGTTACCGATCACCATTTACCGGGCGAAACCTTGCCTGCGGCTGAAGCCATTATTAACCCAAATCTGGCCGGATGTGATTTTCTCTCCAAATCGCTGGCGGGGGTAGGAGTCACCTTCTATCTGATGTTAGCGTTGCGCGCCCGTCTCAGAGAGAGCGGCTGGTTTGAACAACGTGCGCTAGCCATACCCAATTTGGCTGAATTGCTGGATTTAGTGGCACTCGGCACCGTGGCAGATGTGGTGCCGCTGGATGCCAACAACCGAATTCTGGTACACCAAGGTCTTAGCCGCATCCGTGCGGGAAAATGCCGTCCGGGAATTCGCGCGTTACTGGAAGTGGCCAATCGTGATGCTCGTCAACTGGCGGCGAACGATTTGGGTTTCTCCCTCGGTCCACGGCTAAATGCCGCTGGGCGTCTGGATGATATGTCTATTGGAGTGGCACTGCTGCTCAGTGACGATATTGCTCAGGCCCGCGCACTGGCAATCGATCTTGATACACTAAACCAGACGCGCCGTGAGATAGAGCAAGGTATGCAGGTCGAAGCCCTGCAACTGTGTGACCAATTGGAGCGCACCAGCACTGAATTACCTTACGGTATCGCGATGTATCATCCTGAGTGGCATCAGGGCGTAGTGGGGATTCTGGCCTCACGGATTAAAGAGCGTTTTCACCGGCCGGTTATCGCTTTTGCTCCGGCGGGGGAGGGGTTACTGAAAGGCTCGGGCCGTAGTGTTGCTGGTTTACATATGCGTGATGCCCTTGAGCGCCTCGACACCTTGAACCCAGGATTGATTCTGAAGTTTGGCGGACATGCTATGGCGGCCGGATTATCGCTAGAGCAGGATAAATTCGATGAATTCCGCCAGTGCTTTGCAGATTTAGTCGGTGAATGGATGGATGCCTCCCAATTGGAAGGTGTTATCTGGTCTGATGGCGAGCTGCAAGGCAACGACTTATCAATCGAAACAGCAGAGCTGCTGCGCGATGGTGGTCCGTGGGGGCAATCCTTCCCAGAACCGACATTTGACGGCAAATTCCGCATTTTACAACAGCGGCTGGTGGGTGAGCGCCACTTGAAACTCATGATTGAGCCATTGAATGGCGGGCCGTTGCTGGATGGCATTGCCTTTAATATCGATACCACCTTATGGCCGGACAGCAGTGTGCGTGAAGTCAAACTCGCTTATAAACTCGATATTAATGAGTATCGCGGTAACCGAAGTGTCCAGTTATTGATTCAGCACTTGTGGCCCTATTAATTCACCACTCAACACCGCCCGAATGGCTGGCATCTGTCAGTGATTCGGAGTCAAGCGGGCGGTTAACGTGGCTGTCGTTCTCAGTAAGCAGGAAATATAGTCAACTTGCTATAAACCGTCGTTGAGATCCGTTAGAATTATCGGTTCTAATGACATTCCGTCATCGACGACTCAACGTAAGACTTTAAATCATGTTTGAAATAAACCCGGTAAAAAACCGAATTCAGGACCTGTCTGATCGGACAGCCGTTCTCAGGGGGTATCTTTGACTATGATGCCAAGAAAGAGCGACTGGAAGAAGTAAACGCCGAGCTGGAACAGCCCGACGTCTGGAATGAGCCTGAGCGCGCCCAAGCACTGGGTAAAGAGCGCTCTGCGTTGGAAGAAATTGTCACCACCATTGATCAATTGGATCAAGGCATGGAAGACGTGACTGGTTTGCTAGAGTTGGCAATTGAAGCTGACGACGAAGAGACGTTTAACGAAGCGGTTGCTGAGTTAGATATCCTCGATGGCAAACTGGGCCAGCTTGAATTCCGCCGTATGTTCTCTGGTGAATATGATAGCGCCAACTGCTATCTGGACCTGCAAGCCGGTTCCGGCGGCACAGAAGCTCAGGATTGGGCCAGCATGCTGCTGCGCATGTATTTGCGCTGGGCTGAATCCAAGGGTTTCAAAACTGAAATCATTGAAGAGTCGGATGGTGATGTTGCTGGCCTGAAGTCTGCCACGATCAAAATCATCGGTGAGTATGCATTTGGCTGGTTGCGAACTGAAACTGGCGTACATCGTCTGGTCCGTAAAAGCCCATTTGACTCCGGTGGTCGCCGTCATACCTCTTTCAGCTCTGCCTTCGTCTATCCTGAAGTTGACGACGATATTGATATCGAAATCAACCCGGCAGACTTGCGTATTGACGTTTACCGTGCATCCGGTGCGGGTGGTCAGCACGTTAACAAAACGGAATCTGCGGTACGTATTACCCACATTCCAACTAATATTGTGACTCAGTGCCAGAATGACCGTTCTCAGCATAAAAACAAAGATCAAGCGATGAAACAGCTAAAAGCGAAGCTGTATGAGTTTGAGATGCAAAAGAAAAATGCTGATAAACAGGTTCTGGAAGATAACAAGTCCGATATTGGTTGGGGCAGCCAGATCCGTTCTTATGTACTGGATGACTCCCGTATCAAAGATTTGCGTACCGGTGTGGAAACACGCAATACGCAAGCGGTACTGGATGGTGATCTGGACAAATTCATCGAA
This sequence comes from Yersinia mollaretii ATCC 43969, assembly GCF_013282725.1. Taxonomy (NCBI): domain Bacteria; kingdom Pseudomonadati; phylum Pseudomonadota; class Gammaproteobacteria; order Enterobacterales; family Yersiniaceae; genus Yersinia; species Yersinia mollaretii. The sequence goes on along the minus strand of NZ_CP054043.1, from coordinate 166,062 downwards.
GCAAGTTTGAAAGCCGGGTTATAAGGAACTGAGATGTCAGAGCAAAAAACACAAGTCGCTGAGCAAGCGCAAGAACTCAATAGTGAGTTACAAGCTCGTCGAGAAAAACTGGCCGTGCTAAGGGAAAAGGGAATTGCCTTCCCGAATGATTTCCGTCGTGAACACCTCTCTGACCAGTTGCATGCTGAGTATGGCAGCAAAGAGAACGAAGAATTAGAAGCGCTGAATATCGAAGTGACCGTTGCCGGCCGTATGATGACTCGCCGTATCATGGGTAAAGCATCATTCGTGACGCTGCAAGATGTCGGTGGCCGTATTCAGTTGTACGTTTCCCGTGATGATCTACCGGAAGGCGTTTATAACGAAGAGTTCAAAAAGTGGGATCTGGGCGATATCTTAGGCGCACGCGGTAAGTTGTTTAAAACCAAAACCGGAGAGCTGTCTATCCACTGTAACGAACTGCGTCTGCTGACCAAAGCACTGCGCCCGCTGCCAGATAAATTTCATGGTCTGGCTGATCAGGAAACCCGTTACCGCCAGCGCTATCTGGATCTGATTGCTAACGATGAGTCTCGCAATACGTTCAAAGTGCGTTCACAAGTCATGTCTGGCATCCGTAGCTTCATGGTGGAAAAAGGCTTCATGGAAGTCGAAACCCCCATGATGCAAGTGATCCCAGGTGGTGCATCTGCACGCCCATTTGTGACACATCATAATGCGCTGGACATCGATATGTACTTACGTATCGCGCCAGAACTGTATTTGAAACGTCTGGTTGTCGGTGGTTTTGAACGCGTGTTTGAAATCAACCGTAACTTCCGTAATGAGGGTGTTTCACCGCGCCATAACCCAGAGTTCACCATGATGGAACTCTATATGGCGTATGCAGATTACAAAGATCTGATTGTATTGACGGAAGAGTTGTTCCGCACCCTGACTGAAAATATTTTGGGCAGCAGTGTGGTGCAGTATGGTGAGCAGACATTTGATTTCGGTAAACCTTTTGCCAAATTGACCATGAAAGAAGCCATTTGCAAATACCGCCCTGAAACCAATGTGGCAGATTTAGACGATATGGATAAAGCCTTGGCGATTGCTGAGTCACTTGGCATCAAAGTTGAGAAGAGCTGGGGCTTGGGCCGCGTTCAATGCGAAATCTTCGAAGAGACCGCAGAGAGCCACCTGATTCAACCAACCTTCATCACTGAATACCCAGCAGAAGTCTCTCCGCTGGCTCGTCGTAATGATGATAATCCATTTATCACTGACCGCTTCGAGTTCTTCATTGGTGGCCGTGAAATTGGTAACGGCTTCTCTGAGCTGAATGATGCTGAAGACCAAGCTCAGCGCTTTGCTGATCAAGTTAGCGCCAAAGAAGCAGGTGATGACGAAGCGATGTTCTATGATGAAGATTATGTCACTGCGCTGGAACATGGCTTGCCGCCAACGGCTGGCTTGGGCATTGGTATTGACCGCATGGTAATGCTGTTTACCAACAGTCATACTATCCGCGATGTTATTTTATTCCCGGCAATGCGCCCGGTAAAATAAGCAACATCGGTTAACGGTAAACCTCTTAGGGTGCTACGGCGCCCTTTTTATTGAGCAAAACTCTTCCAGAAAACAGCCGCGCTTATACCTTATTTAATCTAATCGCTTAAAATACCGGCGCTTAGACTATATCTTCGCTTGCCCAGGCCAAAGAACCGGTTATAATGCAAACCGCACACCGAAGCGGGTGTAGTTCAATGGTAGAACGAGAGCTTCCCAAGCTCTATACGAGGGTTCGATTCCCTTCACCCGCTCCAATCTAACGTCTCGCAGTATCTCCCGAAGTACATCAAACCCAGTAAATCTATACTTATCAGGCTAATATTAATTTTTCCTATAGACGCGCTCGTCTGTTGAAGTCTGTTTGTCGCGGGGGATATGTGGGTATAAAATTGTACCTTTTGACAGTCAGCTCAAATTCCCCATCAGATTGCTCACTCTGTCGAACGAAGTCTTTTGTAATCCGTGATTGAAACCGACCACACTGATGGTGGCCCGCAATATAGTCGATAAATTAACAATAATGGCTAAATTAGAAGTTATAGTTAACGGCTAATACGGCGGATGTATCACTGTAGCCTTTACCGCAGACCTGTTGACCCACGTTCATTGAGCCACTCTGCGGGTTTATCATCTGAGCTATCTCCCCTCGACATTTCTCTTTTTTGATGGTTATACATGTCATTGAATTTATTAGAAATCGAAATGTAGTGAATCTAGGGCAATTAACTGTATTCTGTCCACATGCCAAATATCTATCGGTATTCCTATGTTGATAGCTTACTTAGATGCATTAAATATTTTGAGTACGCCGGTTTGGGTTGCTGTGCCTAAAACTCAAGAATTGTTATTTGCTAACAAGGAAGCCCGAAAAATTGCAGGTGACTGCCCATTACCATTAATGCGTCATGGCCGATTTTCAGCCCATGCGCAGCAACAGTTAGATGCCTACCTCCCCGCGTTAGCGGGTCATGATCAGATTGTCGAGATCTGGACAATTCAGAGCGCAGGAAATATCTTCCCCTTGAGCTGCCGACTCTCCCTCACTCAGCTAGAGCCCTATGGTGACGTGATTGTTTTTGAAGGGCTCTATATCTCCGAAAGGATGCTCACTCAACCCCATATGGGGCAACTTTGCTCAAAACCCTATCAACGAGATGAGCTGGGTTTTTATGAGCAATTGTTCAATACCAATACGGCCCCGATGCTACTCATTGATCCCTCGAGAGAAGGGCAAATCGTGGATGCTAATCAGGCAGCAACCCGTTTCTATGGTTATTCGCGGGATGAGTTGTGCATGAAGCACACTTGGGAAATCAATACCATGGGGAGGGATGTTTTGCCCGTCATGAATGAGGTCGCTAAACTACCGGGGGGGCATAAGCCGCTAAACTTTATTCATAAATTAGCTGATGGCAATACCCGTCACGTGCAAACCTATGCGGGTCCAGTCGAGTTGGATGGTATTCGATTGATGCTGTGCGTCATTCATGATATTACCGAGCAAAAGCGCCTTGAAGAGGCCTTGGAACATGCTGCTTTACGAGATCCGCTGACGGATTTAGGCAATCGACGCCAGTTCTTCCCCTTAGTCGAACATGCGCATACTCAGAGCCAACGTTATGGCCACAACTTCAGTTTGATTCTATTGGATGTCGATCATTTTAAATCGATTAATGATCAGCTTGGGCATAATAAGGGTGATGAAGTTCTGATTTTGTTGGCAAGAACCTTGGAATCCATCATTCGCGAAAGCGATATTGTTTTCCGTTGGGGAGGCGAGGAGTTTGCAATTCTCCTGCCGTTAACCAATCTGGAAGGGGCATTGCAACTGGCTGAATCTATTAGAGAAACTATTCAGATGATATGTCAACCTAATCTGCCACAGCTCACGGTCAGTATCGGCGTCGCGCAACATCAGGTGGGTGAAGACACCGATAGCCTGTTTAAGCGCATGGATGAGGCACTCTACCGTGCAAAAGCATCGGGACGAAACCGAGTGCTGGCGGCCTAAATTGATGACCAAAGCACCTGCAGGAATTTACGCCAGTGGTAAGTGATCCAAGGGTTTGACTTCACGCAACACGAAGGTGGTTTGCATCTCTTTAATTCCCGATAGCCGGCGAATAACCGACATCGCAAAGGTGGAGAAACTATCAAGGTCTTCCGCCACCAAAAGAGTGGCGGTAAAACAAAGCGGGTTCTGGTCTGGAACCCGCTTTGCCGCCTGATTTCAGCACATTAAATAAGCTGATTTAGCCGTAATGTATGGCCTGCAACACCATTGATCACCAACTCGCGCTGCTCATCGATGGGCAGGTTAATCCTCAATTCCTGCCATGCCGGTTGATAGCTCCCCGTGCGGCTAAAGGTAATATCAATCCGGTGATTATCGCTCTTCACCTGCCAGCTCAGCCATAGCGCGTGGCCTTGCTGCCAGCGGTGGCTTTCGCCGTCATCTTCAAACAACATGCCGCTGGATTGATCTGCGCCTTTGGTTGGGTAGAGCGCCAGCTCGCGTTGGGAATCCAGTTTGGCATTCACCGAGGCAATGCGCCGTGATAGCGGCAGCGCGGCACCTGCTCGCACCAACAGTGGCAAACGTTCCAGTGGTGCATCTAGCGTGATGGTCTGTCCGCCGCTGTACCATTGCCCAGTATGGAAACAATACCAGCCGACATTATTATCCGGTAAATAGACCTGACGGTGACGTTGGCCCGCCTCCACGACACTGGCAACCAGCAGGTCACGGCCCAGCATAAAGTCATCATTTTCTTTGAACGTGCGGCTATCGTGCTCATGATCGAGAAAAATGGGGCGCAACATCGGCTCATCATCCTGTGTCGCCTGCCATTGCAGTGTGTAGAAATAGGGCAATAATCGATAACGTAATGTCATGGCATCACGAATCATCGGCGTCGCGGCGGGGTACATCCAAGGCTCGTTTACCGTGTTGTCATCATTCCATGAGTGAATGGTAAATCGCGGATGCATTACGCCGTTTTGTACCCAGCGAATAAATAACTCAGCTTCCGGTTTGTCGCCAGAGAAACCGCCCACATCGTGGCCGAGGTTGTACAGCCCTGACAGGCTCATCCCCAGCCCCATACGGATGTTATAGCGCAGCGTCTGCCAACTGGTGCGGTTGTCACCACTCCAAGTCTGAGCGTAGCGCTGCATACCGGCACAGCCGGATCGTGATATCAGATAAGGACGCATATCTGGTGCGAATGTTTGTTGAGCCTCCATTGAAGCCCGCATCATTAGCAGAGGCATTACCGGCCTGATATGTTTGATGGCGATCGATTCACCGAATCCATGACACTGTGCTTCGCCATCCCACACTTCGTATTCGTTATTATCATTCCAAGTTGAGCCGATCCCCATCTCCAGAAGCTGTTTAGTCACATTCTCCTGCCACCAATCCACAGTTGCCGGGTTGGTGAAGTCAAGGTGGGAACCCTCGTCATCCCAAAATGAGGAGCGCTCAGGCAGGCCCGTTTCGCCGTCACGGATAAACAACCCCCGTTCCGCAACCTGCTGATATTTTGGGTGATCCTGCAACAAGCAAGGTTTGATATTCGCTGCCAGCTTAATGCCTGCTTGCAGGAAAGCTTGGCTCATCACTTTTGGCTGAGGCACTTTGTCGTAATTCCAGTTAAAGACATAGCGCTTGTTTTTGATGGAAGTGTAGCCAGAAGAGAGCTGGAAAGAGTCGCAGGGAATATCATGTTGCTGACACAGCGCAATAAACTTTTGTAATTGCACCTGTGCATCAGGGGCATCGGTGTAATGCATCGTGGAGCCACTGTAGCCGAGACTCCATTTCGGGCCAAATTGGGTCTTGCCCGTCAGGCGGACAAAGGCTTTGGTGACATCCAGTACTTTGGGGCCGAGGAACAGGTAGTAATCGAGGTCACCAGCTTCAGCTTGATAACGGCGATAAGCCAAATGATAGTTATCAATCTCGTTACCCAAATCCAGCCAGCAGCTGCTGAGGTTGTCATAAAACAGGCCAAAACTGACCTCATCACGGCGGGTGATGGTAAACGGAATGTGCTTGTAGAGCGGGTCAGTGCTAGCGGCGTTATAACCCATGGCATCTAAATTACGCATTTCAAAGCGGCGGCCAGCCCGGTTAAGGTCACCGGCTTTTTCGCCCAGCCCATAATATTGCTCATTGGGATAACGGCGTTGATAGTGAGCAATCGCTTCGCCTTGTGGACTGAGTAAATAAGCGCTGGTGGGACGATCGGCGGCCAGTGGCTGCCATTCACCCTGCGGATTTTTGTACTGCCACTCCAGATGCAACGGCTGGTGAATCGTGACCCTCAGACAGTCAGTGGTGACGATCAACTGTTGCTCATGCTGCTCCAACTGATAACCCGGAATAGAAAATCCTGCCAGACTGAGGCGATCGCGCCCTGACCACGGTACATCCCCTTCCGGCGCAATACTCCAGGTGCGGTTCAGTGCCAGTTCACCATTTTGTTTAATCAGTACGCGGCAGAGGTTTTGCTCTAATACATACAGGCAAAATATATGACGGTCATCGACGAGTAATTCCAAATGGTCGGGGAATTGATTTATTAACTGCCAGTTTTTTAATGTTTTCATCACAGCTCATCTTTTTTGGCAACCGCGCAGCGGCACGGTTGCAGAGAAAATTAGGGATAGAATCAGGTTGCCGGTTGGGCTTTATTACGGCGCTCAGCAAACAGCGCAATCAGGAACACGGCACCAATCAAATCAAAGAAGCCCATGGCAATAAACAGCGGATTAAAGCCGATGGTGTCGGAAACCGCACCGATGAGTAAGGTAAACAGGAAACTGGCGATCCAAGCGGAGGAACCCCGTAGGCCATTGACGGTCGCAACTTGGTTTTTATCAAATGAATCAACCACTAATGCGCTCAACATGCAGGAGATAACCTGATGCCCGAAGCCGCCAATGGAGATTAACGCAATCGCCAAATAAGGGTCTTTAGTGATAGCCACAAAGGCCAGTGAAACCATCATAAAGGCACCGGTTACCGAGCTGGCGACCACTGAATTGATGCGGCTGAAGCCGAACCACTTCTGATACAACCGAGTCAAATAACCACTGGCAACACTGCCGATATCTGCGGCCAAGAAGGGGAGCCAAGCGAACATGGCAATCTGTTTCAGATCCATGCCGCGTTCGGTAGCCAGATATAGTGGTACCCAGAAACTGAAAACAGCCCAAGCGGGTTCCGCCAGAAATGCGGGGATCGCAATGCCGTAAAATTTCTTATTCTTGCTCAGAATGGCTAATGATTTCAGGAAGGGTAGCCGTGGCAGCACGGGCTCATTGTCCTGATGAATCAGTTCAAACTCTTCTTTGCTCAGATTGGGATGGGTATCCGGCGAATGATAGAAGCGCCACCACAACAGCACCCAAATCATAGCTAGGGCACCGGAGAATAAAAACGCACCTTGCCAGCCGAGTGCCACATGCGCCAGCACAATAATCGGCGGAGCTAACATTGCACCGATAGAGAAACCGACGCCCGCCCAACCCGCAGCAATGGGCCGCTCTTTTTTCGGGAACCAGTCAGAAATCGCTTTCGCGTTCGCGGGGGTTGCGGCCGCTTCGGCACTGCCCATAAAGAAGCGCAACACAGCCAACTGGAACCACGTTCCCGCACCAGCATGCATCATGCACACCACGGCCCAAACACTGGCACAGATCAAGAACCCCATCCTTAAGCCGATGACGTCAATGAGCCAGCCACAGAGCGGTTGGAAAACGGTGTAAGCCAACTGAAAAGAGGCCACGATCCATGAATATTGCTCAGTGGTCATATTCAGGCTGGTTTTCAGTTCGGGGGCGAGGATACCCAGAGAGTTACGGGTAATATAGTTAACTGTGACCCCAAGTAGAAATAGTGCCAGCATCCACCAACGCAGTGACTTTATTTTCCGCCGCCCGATAACCTTTGCGGATTGATTAATCTCAACACTCATCCAAGCCTCCTGGTGTTAGCCGGTAGCAAATTAACCGGGCCAACAAATTGTTTTGGTATGATCCATTTTCGGTTATTAAGATTTCGCTGAGTTTTAATGTGACCCTGTTCACATTAAATCAGCCAATAAAATATACTTAATTGATTTTTATCGTATTTTTATATTTCATCAAAATAAACCGGACTGATAAGTTTTTAAAATTGGTTTACCAAAACAAGGTAGCGAGCTTAAATTGGCTTTAATATCCATTTTTTTGAAAGAATTTTCATACGTTGGATAATATTTCAGCATTTATATTGAGTCATGGCCTGAATAAGGCATTCACCGGCTATGAAAATTTTTTCATTTGCTAATTTGAGAGAGATCACAAAATGAATGGAAAGCTAAAAATACAAGAAATAGCCAATCAGACGGGCCTTTCAATTAGCACGGTATCCAGAGTCTTAGCCGGTAAAGCCAACACCAGCGCGAAAGCCAAACAGCAGGTGATGGCTTATGCGCAATCACAGGGAATTTTGCAGAATTTGTCCAGTGGGCGACTGATGCTCAATAACATTATGGTCTTTGCGCCGCACCGGGCTTTCGATGTTCGTACCGACATTTTTTACTACAAAGTCATTCAGGGGATTACCGAGGCGGTCAGCCGTCATGAGGTGATGATTCGCTACTGCGGATTATCGGAAACTCAAAGTGATATCTCGCTATTTTTAGAGAAAATAACCCATCCGCAGACGGAGGCTGCCATTATCATCGGTATTGATGATCCCCGTATCCATGCTTTGGCGGCTGGGGTGCATAAACCCTCGGTGCTGGTTAATTGCCGCGATAAAGAGATGTCACTGGATAGTGTGTCGCCAGACCATCAATTGATTGGTGAGTTCTCTGCCAACTATCTGATTCAGCAGGGGCATCGGCAAATTTTGACACTGCAATGTTTACGCCGTAACACCATGGAGCTGCGGTTAGTGGGGATTAAAGAAGCTTTCGCCAGCCATAATATGAGTTTTGATGATAACCAACATCTGATTACCACCCACGGTTTTGGTGCGGAAGAGGCCGAGCTGGCGGTCACCCATTTTATTGCGGCTTGTCAGGACAAACAGCAGTGGCCGACGGCCATTTTAGCCGGTGGTGACTATATGGCGGTGGGGGCCGTTAATGCGCTGAATAAATTGAAAATAAGTGTGCCCGATAGCATATCGGTGATGAGCATGGATGGCTTCAATCTGGCTGAGATTCACGATGTCCCGCTCACGGCGGTGCATGTTCCTCGTGACGAGTTGGGGGCAGAGGCCATCCAGCTCTTGCAACGACGCTTATTACGCCCAGATGCGCCCCTGAGTAATACCTTATTGCAGGGGCGATTGGTGGTGCGTTCCTCAGTGAAGCAGGTCAATCATAAAAGGGCGATGTCTGCCGCAAATAAGCCGCTGGATCAGCTATATGATCTGTAATATTTATGCGGTAAATAGTCAGGATGACAATATAAAGCCCATGAACAGGCCATTGCCGCTATAGTTTAGATTTGTTTGGTTTAGGCTTTCGAAGGTTGAAATATGCACAAACAGGTTTTATATAAGTCGAATGGGGATAACTTATAGCACATTGAATTTAAGGATATTGCCGCATGGAATTTAAAGACTATTATGCCGTGATGGGCCTAGAACCCACCGCCTCCCTGAAAGAGATTAAAACAGCCTACCGTAAGCTGGCGCGTAAATATCACCCAGATGTCAGCGATGAACCCGATGCTGAAAGCAAGTTTAAGGAGGTCGCGGAGGCTTACGAAGTATTGAAAGATGCTGAACGGCGCGCTGAATATGACGAATTAAGGCTGCATCGCGACGATCCTCGTTTTGGTCAGCAGCAAGCCGCCTATCAATCAGGCGGCCAACAGTGGCACAGCAGTGCGGGTGCGGGGGATTTTTCGGATTTCTTCGAATCCTTCTTTGCCAATCGTGGCGCTTCAGCTCACCACGCATCTCACCGAGCCTCTCATGGGGTGCGGGGCCAAGATCTTGAGATGGAATTGCCCCTCTTTTTAGAAGAGACACTGGCAGAGCAGACGCGCTCAATCTCTTACAAGATCCCCACTGTTGATGCTTCGGGCTTTCCGGGTGCAGAGACCACTAAGACCCTGAAAGTGAAAATCCCTGCTGGGGTGGGCGATGGCGAACGTATCCGTCTTAAAGGACAGGGAGCACCGGGTTTTGCAGGGGGGGCCAATGGCGATCTCTTCCTGATTATTCGCCTTGCACCGCATCCACTGTTTGATATTGAGGGTCATAATTTGCAGATTGTCGTGCCGCTAGCCCCATGGGAAGCGGCATTGGGGGCGAGCGTCGAGGTGCCGACCCTGACGGGTAAAATCAACTTAACCATCCCAGCAGGCAGCCAAAGTGGTCAACGACTGCGCATCAAAGGCAAGGGGCTGGTGAGCAAAAAAGCGACTGGCGATTTGTATGCGATCCTCAAGGTGGTGATGCCACCGAAGCCAGACGAGAAAACACGGGCGCTTTGGCAGCAACTGTCAGAGCAGGCAGCATTTAATCCTCGTACTGGGTGGGAGTAATCGATTATGGCTGAAATAGAAATCACCTACACTGTGACTGAACTGTGCCAGTCGACGGGCATGATGCAGGAAGAGCTGCTCGAGGTGGTCGGGCTGGGCCTGATTGTGCCGTTGGAATCCACAGACAGTGTCTGGGTTTTTGATGTTGATGCATTGAGCAGTCTTAAACGCGCTCAACGCCTGCAAAATGAGTTGGATCTGGACTGGTCTGGTGTCGCGATGACCTTAACGCTACTTGAGAGAGTTGAGCAGCTAAAGAAAGAGAACGAGCAACTGCGCAGGCAGCTTGATCGCTTTTTGCAAACTTCCTGAAGCGAGTGATATGGGTTGGCTGGCAGGGTCAGCCAACCCAATACAGACATATTCTGCTTGATATCCCCCAGCACGATGAATGGCATAAATAGACTGTAAATCAAGGTGTTAAAGGCTGCTAACACCACCATCGACCCGCAATTCAGTCCCGACAACAAAACTGGATTCATCCGAAGCAAGAAAAACCGCCGCGTGGGCAAGTTCAGCCGATGTCCCCATTCGTTTGATCGGCACCAGTTGGCGTATCTGCTCGGCCATTTTTTGTTGCTCGTCACCCGATAGCCCCAGTTTTTGCAGCGCCGGAGTTTGTGTCGGGCCGGGGCTTAAGCCATTGACTCGAATTCCTCTTTCCGCCCATTCGCCGGATAAAGTTCGTGCTAGAGAGAGTAATCCTGCCTTACTGGCGGCATAAACACTGCTTTGAGGTAAACCGATATGGACACTGGCAGAGCCACAAAGAATGACTGACGCGGGGTTAGCCAACAGCGGCAATAGCGATTGCAGCAAGAAAAAAGGGCCTTTCAGATTGGTGGCGAGAACCCGGTCAAAACTAGACTCATCCCACCTATCAATTGGATTGTGAGTAACATCACCGGCATTGATATAGACGATATCCAAACGAGGCCAGACTTTCGTAAGTTGTGCCGCTAACTGATATTGGTCGGTGATATGGCTGGCATCACTCTTTAGCAGCAAAACAGATTCCCCCAGTTCGGTTTTCGCTGCCTGCAAAGCAGCAGCATTTCTACCGGTGATCGCGACCGTTGCCCCTTCGGCGAGGAATTGGCGAGCTGTTTCCAAGCCGATGCCGCTGGTTCCTCCGGTAATGAGTGCATATTTATGGCTTAAGCGATTCATAGTGAGCCTTCTTATTCATAGTAGTGAAGGGCCATTTTTAGTATAAAAGTATCTAAAGTATAGTAGGTACCTATTAGATACTAAGGATGAAACAGGAAAGCAATGACAGTTCATCAGCCATTAACAGCAAAAAATAAATTGGTATCTGATCGCGAGACAGCGGCAGAAAGGTGCCCAATGGTGCAATTTGTTGAACTTATCGCCGGGAAGTGGGCCATTCCCATTCTCTATCGCTTGATAGTGACAGCGGCACCGATTCGCTTCGGTGAGCTGCAACGGGCGATTGTACCTATTACCCAAAAAGAGCTTACCCGACAACTGCGTGCCTTCGAGCAACGTGGCTTGGTCAATCGTCAAGTCTATGCGGAAGTCCCACCACGGGTGGAGTATGAAATTACCCCTCTGGGTAAAACATTGAAGCCAACACTGGACTCATTGGCTCAATGGATGAGAGATCACCATAAAGATCTCGATAATGGCTTGTAATATTGATCATGATTGCATTGAGAAATGACTGATTTTCTTAATTAATACTTAAGGTTGTCGCAAAATAGGATAAGTATGTACTACATTTAATATGCTGCTCACTAATTATGCAGTATTAAAAAATGGCTACAATAGCGTCAAGGAGAGAGTATGAGCAAGATAACCGGTTGTTGTTCGGAGGATAATCATCCTAATGGCCGAAGGAACGTGCTAAAAGCTGCATTAGGCATCACTGCTGCCACTGTTATCGGTGGGATTGGGCTGGGGCTGCCACAAATCGCCTATGCAGCGGCCCTGACTAAAGAAGAAAGAGATAAATTAACGCCAGATCAAATTATTGAAGGATTAAAACAGGGCAATAAACGTTTTGTTTCCGGTAAAATGCAGCAACACGATTATCTTGCGCAGAAACGTGGTAGCGCAGAAGGGCAATTCCCAGCGGCTGTCATCCTGAGTTGTATTGACTCCCGCGCGCCGGCAGAAATTGTTCTGGATACCGGGATTGGTGAAACATTCAATGCCAGAATCGCCGGTAACATCTCCAATGATGATTTATTAGGTAGCCTGGAGTTTGCCTGTGCGGCAGCGGGTGCTAAAGTCATCTTGGTTATGGGGCACACTGCTTGTGGTGCGATAAAAGGCGCTATTGATAATGTTGAGCTGGGTAATCTAACGGGTCTTCTCAATAAAATTAAGCCAGCAGTTGAGTCAACTCAATTTGATGGTGAAAAAAGCAGTAAAAATGAAAAATATGTTGATGCCGTTGCGAAAACAAATGTGAAGCACACTATTGATGAGATACGTAAAAATAGTGAAATTATTAGAACATTAGAAAAAGATGGGAAAATAAAAATAGTCGGTAGTATGTACAACTTAAACGGCGGGGTCGTTGAGTTTCTAATGTAACCTGTTCAGTTATATACAACTCCCCTTGATATTGACTCAAGGGGAGACTTTATGTTCAAGCGATTAGATAACATTACTTTATATATCCCCTTATTTTATTTATTGCCTGTTTATGCTTGGTAGAAATTTACATTTGTGTTTATATGACTAAAACAAAACTAACAATAACGCGACAGATTAACCTGACCGTATGCCAATGAGTAAAAGGTGAATTCATTAGTGATGATATGAGCTATATAAAATCGATGGTGACTTATTGGTTGCTGCACAGATAGTACATATAAATGTTATTAATGTGTTTTTTAGCGAATGATGTCTCTGAGACTATGAAAAGATATTTTCCTTGAAATTTTCTATCATTATTGTATTTTAACTCCGGTGATGACTTATGCTTTTATGGATGAATAAAACGAATCTTGAATGTTAAGAACACGGATGGAAATTATATTGATGTTAGCTGTACTATCAATATAAGTGATTCACTTAAATAATACATTACTCTTAGCTTGTCGATTTTTAATTAACCACCATTAAATTTGTTTACTTATACATATCAATGCTTATATATATAATTGTTTATGTAAATAAGTTTTCTTATGTAAAATATAATTAAAATATATAATTTAATTTGTTTTATTCATTAAGTGAAAGTAATAATAATCACTCGTTACTTTATCACATCTGACGTGTGATTGGTTTTTATTAACTGAGTGAATATGTTTGAGGGTTTATCTATGTATGTCGATACAGTCTCTGTTGTTTCGGGTAGTAAATTCATTGATATCAATGGGAAAGGTGTGATTGATTATGAGAAAGAGATATCACTGGATTGTTGTATGAACAAAATCCATTTCCATACAAAGAAACTCACTGTGGATATTAATGAAAAGCAAAAGAGATTGGTCATGTGCTTGTTTAATGATGTCAATCGTAAGCAGGATATTATAAAAGTGGTATGGTACGAAAATCATAAAAGCATATCTGACAATAATTATCACCAATTAATACATAAGTTCAGAGCCCACCTAAAAAGTGCAGGCATACCTGACGGAATAGTTAAAACGATAAACAGATATGGTCTTAGGCTCGACTCTGGGATCTTAAAGGCGATGGCTTCGAATAAGATGAGTGACCGGTTTCTGGGGTATTAGCGGAAAACACACGCAAGTGTTATTTTCTATGTTGACTCGATTATGAATGAGATATGCGGGTGTTATCATTTTTTAAAAGGATAGAAATAACACCCTGCAAATTTATATAAAGGAATATAAATAAATCATGATGGATGTGTATAGGTTAGGGTATGTATTTCTTTTCATCATCATTGGATTATGTGTTGGGAGTTTTTTGAATGTTATAATCTATCGTCTGCCAATCATACTGACAGGTATGGTGTCAAAAAACTCAGTAAAATATAAAGAGTCGGATGTTTTTAAGAGTAAAATCAACCTCTTATTCCCAAGATCATTTTGTCCCGGCTGTTTTAATCCTTTGCGGGTTGAGCATAATATACCTGTTTTTAGCTGGTTGTTTTTAAGAGGTGTAACGCATTGTTGCCATCAAAGGATCAGTCCCCGCTATTTAATCGTGGAGTTATTAACAGCAATATTAACATTGGCTGTCATTTACTCTATTAAAAGTGATTATATTACTATTGCCAGCCTATTTTTAGTTTGGGCGCTTATTGTACTGTCATTCATAGATCTTGATTGCTATCTTCTTCCTGACTGTATTACATTTCCATTGTTATGGTGCGGACTTCTTTTTAATATAAATAATGGGCTATCTTCTCTGCCTTTTGCCGTCATTGGTGCGGTAGTGGGTTATCTTTTTTTATGGTTACCCTATTGGCTACTGAAATTTTTTAGGGGTATTGAGGGGATGGGATATGGCGATTTTAAATTAATGTCTGCATTGGGAGCATGGTTTGGTTTGTCCGCCATTCCTGTCTTGATCTTGCTATCTTCTTGTTTTGGTATTATGGCTTATATTGTTATTCATAAAACATCAAAAAATAAAGTAAAATATATTGCATTTGGTCCCTACATTGCTTTGTCTGGAGTGATTTATCTTCTTATAATCAGTGATTTTAAACAAATCAATTATGGATCGATTTTTTAAATGATATTATTCATTCTTTGTTCTTATCATTTTTTTTGATGTCATAAAGGATCGTTTAATTTCTTTTTTGTTAGTAACCTATTTTTATTTATAGCTTTTTATCTCAATGTGTTAATTTTTGCGCTAGTTATCAACTTTACCTGAAAACTATTGTTTTTCATTTTATTCATGTTTGTTAATGACACTCTATTAGTGCTATCTCTGTTATCTTCATCAGTGATAACTGTAGGGTACAAAAAAATGGATGAAATAATCATTGGCAACATTATATTTACTCCTTCAAAAAGAACGATTAATAAAGGGGGAGCTGTTGTGAAAATAAGGAATAAAGAATCTGAGGTGCTATCTTTATTGTGTCACCATTATCCTTCCTCACTTTCTCGTGAGGAAATTGAGAGGGAAATATGGGGTGAGAGCTACGTTACTGATAATACATTAACACAGACTATTAGTAATTTACGTCATGCGCTTGATGATAAAGCTCGTGAGTTAGTCACGACAATTCCAAAAAAAGGATACTGTATTGGTATTAAGCCTGATTTCACTTCATCCAATTCCCTGCAAGATTTGATACTCACCCAAGATGATTCGATGGTAAGTGTCAAGCCTAAATCTACCTCTTTAGTGTCCAAGTCGTTAAGTTTCCATTATAAAATTATCAGATTGATAGTTTCGATTGTTGGTTTCTTTATTTCATTTGAATTAACCTCAAACTCTCATCAAATTAAAATTAATGAAGTGACAACCTTACCCATATTAGTGGGTTTAGATCAGGTTTTAGATAAAGATTTTCTATCCTTATATCAGAAAGAACCCTATATTTTTTTGAAAAAATGGAGTGATGGTGAGTATATTATATGCAAATATAATAATGGAGAGTTATTATGCGAAAAAAAATAGTCGCCTCGGTATGTTTTTTTCTGTTTTTAGGTGTGTGCTTTGGATATGTCTTTGGCCGAGTGTACTCTTATATTCACCCAATGAAAGATATAGAGGGATATTGGGAGATGAACAGCACTCTTAGCCATGAACTCGGTGCTTATCATGTTTATTCACGACTCAGTATCATGAATAGAGAGGTCAATTCATTTGTTGATGTTTATGATGATAATCACCATGTAAAGGCCCAGCGTAGAGTTGTTTTTGATATTGTGGATGTCGATAATAATATTTTAACTGGGAAAATACTGTCTGCATCAATCGTGGATAATGACGTCCATAATCTAAATGATTTCCTTAATACACCTTATACAATAAACAATCCATCTATCTATAAGTTAAATGAAAACACTATTTTTATAGATCATCCCCAAGGGCATCCGGTTAATAACTTGCGTTTATTAACACGTATCAATAAGTGATTTTATATGGGGGTGTTATTAGCTATCCATAATAACATGTCTATGTTGTAAGCAATCATTGTATCGTTTTTGAAATATCTTTGTCATACTTTATAGGTAATATTGCTATATCAGCCATAGCTAAGTGTGAAAATAATGTTCTCTCGCATTCGGTATTTTGTTATTAAAGTTGCATCAAATGTTAAAAGTCTGGGGCTATTTACTGACGGAAGATTGGGTATATTGTCTGGCCTGATAGTGGTTATTACTCTTTTCTCTACACTACAGCTATTTTCAATAGGGTATTTGTCTTATATATCAGGTAATACGAAAGTTAATGTTGAACGTGCGAATTATAACCATCAACAGGAACTATTAATGGATCGTGCGAGGATGGAGCTATTAATTGCCAGTGATAAGCTTAATCGTGCTGGAATCTATTATATGGTTGATAAAGAAACAGGTTCTGAAGGCAGCTGGAATAGTCTTTTGAGTGAAGCACTGCAATCCATGCAACAATCACAGGAAAACTATAGCCAACTCTCGCGACTCTCTGCCCATGATGATCGCCCGGAATTCATCGCATTAAAGGAGAGTTATCAGCAGTTGTATCAAGGGTTAGCCGAGATTGCGCAAGGGTTATCAAAAAACAATAATATAGATGTTTTTTTTGAAGTACCTATTCAGGGTTTTCAGAGTGATTTTACCGAGAAGTATTATCACTATTTGCAGGCGAGCGAGAACAAGCGAACATTAATGGATACTCAATTATTATCTTCGCTCTCATCGGCAAAACAAACTGTTATTGCTGCCTTAGTGCTATTACTGTGCCTCGCTTTCTCCGTCTGGTTAGGGGTTACCCGCTGGATAATCAAGCCACTCAACAACCTTATTTTACATATTAACGTCATTGCTGCCGGAGATTTGTCTCGCCCGATTGAACATCAGTCATTTACCAGCCGAGAAGTCCGCCAACTGGCGGCAAGCATCTGCCAAATGCAGCAAGGATTGGTGGCACTTGTCAGTCAGGTGCGTGGAGGTGCGGAAGTGATTCTGACGGGCATTAATCAAATTGCGGTGGATAGTCATCGTCTTTCGGAGCAAACACAGTCACAGACCCAATCGCTAGCCGCGACGACACAGAGTATGCATCAGCTCACTCTCCGTGTAAAAGAGAACTCGATCAGCGCCGATCAGGCTAATTATCTGGCAAATAAAACAAAATCTATCGCCAGTCAGGGGGGGGAGATGATGTCGAGTGTGGTGAGTTCCATGGCTGATATCTCTAGCGGATCGAGGGAGATAACCGAAATTATCACGTTGATTGAATCGGTGGCTTTTCAAACCCATATTTTGGCATTAAATGCTGCCATTGAAGCGGCACATGCCGGTGAGCACGGTCGGGGATTCTCTGTTGTTGCGCGAGAAGTGGGTATGTTAGCGCACAAAAGTGGCAATTCTGCGCTGAATATTAAGCAGCTTATCCATAACTCTTCTAGCTCAATATCCGCCGGTTCCAGCCTTGTCGCGCGTTCTGGTGATAATTTAATGGAAATCATAGA
This sequence comes from Yersinia mollaretii ATCC 43969, assembly GCF_013282725.1. Taxonomy (NCBI): domain Bacteria; kingdom Pseudomonadati; phylum Pseudomonadota; class Gammaproteobacteria; order Enterobacterales; family Yersiniaceae; genus Yersinia; species Yersinia mollaretii. The sequence continues at coordinate 148,367 of NZ_CP054043.1, read as the reverse complement.
TGCAGTAAAAAAAGTGACGGATTTGATGGCAGAAATATCGGCTGCATCACACGATCAGAGCGAAGGTATCGAAAATATCACCCAGCAAGTGGGTGTGATAAATGAAGTCACAAGGATGAATGCGGAGTTAGTTGAGCAATCAACGCGGGCCTCCGAAGCACTGCAAAAGCAGACGTTTCAGCTTAATCAATCCGTGGCCCGTTTCTGTTTGCCTGTCATGACGCGACCTGCTCAACAAGGTAATGAGCAGGTCGCGGTCAATTTTTAATACGTGATGCTGCTTTTCAGCATTTTGGTCCAAGCTGATGGATTACCGTAATACTCACTGGCGGGGAGAACCGTCATCTTTCCCTGCTCGTCTTGCAGGATAAATGTCGGGAAACCATGACCCTGCACTTTCGTCAGTAGAGTACGGCTTTCCGCAATATGCTGGGTGGTTGCTGCCTGAGCAGTGCTGAATGCGTCGATAAACAGATCACGGCTCAGGCCAATATCCGTAGCGAGTTCAGCCAACACTTCTGGGTTTGCTATATGGCGGCCTTCAACATAATGCGCTTGCTGAATGCGATGCAGCATATCGGCTCCGCGCCCAGCCAGTGCTTCTGCTGCCAGAATGGCGGCAATGGGCGGCGTGGAGTCCATGACGGCCGAAGTATCATTCAGTAAATGATTAAAATAGGCGTCACCAAAGACTTGCCCGGTTAACTCGGTAATACGTAGGTCATGGGGCATCACATAACCGCGCCACTGACTATCAATCTGGCGACGATTTGGCCCAGACATCATACCGCCACCGTGTAATACCAGCGTCAGATTAGGAATATCTTGTGCGGCTTGGGCTAATGGCGCGGCACCATAGCACCAGCCACATAATGGATCGAAAATGTAATGTAACTTTGTACCGGCCATTATGGCTTCCTCAATAACATTGACTGATATGACAGTTCAGCGTCGATTAATTTTAGTTGCTTCTACTGAGGCCACTTCATCTCGTTCTTCAGCACTTTGGCACTTAATTCCAAGCTCGATCCATCTTTCAGTTCGGGATAATGTTTTTTCATCGTCGAAATCAGTTCCGCTGAATCTTTTGCCTTAGGAATCTCTGTATTTAACGTGGTTAAATAGTTTTGAGTAAAAGTCACTGATGCCAATGTGTGTGGTGCGTTACCCAGATAATGGCCCGGCACGACGGTCACCGGTTTTAGCGCTTTAATTTTTTCCAATGTGGTCAGCCAATGTTGGCGTGATTCTGCGGTTTGGTTATCCGCAACCCATAGATGGATATTACCGGAGACCGCGACCCCACCGACAACCGCTTTTAATGAGGGAATCCAGACAAACGTTTTTTCCGGTGATGGGCCGTCTAAGCCCTCAACTTCTATTTTGTGCCCATCAATGGTGAAACTTTTGCCTTGCAACAGCTGTGGAACAATCACCTGAGTCGGCGCATTCTCTTTCAGAATGGGTCCCCAATAGGCTATTTTACCCGCTTTAGTGGCCTCGATCTCTTCGATAGTTTGTGGTGTCGCGAGTACTTTGGCTTGTGGGAAGGCTTTAGTAATCACATCCAAGCCAAAATAGAAGTCAGGATCGGCCTGACTGATATAAATGGTGGTCAGCTTCTTGCCACTTTGCTGGATCTTCTTCACCAGTACTTCGGCGTCATTGCGCTGGAATTGGGTATCAATTAAGGCGACTTCCGTTTCACCGCTGATAATTTCCGACGACACCGGGAAGATACTTTTTTCGCCGGGGTTGTAGACTTCCATTTTCAGGGGTTCAGCCGCGTTAGCGGTTGATATTGCAGCAAAAATAGCCATGCCGGCGACGGTCATTTGTAATAGCGTTTTGTTAGTCATGTTAGTTGTCCTGAGGGTGACTGGGTATGGGGTAGATAATAGATTGCATATATCGATAGAAAAACCCGATAATAGACAATTGTTTGTTGCGTAAATCGAGCTAATCATGGATAGAATCACCGCTGCTGAGGTCTTTGTCGCGATTGTTGAGCGGGGAAGTATGATTGCTGCCGCTGAGGCATTGGAGATGTCTCGCGCCATGGTGACACGCTATCTGGCGCAGATGGAGCAGTGGGCGGGGGTGAGATTACTGCACCGGACCACCCGCAAGTTGAGTCTGACTCATGCGGGCGAGGCGACACTTGAGCGCTGCCGTCGGATGCTGGAGTTTGCGCAGGATATGGATGCGGTGGCGGGGCAGGAGAGTAACGAGCTGCGTGGCTTACTGCGCATCAGTTGTTCTCAGTCCCTCGGGCAGAGCGCGTTGGTGATTGCCGTCACTGACTATCTACGCCAGCACCCGCAGGTCGCGGTGGATTTACAGATGAATAATCGCGCCGTCAATTTAGTCGAAGAACGTATTGATCTGGCGTTACGGATTACCAATGAGCTAGACCCGAACCTGATAGCGCGGCCACTGGCGATTTGTCATTCCGTGGTCTGCGCCTCGCCAGCTTATTTAGCCGCTAAGGGAACGCCCAAAGGCCCACCTGATCTGGCGGTACACAACTGCCTGACCTACTCCTATTTCGGCAAAAGTTTATGGCATTTTGACCAGCAGGGCGTGAAGTCGTCTGTCGCCGTGGGGGGGAATTTGAGTGCCAATGAGTCCGTCGTTTTACTCAGTGGGGCGTTGGAAGGGGCGGGTATCGCCTTGCAGCCCAGCTACTCTGCTGCGCCCTATATTGCCCGTGGCGAGCTGATAAAGTTATTACCTGATTATCAACCGCAGGCTATGGGTATTTACGGTATCTATACTTCACGGCGGCAAATGCCCGCCACATTAAGAACAATGCTCGATTTTCTGGTGGCGTGGTTTGCCGCACATCCCCTGCCGAACTGAAGTTGCAACGGTAATAACCATTGCTGGTAATAATTTGATTCGCCTGCTACTTATATGACGGGTGGATATTGTCTGACTGGGAGCTTGTATTATGCCTGTAGCGCTGTTGGCATTGGCACTGTGTGCGTTTGCTATTGGGACCACCGAATTTGTCATTATGGGGCTGCTGCCTCAAGTGGCGGGAGATTTACAGATTTCGATTCCAACCGCCGGTTGGTTAATCAGTGGTTATGCGCTGGGGGTGGCGATTGGCGCACCTATCATGGCGGTTCTGACGGCTAAGCTACCGCGTAAAAAGACATTATTGCTGCTGATGGTGATCTTTATCATCGGTAATCTGATGTGCGCTATGGCCTACAGCTATGATTTCCTGATGCTGGCGAGGGTGATTACTGCGCTGTGCCACGGGGCTTTTTTTGGTATTGGTGCCGTGGTGGCCTCCAATCTGGTCGCGCCAAATCGGCGGGCCTCGGCGGTGGCGTTGATGTTTACTGGCCTAACACTCGCCAATGTGCTCGGCGTGCCATTGGGCACCGCGCTGGGGCAGACTTTTGGCTGGCGCTCCACATTCTGGGTGGTTTCGGTTATCGGCTTATTCTCACTGGCCGCGCTTTACCGCAAATTACCCTCTTCTCATGAGGAGGCACCGACCGAATTACGCAAGGAGATTGCGGCGTTACGCGGGGGCGGTATTTGGCTCTCTCTGTTGATGACGGTCTTTTTTGCGGCGGCAATGTTCGCCCTCTTTACCTATATCGCACCTATTTTGACCGACGTGACACAAGTTTCTGAACAGGGGGTCAGTTGGACATTACTGCTGATGGGCGTGGGTCTGACACTGGGGAATATTGTCGGGGGTCGGCTGGCCGACTGGCGTTTATCCGTCAGTTTGACGATGACATTCTTACTGATCGCGGTATTTTCTGCCCTGTTCAGTTGGACCAGCTACTCCTTATTGGCGGCGGAAGTGACACTGTTTCTGTGGTCGGCGGCGGCATTCTCGGCGGTGCCTGCCTTGCAAATCAACGTGGTCGCCTATGGCAAGAAAGCGCCTAATCTGGTCTCGACGTTGAATATTGCGGCGTTTAATGTTGGCAATGCTTTGGGCGCGTGGGTGGGGGGGATGGTCATTGCGCGTGGGCTAGGTTTGACAGCCGTCCCGCTGGCGGCGGCGGGACTGGCGGTTATTGGACTGCTGTTGTGCCTGTTTACCTTCTCCCGTGCGCGGCCGGGTAAGGTGAAGGCCGCTTAGCTAAATGATCGTAAGTTGACTATTACTGGGCAATCACTGTTGCCAGCCGCTGCTGGAAGGTGATTGCCTGCTGTTTTAAGTGCTCGATAAAGGTCTCGACCAAGGTTGATGATGGCCGATGTATCGGCTGTATCAGGCTGATGGTAAAGGGAATCTCGACACTAAAAGGCCGCACACAAACCCCCTCATCGCCCCCTTTACTGAAATATTCCAATGCGGTCAATGGGTTAACGATTGACACACCCACCCCTTCACGCACCATGGCACAAACCGACGCGGCGCTGTGCGTCTCCAGCACCAGCCTGCGATGAATGCCTTGTTCAGCAAACAGATTATCCAGCAGTTGGCGATAGCTGTCGGTGACTGACAGGCTGATAAAGTTCTCGCCTTGGAAATCTTGTGGTGTCAGCACGGATTTTTCCCGCAACGGATGGTCACTGGGCAAGACACAGACTTCGTTTACCGTCATCAGTGCATGGCGCAGTGTACCTGCTGGCGTCTGAGTATTTTCGGTTAGCCCTAAGTCATGGCGCTGGGCCGAAAGCCACTCTTCCAATAGGGGGGACTCCTGCGGGATCACACTCAGACTCACTTCCGGGTAGCTGGCAATAAAGGGTTTGCACACGGCGGGGAGCAGTGATTGTGAAAAGACCGGCAGGCAGGCAATCGACAGTTGTGCTTGTCGGAATTGGCGAATCCCTTCGGCGGCTTGCCGGATGCGGTCAAGGCCGTAATAGGAGCGCTGCACCTCTTCAAATAGCCGCAAGCCCTGTACTGTGGGGTAAAGGCGGCCCCGCACGCGATCAAAGAGTTTTAATTGGACTAATTGTTCAAAGCGGGCCAGTTCGCGGCTGACGGTGGGTTGTGATGTTTGGAGCAGTGATGCCGCTTCCGTCAAGTTTCCCGTGGTCATAACGCCATGAAAAATTTCGATTTGTCGTAGGGAAATAGCGGGCATTATCATGCTCCTGCGGTGGCGAAAACATCATCTATTCCATATCATAAATGAATAGACTCAGGCTAAATAGATATTTTCATAACAAGTGCGTGATTGTTAATAATAAGGTATCAGCGAGACAGCTATGCTTACCAAACAATGCTCGCCCAACATATTGATTGACCCAATTATTAGGAAAGCCCTATGCCGCGTGCACTGAACGACACCTCTTCGGCCCTGACTGCCCAAAACCTGATTGCACTGCCTGAGCGCTTTGGCTGCCCTGTGTGGGCCTATGATGGCGATATTATTGCTCAGCGTATCAATCAATTGCGCCACTTTGATGTGATCCGTTTTGCGCAAAAAGCCTGTTCGAACATTCATATTCTGCGCTTGATGCGCGAGCAAGGTGTCAAAGTGGACTCCGTCTCCTTGGGTGAGATTGAGCGCGCCTTAGTGGCCGGTTTTCAGCCAGGGCAGGAGCCGGCTGAAATCGTGTTTACTGCGGATCTGCTGGATCAGGCCACCTTATTGCGGGTGACGGAGTTAAGGATTCCGGTCAATGCCGGTTCAATTGATATGCTGGATCAACTGGGGCAACACGCGCCGGGCCACCCGGTTTGGCTGCGGGTCAATCCCGGTTTTGGTCATGGTCACAGCCAGAAAACCAACACGGGCGGTGAAAACAGCAAGCATGGCATCTGGTATCAAGACTTGCCGCAGGCGATTGAGAAGATCGCGCAATACGGCTTAACCTTGGTGGGGATTCACATGCACATTGGCTCGGGTGTCGACTACCAACATCTGGAGCAGGTCTGTGACGCCATGGTTGAGCAGGTGATCACACTGGGGCAGGATATCAGCGCGATTTCGGCGGGCGGCGGTTTGTCGATTCCTTATCAAGTTGGCGATGATGAGATTGATACCGAACATTACTATGGCCTATGGAACAGCGCCCGTGAGCGCATTGCCGCCCATTTGGGCCATCCGGTCAGTCTGGAAATTGAGCCGGGCCGCTTTCTCGTGGCAGAGTCCGGTGTGTTAATCGCGCAGGTTCGGGCGGTGAAAGAGATGGGCAGCCGGCACTATGTGCTGGTGGATGCGGGCTTTAACGATTTGATGCGGCCCGCGATGTATGGCAGTTATCACCATATTTCGCTGCTGCCTGCGGATGGGCGCTCACTCACTGCTGAGCCGCTGATTGAGACAGTGGTCGGTGGCCCGCTTTGTGAGTCAGGGGATGTCTTTACTCAGGAAGCGGGAGGTGGGCTAGAGACTCGCGCCCTGCCTGCGGCGCGAATTGGCGACTATCTGGTGTTCCATGATACCGGCGCTTATGGCGCGTCGATGTCATCCAACTACAACAGCCGCCCACTGTTGCCGGAGGTGCTGTTTGAGCAAGGGCAGCCGCGTTTAATCCGCCGTAAGCAAACCATCGAAGAGCTGATCGCGCTAGAGTTGGTTTAACGGCGGTCACCCACAGCTTCACTCCTCTGTCGCGGCTTGCGGGCTGGCGACAGAGTGGCGGCGCACCAGTGTCGGGCTGAACATATTGGTGATCTCTGGTAACGGGGTATGGTTGGCTAGCGCCAGTGCTAACTCCGCCGCTTGTGTGGCCATCGCGACTACCGGGTAACGAATGGTGGTCAGCCGTGGTCGCAAATAGCGGGAGATCAACACATCGTCAAAACCGATCAGTGAGATCTCTTGCGGCACTTCGATGCTGTTATCACTGAGCACCGACAACGCGCCAGCAGCCATGGAGTCGTTATAACAGGTGACGGCGGTGAAGTGTTTGCCACGACCAAGCAGGTCGGTCATTGCCTGTTCACCACCAATCTCATCCGGCGTGCCGTAGGAGATCAAGCGGTCATCGACGGCGATATCAAACTCTTTTAAGGCGTCCAGATAGCCTTGCAGACGGTCAATGGCATCGGAAATCTGATGGTTAGAGCAAATGATCGCTATCCGTTTATGGCCCTGCTGAATCAGATGGCGAGTCGCCAACCAAGCGCCGTAGCGATCATCTAACGCCACACAGCGCGTTTCGAAGCCGGGCAGCGTGCGATTGATCAGCACCATGCCGGGGATCTGTTCCATTAACGAGGTCAATTCTTCATCGGACAATTTTTTGGCGTGAACTACCAAGGCGGCGCAACGGTGGCGAATTAGCTGCTCGATAGCTTGGCGCTCTCGCTCGGCATCATGGTAACCGTTACCAATTAGCAGGAAATTACCAGTGGCATAGGCCACTTGTTCTACCGCTTTTACCATGGAGCCAAAGAAGGGATCTGACACATCAGAAACAATCATGCCGACAGTTTCGGTGGATTGTTGGGCCAGCGCACGGGCATTGGCATTGGGGTGGTACTGCAACTGCTCCATGGCGCTAGATACCGCCACGCGTGATGCCTCACTGGCCTTAGGCGAATTATTGATAACACGAGATACCGTCGCGACGGAAACACCCGCCAGCTTGGCAACATCCTTAATAGTGGCCATTTTTCTTCCAGAAATTTTCAGGGTAATCGCTTACATCACCCAGTTTTGCGGAAAACCGCCTTGCCCGCAAGGGGGGATGATCGCAACTTGGTGAGAAAAAACTAAAGAAAAGATAATTAGGCGGATTAGCTGTTGCTTTTGGCCGTTAGCGCACCCTTATTACGCCTCTATCGTCTGCATTTTCCTTAGTGCCTATCCCATTAGGGCTATTTTATTTGCCATTTTGAACCTGGGCAGTGCTCAGAATCCTCACGTACTCCGTGTACGCTCCGGATCTTCCGCGCTGTCCGCGTTCAAACTGGCTGCAACAATCACGCCTACTGGGATAAGCTCTTAGTGCCAAAGGAATCTATTTAGTTGAAATTGTGCTTTGGTTTTTTCGCCCGATGAATGTTACGTTTATGTTCTATTTAATCGTCTGAGATACCCATGTCCATCATCCGTTATCCCCAGCTTGCCCACTGGGGCGCTTATACTGCTGTCGTTGAAGATGGCAAGTTGATCCGCTGCGAACCCTTTGCCGATGACTCAAACCCTTCGCCGTTATTGGAATCCATCACGCCGATGGTGTATTCCGACAAACGTATTCGCAAACCCGCGATACGGCGCTCATGGCTACAGCAGAGAGAAAAAAGTGATCGCACCCTGCGTGGGCGAGAAGATTTTGTCGAGGTGGAGTGGGATGTCGCTCTGGATTTAGTGGCCGAAGAGAATCGTCGGGTCCGTGATCGTTATGGCCCTTCAGGGCTATTTACCGGCTCTTACGGTTGGTCTTCTGCCGGGCGTTTACATCATGCGCGCTCATTAGTCCGGCGTTTCTATTTCGGTGGCGGTGGGGGGGTCGATCAACTGGGCAACTACAGTTGGGGGTCGGCACAGTTTTTCCTGCCCTATGTGATTGGGACTTTTAGCCCGCTGACCGGCAGGGTGACGTCATGGCCGAGTGTAGTCGAGCATTGCGAACTGTTTATCGCCTTTGGTGGGCTGGCACTGAAAAATGCCCAAGTCTCCTCCGGCGGTTCGGCGGAACACTCGCTGAAACCTTGGCTGGAGAAACTGGCGCAAAAAGGCACCCCAGTGATCAACATCAGCCCAATGCGGGACGACTGCCCCGCTTTTGTTAACGCGGAGTGGATACCGATCCGCCCAAATACTGATGTGGCACTGATGCTGGCGTTGGCTTATGAAATTCAACGCGTTGATGGGCAGGATGAATCTTTCCTTGCCACTCATTGCGTGGGCTATGAGCCATTAGCGGATTATATCCGTGGCGTGAATGACGGCGTGGCGAAAACGCCAGCGTGGGCCAGTGAGATTACCGGCATTCCGGCGGCAAGAATTAGCCAATTAGCCCAGCAACTGATTGGTGTGCGCAGCTTTATGACCTGCTCCTATTCAGTACAGCGCGCCCATCGCGGCGAGCAACCTTACTGGATGGTGATTGCGTTATCAGCCATGTTAGGGCAAGTGGGGCTACCCGGTGGCGGCTTCTCATTTGGTCACGGCTCGATGAATGGGGTCGGTAACCCGCGCATAGACACTCCAGGGCCAATGATGCCGGTGGGTAAAAATCCCTCTGGGCTGGCGATTCCGGTGGCGCGGATTTGTGACATGCTGCTGCAACCGGGGCAGCCTTATCAGTTTCAGGGCGAAACCCACACCTATCCCGATATCCATTTGGTGCATTGGGCGGGTGGCAATCCGTTCCACCATCATCAACAGCTAAATCGACTGGTGGAGGGATGGCAAAAGCCGGACACGGTGATTGTGCAGGATATCTGGTGGACACCCGCCGCGAAAATGGCGGATATTGTGCTGCCCGTGACCAGTTCGCTGGAGCGTAATGATATTGGCGGATCGTCGCGGGATCGCTATGTACTGGCGATGCATCAGGCGATTGCCCCACAACATCGGGCCCGTAACGACTTTGATATCTTCGCCGATCTGGCTGAGCGGCTGGGCTATCGCGACGACTTTACCGAAGGTCGCGATGAGATGGCGTGGATTCGGCATATCTACCAAGAGTGTGGTGTGGCTCAACAGCCGCACGGCGTTGAGTGGCCCGATTTTGAGACATTCTGGCAACGAGGCCATGTTGATCTTCCGGCACCACAGAAAGAGTTCGTATTCTTTGATCGTTTCCGCGAGAACCCACAGGCGCATCCACTTCAGACACCCAGTGGCAAGATTGAGCTGTTCAGTGAGAAAATTGCCAGTTACCACTATGCCGATTTTGCCCCGCACGCTGAGTGGAAACCGCCAGTGGAGTGGTTGGGGGCTCCCGAGGCGCAGCAGTGGCCGCTGCATCTGATCTCAATCCAACCCGCCGATCGTCTGCACAGTCAACTCGATCCCGCGCCATTGGCGCAGGGGAATAAAACCGCCGGACGTGAAACGCTCTATATGCACCCACAAGATGCGGCTAGCCGCGAGATTACCGAGGGCAGTCAGGTGCAAGTCAGCAATCTACGGGGCAATTGTCTGGCGGGGGTGCGGATTACTGACGGTGTGACCCGTGGCGTGGTGCTGATGGCAACCGGAGCTTGGTTTGATCCCGGTTTTGGTGGCAAGCAGCATAACGTTGAGCAATCGGGTAATCCCAATGTCCTGACATTGGATATCGGAACCTCTCGCTTGACCCAAGGACCGAATGCGATGAGTTGTTTAGTTGAGGTCGCGCTCTATTAATGGGTGGCTCTACGGCAATGAATTACAAACCTTTTCGCCTTGCTGACAATGTTCACTGCTGGTTACACTTTGCACGCAAATGTTTCGATTGCTCACTAGCTGTGAGGCAACACAAACGGATACTCTGATTGTCCCAGAGGTATTAATTGGTGAGTAATCAACATACGCTGTGTGTTAAAAGCCAGTTTTTGATTTACACCGACCTACGCAGATGCGTAGGTTTTTTTTTATTTTCCCGCCTCCCCGCACTTTCAGTCTCTCCCTACAGATAAATCCGTCACTAATATAGTATTCTCTCTTTATCATATTCATTGGCTTATAGAGAGACAGTCATGGTTTATCGCTTGCTGCGCACTCTTTTTCGTGGGTTATTCCGTGTCACCATTGAGGGGGTAACTGACCAGTTTACACATCAGAAACTGATCATTACGCCCAATCATGTCTCTTTCCTCGACGGTATTTTGTTAGCGCTATTTCTGCCGATCAAACCGGTTTTTGCGGTCTACTCCAGTGTCACGGAGAGCTGGTTTATGCGCTGGCTAAAACCTTACGTGGATTTTGTCGCCCTCGATCCGACCAAGCCTATGGCAATCAAACACTTGGTCAGGATGGTCGAGCAGGGCAGGCCAGTGGTGATTTTTCCTGAAGGGCGCATTACCGTGACCGGCTCACTAATGAAAATCTACGATGGAGCCGCATTTGTTGCCGCTAAATCTGGTGCGGCGGTGATTCCTATCCGCTTGGAAGGCCCAGAATTTAGCCGCTTTGGCCGATTGGCGGGTGTACTCAAAGTCCGCTGGTTCCCAAAAATCAGCATTTATGTCTTACCGGCTACCACCTTACCGATGCCGCAAGCGCCGCGCGCCCGTGAGCGCCGGGTGCTGGCAGGTGAGCGCTTACATGCCATTATGATGGCGGCTCGCATGGCTATCGTGCCACGAGAAACCCTGTTTGAAGCGCTGCTGGCGGCACAAACTCGCTATGGGCGCTTTAAGCCCTGCATCGAAGATATCGGCTTTAAAGAGGATAGCTACCTGACGCTGCTGAAGAAAATCCTTGGCGTCAGCCGCATTCTGCAACGTTTTACCGCGCAAGGGGAGCATGTGGGTATGCTGCTGCCCAACGCGACTATCACGGCGGCAGCGATTTTCGGTGCCTCCGTGCGCGGGCGCATTCCAGCGCTGCTGAACTACACTTCGGGCGCTAAAGGGCTGAAGAGTGCCATCACTGCGGCCTCATTGAAAACTATCGTCACTTCGCGCCAGTTCTTGGAAAAAGGCAAGCTGACACATCTGCCGGAACAGGTCACTGAAGCCAACTGGGTCTATCTGGAAGACTTAAAAGAGACCGTGACGCTAGCGGATAAGTTATGGATTTTATTCCACTTATGCTGCCCACGTCGGGCGATGCTGCCACAACAGGCAGACGACAGCGCCTTGATTTTGTTTACTTCCGGTTCCGAAGGCAATCCGAAAGGGGTGGTGCACACCCACGCCAGCTTGTTGGCGAATGTCGAGCAGATCCGCACCATTGCGGACTTTACGCCCCGTGATCGTTTTATGTCGTGCCTGCCGCTGTTCCATGCTTTTGGTCTGACGGTTGGGTTATTCACTCCGCTGATGACCGGCAGCCGTGTCTTTCTTTACCCCAGTCCGGTGCATTACCGCGTGGTCCCTGAACTGGTGTATGACCGCAACTGCACTGTGCTGTTTGGCACCTCAACCTTCCTTGGTAATTATGCCCGCTTTGCGCATCCTTATGATTTTGCCCGCTTGCGCTATGTGGTGGCCGGGGCTGAAAAGTTAGCCGATAGCACCAAACAGATTTGGCAGGACAAATTCGGCATCCGCATTCTGGAAGGCTATGGCGTGACTGAATGCGCGCCCGTCGTGGCAATCAATGTGCCGATGGCGGCGAAAGTGAACACCGTAGGCCGCATTCTACCGGGGATGGAATCTCGATTGATTAAGGTGCCGGGCATCGAGCAGGGGGGGCGTTTGCAACTGCGCGGCCCCAATATCATGCGCGGCTACCTGCGGGTAGAAAACCCCGGCGTGCTGGAACAACCCTCCGCTGAAAATGCGCAGGGCGAACGCGAAGAGGGCTGGTATGACACCGGTGACATTGTGGCTATTGATGTACAGGGCTTCTGCGCTATTCGTGGTCGAGTGAAGCGCTTTGCCAAATTGGCTGGCGAAATGGTTTCACTGGAGAGTGTGGAGCAACTGGCGCTGCGCGTTTCGCCAGAGGGGCAACATGCGGCGGCGGCGAGAACCGACAGTGCCAAAGGTGAAGCCTTGGTGCTGTTTACCACCGACAGCCACATCACCCGCGAGCAATTAATTAAAGCCGCACGAGAAAGCGGCGTGCCTGAACTGGCCGTGCCACGTGATATTCGGGTGGTGAATGCCTTGCCGTTACTGGGGAGTGGCAAACCTGACTTTGTGACATTAAGCAAAATGGCGGAAGACCCGGAGATGAGCCTATGAGTCAGCAAATAATAGCCGATAAACCTTTGTTATCCCGGGGAATGGTCGCGGTTCTTTGCGCTCAGTTTTTCTCGGCGTTTGGCGATAATGCCCTGCTTTTTGCCACTCTGGCACTGATTAAGCAGCAGTTATACCCCGACTGGAGCCAGCCCATCCTACAAATGGCTTTCGTCGCGACCTATATCATTCTAGCCCCCTTTGTCGGGCAGTTTGCTGACAGTTTCGCCAAAGGGCGAGTGATGATGGTGGCAAACGGCTTGAAGCTGGCGGGCGCACTGGTGATTTGCTTTGGTTTTAATCCGTTTTTGGGCTACAGCCTGGTGGGCGTAGGCGCTGCGGCTTATTCACCAGCTAAATATGGCATCTTGGGTGAGATCACTTCTGGCGAGCAACTGGTGAAAGCGAATGGCATGATGGAAGCCTCAACCATCGCCGCCATTTTACTCGGATCAGTGGCGGGCGGTGTGCTGGCCGACTGGCATTTGATGGTGGCTTTAGGTGTCTGTGCGCTGGTGTATGCCATTGCCGTGGTCGCCAATTTATTTATTCCGCGCTTAGCGGCGGCCCGCTCAGGCAGTTCATGGCGGCCTCGGGCAATGACCGGCAGCTTTTTTACCGCTTGCCGCCTCCTATGGCGTGATGGTGAAACCCGCTTCTCACTGGCGGGAACCAGCCTGTTTTGGGGGGCAGGGGTCACGCTGCGCTTCCTGCTGGTACTCTGGGTGCCCATCGCGTTAGGGATTGCTGATAACGCCACCCCAACTTTACTCAATGCGATGGTGGCGATAGGGATTGTGGTGGGGGCAGGGGCCGCCGCGCGCTTTGTCACCCTCAAAACCGTGAAGCGCTGTTTACCCGCTGGGGTGTTGATTGGGGTGATGGTGGCGATTTTTGCCCTGCAACACAGTATGCCTATGGCCTATTTACTGTTGATTATCATCGGAATTTTGGGCGGATTCTTTGTTGTGCCACTCAATGCGTTGCTACAGGAACGCGGTAAACAGAGTGTCGGTGCGGGTAATGCCATTGCCGTGCAAAATCTGGGTGAGAACACCGCCATGCTGCTGATGCTCGGGCTGTTCTCGGTGGTGGTGAAACTAGGTGTCCCAGTGATCGCCGTCGGTGTGGGTTTCGGTGTGATCTTTGCTTTGGCTATCGCACTGCTCTGGGGTTGGCAGTGGCGGCAACTGCGCAGCAAAGCGGTGGAGTGATTTGATCACTAACGAAAGGCCGCAGATGCGGCCTTTTGGCTATTTGAACAAGAAGGAATTTAAGGCGCAGGGAAGGTGAAGCGCGTGTGAATCTCTTCCAATGCCTCCAGCACTTCCTGACTCAGCACCACATTCTGGCTATCAATATTACTTTTCAGCTGTTCCAGCGAGGTTGCGCCTAACAATGTGCTGGCGACGAAAGGCTGTTGGCGAACGAAAGCCAGTGCCATCTGCGCCGGATCAAGACCGTGACGTTTTGCCAGTGCCACATACTCAGCCACCGCCAATTGAGATTGTGGGCCGGTATAACGAGTGAAACGGCTGAACAAGGTATTGCGCGCGCCAGCAGGTTTAGCGCCATTAAGGTATTTGCCGCTGAGGGTGCCGAAAGCGAGGCTGGAATAGGCCAGCAACTCAATCCCTTCGTGCTGGCTAATCTCGGCTAAACCCACCTCAAAGCTGCGGTTTAGCAGGCTGTAGGGGTTCTGAATCGAAACAATACGCGGTAAGTCATGCTTCTCTGCCAGTTGCAAATAACGCATTACCCCCCACGGCGTTTCATTCGAGACACCGATATAACGGATTTTACCCGCACGCACTTGCTCATTAAGCGCTTCCAGTGTCTCAAGCAGAGTCACAACGGCGGTCTGTTCGCTGTAGCGATAATTCAACTTGCCAAAGCAGTTGGTGTCCCGCTGCGGCCAATGTAATTGATAAATATCGAGATAATCGGTATTTAGCCGTCTAAGGCTATCTTCCAGCGCGATGCGGATATTTTTCCGGTCCAGTGCCATATTGGGGCGGATCGGCTGATCGCTCCCTCGAGATGGCCCGGAGACTTTGCTGGCTAAAATGATCTTATCTCGGCTACCGCGTGCTTTGATCCAGTTGCCGATGTACTGCTCGGTTAACCCTTGGGTCTCTGGCCTTGGGGGAACGGGGTACATCTCTGCGGTATCAATTAAGTTAATACCGGCTGCAACGGCATAATCCAGTTGAGCATGGGCATCGGCTTCACTGTTTTGCTCACCAAAAGTCATGGTGCCCAAACCCAGCAGGCTGACTTCTAGTGAACTGTGGGGGATACGATGATATTGCATTGCCGACCTTCCTTAATGTCTGAAATTATCAGGCCATACCCTGTGTACTTGGCTTTGCTCTCTTGCCAATGATGTTGGGTATAAGTCAAACCCGCCTTATTCGACTATAACGAAGCACGGCAGTAGGGGGAAGCGTGTAAGGCGAAAGTGCAGAAAAAAGTGGGAAACGGGTGCGTTGAACCGCACCCGGAGGTGATTATGCTTTTTTATCCGCAGGCTTGTTTTTCTTTCCGCGCATTAGATTCAGGGTTTCAACCCCCATCGAGAAGAACATGGCGAAGTAGATGTAGCCTTTTGGAATGTGGATCTGGAAACTTTCCAGCATCAGCGTGAAGCCGACCAGAATCAGGAAAGAGAGCGCCAACATTTTGACTGATGGATGACGGTTAACAAATTCACCAATCGGTCTGGCAGCAAACATCATCACGCCCACAGAGATAATCACCGCCGCCATCATAATGAACAGATGGTCCGACAATCCCACTGCTGTGATGACTGAATCCAGACTAAAGATGATATCCAACAGCATGATTTGCACGATAGCACCGAAGAAAGAGCTGACGTTGCTGCTGTGCTCAGTATCACTGCCTTCGATGGTTTCATGAATTTCTTTACTGGCTTTCCAGATCAGGAATAACCCACCTAACAGCAGGATTAAGTCCCGCATGGAGACACCATGGCCCGCCAAGGTAAATAGCGGTTCGGTCAGGCGAATCACCCAAGCTATAGACGCTAGCAATGCCAAACGCATTAACATCGCCCCTGCCAAGCCGATACGGCGAGCTTTGTTCTGCTGTGCTTTAGGTAATTTTGCGACCACCAAAGAGAGGAAAATAATATTGTCTATCCCAAGAACAATCTCGAGGATAGTTAACGTGCCCAGCGCCAACCAGGCATTTGGATCGGCAATCCATTCAAACATTGCGCCTTACACCTTACGGAAATTACGTTACGGAAACACAAAAATACAATTATACGCTTTTATTTATTAATCGGAACATAGCTAACGCAATTGGCGTGGTGGCTTTGCTGTCAGCGGTATCAATTTCGGTGATGTTTTACAACAAAAAGTGGCGAGCCAGCATAGGGCCGGTAAAGGTTTTTTTCAGATAAAATCCACGGGGTAAGGTCATGATAGGCTGCCCCTGCTCGCCGATAGCTTCGGTTAATGCGCGACTATTGGCGGCCTTCGGGCGTAACTGCAGCACCTCGCCATGGCGCGCAGTGATACTCTCGACTTTACCCAAAACGATAAGATCCATTAACTCTTCCCAGTCGCGGCGTAGTAACTCTTCCTCTTCCGCATTTGGGCTCCACAATAGAGGTGCACCGACCCGACGCTCAGCCAGCGGAATTTGCCGCTCTCCTTCGACCGGCACCCACAAAACGCGAGCCAATTTGTGCCGCACATGGCTATTTTCCCACGTGATGCCGCTATTACCGGTCAATGGTGCGACGCAGACGAAGGTGGTCTCCAGCGGTTTGCCCTGACCGCTGATCGGAATAGTTTTCAGCTCAATGCCAATATCCGCAAAATCCTGTTCAGGTTTACTGCCTGCACTGGCCCCCAAATAGAATTCCAGCAACATACCCACCCAACCCTTGACGCGTTTTAAGTCCGCCGGGATAACCCATTGCGCACGTGTCGCCAACTCACCCAAAGTAAAACCTGACAAAGCTTGAGCGCGTTGAAAAAGTTGATGTTCATCGGTAGGAGGGGCGGGTGGCAGTGAGTAAACAGACATTGATGGCAACCTGCTAAAGTCGGTTAAAAAACAAACTGAATTAAAAGTGACGCTATCTGTGTTGTTGTTCAGTAGGGTAGAAATGAATAATAGCATGATTTAACGTAAGTTTTCTTTCCTTCCGCGAAGGGAATACTTTTATTCTGACTATCTTGTGCACCTGCTGACAGTAATAATGAACAGGATCTTACACCTATTTATCCACAGATTTATTGGATAACCTCAGTAATTCACGATCACTGGTTCAATTTACAGCCTTGACGATCGTTTTTTTTGCGAGTTTTGCTATTTTTTGCATAACTTTGACGCATTATCTGTGGATAAAAACTGCATTGATGGATCTTTAGCCAACGCCAGATCCAAAACGGTTATAGATCACATTTTTGTGTTGTGGATACCTGTGGGAAACCTGTTATTTAATTGAAATTAATCATTTATTTTTTTATATATTTTTGCCGTATTATTAGTTTCAAATGAGTTGTACCCGCTTTACCCTAGAGTTCTGCACACCTATATCCACAGAAAAAGTGAATAAAACAGCGTGTGCTTCCCTTAGGGTGTTTATAACTTTGCGAATATCTGTGAGTTATCCCCGAGTTATCAGGTTTTACTGTCTGATAAGCAGTGGTTTACCGCCTGTTGCTAGTGTGAAACAATCAGGGCATCTTTGCGTTTTTAAGCTTATCGAGGTAGTCCGGTGATCGATGATGATGGCTACCGCCCGAACGTGGGTATCGTAATTTGTAATCGGCAGGGCGAAGTGTTGTGGGCCAGACGGTACGGTCAGCACTCTTGGCAGTTTCCCCAAGGGGGGATAAACCCCGGTGAAACACCAGAGCAGGCTATGTATCGCGAACTTTTTGAAGAGGTAGGACTTAGCAAAAAGGATGTCCGAATTCTGGCTTCAACCCGTAACTGGTTGCGTTATAAATTACCGAAACGTTTGGTGCGTTGGGATACAAAGCCGGTATGCATCGGCCAAAAGCAACGATGGTTTCTGCTACAGTTAATGTGCAATGAAGCCGATATCAACATGCAACGCAGCAGTACCCCGGAGTTTGATGGCTGGAGATGGGTCAGTTATTGGTATCCGGTGCGTCAGGTGGTCTCTTTTAAGCGTGATGTTTATCGTCGCGTAATGAAAGAATTTGCTCCAACCGTCATGCCTGTGCAGGAGGTTGCTCCGCCACGGGTGCCGCCTGCTTATCGCCGTAAAAGAGGTTAAGTTAAGCCGATCATGCTCATGCGTTTGCGAGAAATAGTTGAGAAAGTGGCGATGGCAACCAGCCTGACGGATGCGTTAGAGCTGTTGGTCAATGAAACCTGTGTTGCGATGGACACGGAAGTCTGCTCGATTTATCTGGCAGATAATGACCGCCGTTGTTACTACCTGATGGCGACACGAGGTTTGAAAAAGCCGCGTGGTCGCATCATTACACTGGCTTTTGACGAAGGTATCGTCGGGCTGGTGGGTCGTTTGGCCGAGCCAATTAACCTGGCTGATGCTCAGAGCCACCCCAGTTTTAAATATGTTCCGCAAGTCAAAGAGGACCGCTTCCGCGCGTTTCTCGGGGTGCCTATTATCTATCGCCGCCAGTTACTCGGCGTGCTGGTGGTTCAGCAACGTGAGCATCGTCAGTTTGATGAGAGCGAAGAGTCGTTCATGGTCACGCTGGCAACACAGCTAGCAGGTATCCTTTCTCAATCTCAGCTTAATGCTATTTTTGGTCAGTATCGACAAACACGAATTCGTGCTCTGGCTGCGGCACCCGGCGTGGCTGTTGCTGAAGGGTGGCAGGACACCTCCCAGCCCTCCCTTGATCTGGTTTATGAAGCCTCAACGCTCGATACTGTTCAGGAGCGCGAACGCCTGACTCAGGCGCTGGAAGAGGCTGCGGCTGAATTCCGCCGCTTCAGTAAACGTTTTGCCGCCAGCTCACAAAAAGAGAGCGCGGCAATTTTCGACCTCTACTCCCACTTGCTCAATGATGCCCGCTTAAAGCGCGAGCTTTTTGCCCAAATTGATGCCGGTTCGGTGGCAGAATGGGCCGTTAAACAGGTGGTTGAACAATTTGCCGCGCAATTTGCCAACTTGCAAGACACCTATATGCGCGAGCGTGCCAGTGATCTGCGGGCATTAGGTCTGCGCTTGCTGTTCCACCTCGATGACAGCACGTCTGGGGCCAGCCAATGGCCGGAGCGATTTATTCTGGTCGCTGATGAGTTGACCGCCACCCTATTGGCTGAAGTGCCACAGGATCGTCTGGTGGGTGTGGTCGTTCGTGACGGTGCCGCTAACTCCCATGCCGCCATTTTGGTGCGCGCCATGGGTATCCCCACGGTGATGGGCGCGGATATCCAGCCAGCGCTGCTGAATCAGCGGCTATTGATTGTCGATGGCTACCGTGGCGAAGTGCTGGTCGATCCTGAGCCAGTGCTGGTCAAAGAGTATCAGCGGCTGGTGACCGAAGAGATTGAACTTAGCAAATTAGCTGAGGACGATGTCGAGCAACCTGCGGCCCTGAAAAGTGGCGAACGGATTCAGGTGATGTTGAATGCCGGTCTTAGCCCGGAACATGAAAAACTGCTGGGGGGACGAGTCGATGGCGTGGGTCTTTATCGCACTGAAATTCCTTTCATGCTGCAAAGTGGTTTCCCCTCAGAAGAGGAGCAAGTTTCACAATATCAAGGCATGTTGCAGCTTTATCCCAACAAGTCGGTGACCTTGCGCACCTTGGACATTGGTGCAGATAAACAACTGCCCTACATGCCCATCAGTGAAGAGAATCCTTGTCTGGGCTGGCGCGGCATCCGTGTCACCTTGGATCAGCCGGAAATCTTCTTGATCCAAGTCAGGGCGATGCTTCGCGCCAATGCAAGCACGGGTAATCTGGGCATTTTATTGCCGATGATCACCAGTCTGGAAGAGGTCGATGAAGCCAAACGCCTGATTGATCGCGCAGGACGTGAAGTTCAGGAAGTGCTGGGCTATGGGCTACCACAGCCGAAACTGGGTGTGATGATTGAAGTGCCTGCCATGATCTTTATGCTGCCTTACCTGAAGTCGCGGGTGGATTTCATCTCGGTTGGCACCAATGATCTGACACAATATCTGTTGGCGGTGGATCGTAACAATACCCGTGTTGCCTCGCTGTATGACAGCTTGCATCCAGCAGTGCTGCAAGTGCTTAGCCACATTTTGACGCAAGCGACACAATCAGGTTTGCAGGTGAGTTTGTGTGGAGAAATGGCTGGCGATCCTATGGGGGCGTTGCTGCTGGTTGGGTTGGGTTATCGCAATCTCAGTATGAATGGCCGCAGTGTGGCGAGAATTAAATACCTGCTGCGCAATATTGATTTGGCGGACGCGCAAGCATTGGCTGAACGGGTATTAACCGCCCAAATGACCACGGATGTGCGTCATTTAACGGCGGCATTTATGGAGCGCCGTGGTCTGGGTGGGTTGATCCGAGGGGGTAAATAGATGCAGGTTCGTTTACAGAACTTTTCCTTCTCATGCGCCCCTGAGTGACCCCTGCCTATGCTATTATGCGCAACCTGTAGCCCTAACCGGGCGAGAACACCTGTTTTCCCAAAAACAATAGACATTCCGTGGTGATAGATGAGCAATAGCTATCTGGCGTTTCCTAAATTCGATCCGGTCATTTTCTCCATTGGCCCGGTTTCCCTTCATTGGTATGGCCTGATGTACTTGGTGGGCTTTGTCTTCGCCATGTGGCTAGCGGTTCGTCGGGCCAATAAGCCAGGCAGCGGCTGGACAAAAGAAGAGGTCGAAAATCTCCTTTATGCCGGTTTCCTCGGTGTGTTTGTTGGTGGCCGAGTCGGTTACGTTCTGTTCTATAACTTGCCAGTATTCCTCGATAACCCCCTCTACCTATTTAAAGTCTGGGATGGCGGCATGTCATTCCACGGCGGTTTGATTGGTGTTATCTGCGTAATGCTGTGGTTCGCTCGTCGCACCAAGCGCAATTTCTTCCAAGTTGCCGACTTTATGGCGCCTCTGATCCCCTTTGGTTTAGGAGCGGGTCGTCTCGGTAATTTCATCAACGGCGAGTTATGGGGGCGGGTCACTACTGATACCCCGTGGGCCATGCTATTCCCGACCTCCCGTGGCGAAGATATTGCGATTGTTGCCGCTGACCCGGCGAAATGGCAGGCGATATTCAACCAATATGGCGTATTACCGCGTCACCCTTCGCAACTGTACGAAATGCTTCTCGAAGGGGTGGTGCTGTTTATCATCCTGAATCTGTTTATTCGTAAGCCGCGCCCTATGGGCAGTGTTTCTGGCCTGTTCCTGATTGGTTATGGTGCATTCCGCATCATCGTGGAGTACTTCCGCCAGCCAGATGCTCAGCTCGGCTTGTTCGACGGCGTGATCAGCATGGGGCAGATCCTATCTATACCTATGATTCTGGCCGGTATCATTATGATGATTTGGGCGTATCGCCGTCCTGCGCAACAACTTTCGTGAGGTAACATGAAACAGTATCTGGATTTGATGAAAAAAGTGCTGGAAGAGGGCACTCCTAAAGATGACCGTACCGGGACTGGGACAGTGTCGATTTTTGGGCATCAGATGCGTTTCAATTTACAAGATGGCTTCCCGCTGGTAACCACCAAACGTTGCCATCTGCGCTCTATCATCCATGAGCTGTTATGGTTCCTCAACGGTGATACCAATATTGGTTATCTGAAGGAAAACAGTGTTTCAATCTGGGACGAATGGGCAGATGAAAACGGCGATCTTGGCCCAGTCTATGGCAAGCAATGGCGTGCTTGGGGCGCTGCCGATGGGCGTCAGATTGACCAACTGAGCAATGTGGTTAAGCAGCTTAAGCAAGATCCCAATTCACGTCGCATTATTGTCTCTGCTTGGAATGTCGGTGAGCTGGACCAAATGGCACTGGCACCTTGCCATGCTTTCTTCCAGTTCTACGTGGCTGATGGCAAGTTGTCCTGCCAGTTATACCAGCGTTCTTGTGATGTCTTCCTCGGCTTGCCATTTAACATTGCCAGCTATGCCTTATTGATACATATGATGGCGCAACAATGTGATTTGGAGGTTGGCGATTTTGTCTGGACGGGCGGCGATACTCACCTATACAGCAACCATATAGAGCAAACGCACCTGCAATTGAGCCGCGAACCTCGGGCATTGCCGAAACTGATCATCAAACGTAAGCCTGACTCTTTGTTTGATTACCACTTCGATGATTTTGAAATTGAAGGATATGATCCGCATCCGGGAATTAAAGCCCCGATCGCTATCTAATCTTCTGACCGGAGCCATAATGGCTCCGGTTTTATCTCTGTCATCTTCTCTACTGCAACCCCTGCCCCCCAAAAAACGCCCTCACAGCAGCCATCCCCTAACCCTAAAAATGCGAACCGTGCCGTACTTTTTTCTGTATTTATGTCGTCGTAAATAAAGTTTTGCGCACCGTTTCCAGCCCTGATAATTAGCCGCTAGACCTCAAATTCTAGCGACGTAAACTTGCGGCATGAAAATTGACATCGCACCAAATAAAATAGGGCGAATAAATAATAATCGCCTGATAAAACAAAAAGGTATCAGCCTGATTGAGGTGTTGCTGGTTATTGCATTGGTTGGCGTGATGGCGACATGGGGGGCGCAAAGTTGGCACCATTACCGGCAACGGGAAAAACTGGCTGATAGCGCACGTCAATTACTGGCCTACTTAACACATTTGCAGGTGCAGGTGAATCGTAACAACGACACGGCATTATTGTGGATACAGAAAAATAGGCTGGGCTGCTTAGGCAGTGGCAATAACCCTGCAACGCCTTGCTCTGCATTAGCCGGCAACGTGTTTATTCTGCCTTATCCTGATGTCACTATCGCTATTTCATTGCAAAAAGATGTGGGTTTTTACGGGGTAAGAAACACGGCCCAAGCAGGAAGTATTCTACTCAATAGCCCCGCAGGGCGTATCCGGCTGATTATTTCCAGTCGGGGGCGAATGAGGTTGTGCAGTGAAGGCCAGTCAATATCAGGTATCTACGTATGCCAAGAGTGATCAAAAAACCAATAGGGCCACTATCGGAACACTTTTGGCATAAAGATATTTCAGGTTTTACACTGCCGGAAATGATGCTGGCATTAAGTATTGGCAGCATCATTATGCTTGGCTCGGCACAGGTTTTCCCTAAATTACGCCAGCAGATATCAACTTTGCAGCAGCACTACCATCTGGAACTGGTACTCAGTCAGGCGATGGCAACGCTGGAGAAGGATTTGCGACGAGCTGGTTTTTGCCACGGAGAGTGCAAAGGAAAAGCGGTCACTACACAGCAATATCCGGGTGAAACTACGGATTCTTGCCTGATCGTTGCGTATGACCTTAACCGTAATGGCCGATGGGAGGGGGAAAAGCATCAGGAGTCCGAATACTTTGGCTATCGTCTGCGCAATAAAGCATTGGAAACTCAACGTGGGGAGCTGAATTGCGCTGGTGGTGGTTGGGAAAGAGTGTTTGACCCAAAAGAGGTCACCGTAACGCATTTTTCTGTTCGACTCTTATCCGAGCCAGCATCTGCGCAGATTTACAGAGTGCAATTGGCTGGGCAAAGCACCAGCAATGCAGCAGTCCATCATCAGCTTATTTATAAGATTCGTGGGAATAATCTATGAAGCTGCATCGCCAACAGGGGGCTAGCACCTTAGCGGCAGTTGCCACACTTTTTGCTCTTGGCTTATTTCTACTGTCAGCTTTACATCGTCAATTAGACAATATTCAACAAATCACAGCGGAGGAACAACACCATTTGCGGGCTTTTAATCAGGCGGCATCATCATTGTCGTGGGGAATCAATCAGCATTGGACATTCACTCTGCCGTGGCGTGGGGGAGCCGTATGGCACTGCCATGACTACCCACTTTATGGCTTAAAAGCCTGTATTAAACCGGCAGCGCTGAGCGGTTTCTTTATCCTGAGAGGAGAGAGTCAGCCTCATGGGATACAGCCACCCTTGCTGCTTTATCAGCGCGTCAAACTGAAGGCTAATAAAAGAGAGAGGGAAGACCATCAATTGGTTAAAGCCGCTCATGGCTGGTTAGATTTTTGCCCAGATAAGGATGCACAATTTTGCATTTATTAAGATGTTGCCATAAACAACAACTTACCGAGGGGGAAGCTATCTCCCGACAACCGTTAGGATTTAGCCTGCCGGAAGCCTTAATCGCGGCACTGTTCTTTTCGGTTTCGCTATTGGGATTACTGCAATATCAGCAGGTACTTTTACAGGGTTTTTCTACTTTGTGGCAACAACGTCAGGCTTGGTCTCTGCTTCATCAACATATTGAGAGTATTGGAGATGATACGCCTAATAGGCCACTTATCATTGGAATGAAACCCCACTGGTCATATCACCAATCTGTCGGCAGAGTCGAAGGGGAGTGCACCGAGCATCGTTTCACTCTTGCTGTACGGTACAACCTGCAAGCTGAACTAAGCCGTTGGTTTTGCTCAGTGAGTGAGAGCTAGCTCCCTGCAACATTAAGTACCACGGGTGATAATGACGATAACCTATTGCACTCACTCATTATCAAGTTAGAGTATTAAACCTCAGGATTTATTCACAAGTGATAATCAGTTGGTTTAATCATTTATGAATATTATCCATAGTGCCTTTAGGGAGTCATCATGTTCACGGTTTATCATTCTAATCAACTGGATTTACTCAAAGCGCTAACCACCGCGCTGATAGAACGAGAGCCGTTGGATAACCCTTTCCAGCAAGAAGTGGTGTTAGTTCAAAGCCCCGGTATGGCCCAGTGGTTGCAAATGCAACTGGCACAACAATTCACCATTGCCGCCAATATTGAGTTTCCGCTGCCTGCCACTTTTATCTGGGATATGTTTACTCGTGTCTTGCCGGGAATCCCTAAAGAGAGTGCATTCAGCAAAGATGCGATGACGTGGAAACTCATGTGGTTACTACCAGATTTACTGGATGACCCTGTTTTTTTGCCGATGAAACGTTACTTAAGTGACGACGGCGATAAACGTAAAATTCACCAACTTGCGGCACGCGTTGCCGACCTTTTCGACCAGTATTTGGTGTATCGTCCTGAATGGCTTGAGGCTTGGGAACGAGGTCAACTCATTGAAAGTCTAGATGATGCCCAGCAGTGGCAAGCCAAGTTATGGGTTGAACTCACGCGCTATACCCGCGAATTGGAACAACCTGAATGGCACCGCGCCAATCTCTATCAGCGCTTTATCCGCACGCTACTCGACTCGGATGTTTGCCCCGCAGGGCTACCCAAAAGGGTATTTATTTGCGGCATATCAGCACTCCCCCCCATCTATTTACAGGCGCTGCAAGCACTGGGTAAGCATATTGATATTCATCTTATGTTTACTAACCCTTGCCGCTATTTTTGGGGTGATATTCAGGATTATGCTTTTTTAGCTAAATTACAAAGCCGCAAGCGCAAGCACTATCGCGAATCGATTGAGGGTAAATTGCTAAGAGGTGAGTCGCTTGAAGGTGAGTCGGTAGAAGTAAGCCTGTTTCGTCATCCTGAACAGGCTGAACAACTATTCAATGCTGACGGAGAGCAGGACCTCAGTAACCCGCTATTAGCCTCTTGGGGGCGACTAGGTCGAGATCACATGTACTTATTGTCACAAGTTGATGATATCCAAGAGGTACATGCTTTTGTCGATATCGAGCCAGATAACTTATTGCATGGTATTCAGCACGATATGCTGGAGTTGGAAGATCACGCGATTATGGGGACTACGCCGGAAACTTTAGCCCATAGCGACCAAAAACGGCTATTAGATCCGGCGGATCGGTCGCTGAGTTTGCATGTTTGTCACAGCCCTCAAAGGGAGGTTGAGGTTCTGCAAGATAACCTGTTGAGATTATTAGCCGCCGACCCTGAACTCACACCACGCGATATCATTGTGATGGTCGCAGACATTGACAGCTATACTCCCTACATTCAGGCCACATTGGGTAATGCGACGGGAGAGCGTTATCTACCCTTTGCGATTTCTGACCGTAAAGCCAGTCAGGCCCATCCCGCGTTACAGGCTTTTATTGCCTTACTTGATCTCCCCCAGAGCCGTTTTACCTCCGAACAAGTCTTGGCGCTGTTGGAAGTCCCTGCCTTAGCGAATAAATTTGGTATTACCGAAGATGGGTTGCGCCGTTTGCGGCAATGGGTGGGGGAGTCTGGTATTCGTTGGGGGCTGGATGATGACAATGTTCGAGAGCTATCTTTGCCTGCAACGGGGCAGCATACCTGGCATTTTGGTCTCACCCGCATGTTGCTCGGTTATGCCATGGACAGTGCGGCTGGGGATTGGCAAGGGGTCTT
Organism: Yersinia mollaretii ATCC 43969; assembly: GCF_013282725.1. Lineage (NCBI taxonomy): Bacteria > Pseudomonadati > Pseudomonadota > Gammaproteobacteria > Enterobacterales > Yersiniaceae > Yersinia > Yersinia mollaretii. The sequence goes on along the minus strand of NZ_CP054043.1, from coordinate 122,205 downwards.
GCCCTATGATGAATCGAGTGGCTTGGCGGCTGAACTTGCCGGGCAATTAGCCGATATGTTGATGCAACTGAGCCAATGGCGGCTGTTATTAAGTGAATCGCGATCACTCAGTGACTGGTTACCACTGTGTCGCAGTTTGTTGGATACCTTCTTTGAATCCGATAGTGAAACTGAAGCCGTTTTGGTACTGATCGAGCAGCAGTGGCAGAAGGTTATCGGCTATGGTATTGCCGCCCAATATCCGGATCTCGTGCCGCTGAATTTGTTACGTGATGAGCTGGCCTCACGTTTAGACAATGAGCGTATCAGTCAGCGCTTCCTCGCAGGGCCAATTAACTTCTGTACCCTGATGCCAATGCGATCCATCCCGTTTAAAGTTGTTTGCTTATTGGGTATGAACGACGGTATTTACCCACGAACCCTTCCGCCGCTGGGATTTGATTTGATGGCAAAACAGGTTCGTCGTGGTGATCGTAGCCGCCGCGATGATGACCGTTATCTGTTCCTTGAAGCACTACTTTCTGCCCAGCAACAGCTCTATATCAGCTATATCGGGCGTTCAATTCAAGATAACAGTAAGCGCTATCCTTCAGTGCTGGTGAGTGAATTGATTGAATACATTTCACAGAGTTATCACTTGCCGGGAGATGAGGGTCTCAGCGCTGATGAGAGCGCCAAACGGGTTATTCAACACTTGCTCTGTTTACATGCTCGCATGCCATTTTCAGCAGAAAACTTTTTCGAAGACAGCGAACTACAGAGTTATGCTGCGGAGTGGCTGCCCTCCGCTGAATCCAAAGGGGTGGCGCATCCTGAGTTTAATCAGTCCTTGTCGCCTGAACCCTTACCTGAAATGACCTTAGATGAGTTAATTCGTTTCTATCGCCATCCGGTGAGGGCATTCTTCCAGCTACGGCTAGGGGTAAATTTTGTCATTGAAGAGACAGAATTACCAGATGAAGAGCCATTTACCTTAGATAACCTCAATCGCTATCAATTTAATACTCAGTTGCTAAATACACTGATAGAGGATGGCGATATTAGCGCTGTATTTACTCGTGCCCGAGCGGCTGGCAGTTTGCCTTATGGGTCCTTCGGTGAGCTTTACTGGGAAAGCCAGCAAGAAGAAATGGTGCCATTAGCTGACCAGATCCGTGAAGAACGTAAAGAGAGCCACAGTATTGAGCTTAATATGGAGTTTGGTGACACCACCCTCACAGGGTGGATTCATCAGGTTCAGGAGGATGGTTTAATTCGTTGGAGGCCTGCAGCCTTGACGGCAGTTGATGGGCTTTTACTGTGGATTGAACATCTGGTGTATTGCGCCGCAGGAGGTGAGGGTGAAAGCCGAATGTATGGCCGCAAAGGGACCGCATGGCGCTATCATGCTTTAGATTGTGATGAGGCACGGCAATATTTACAGCAGCTCATTACTGGATATCAGCAAGGGATGTGTGAACCTCTGCTACTGTTGAGTAAAAGTGGTTGGGCATGGCTGAGTCAGTGCTTTGATCGCGAGTCTGGTCAGATTCTGTGGGATGACGAAACGCAGACTAAAGCAAGAATGAAACTTTTACAGGTCTGGCAAGGTGACCAACGAGTGGCCGGAGAGGGGGAAGACCACTACGTTCAGAGAGTGATCCGCCTGATGAATAACCAACATCTCGACATGTTATTACACGAAACGGAACGTTATTTATTACCGATTGCCCGCCATAATAAGGCGTGAAAACTACGCGTCACTCAACCAGATGATCGTACATATCAAGACAAGCAATCCGGATATGTGTTTTAGCAGAAATTTTAAAGGGTTAGGGGAGAAACGGAATGCATAAACAGTTTACCCGCATCATTGGCATATTTTTCTTATTGGGTTTGCTGACGCCACTGAGTTGGGCTGCGGCACCTGCATGGCAACCACTGGCAGAAGCTATTCACAAAAGTGAACATGACCTACGCAAATATCAGGCAATAAAGCTGCCAAATGGTATGACCGTGTTATTAGTTTCTGATGCACAGGCACCTAAATCCTTGGCTGCACTGGCGTTGCCTGTCGGATCACTGGAGGATCCTAACAATCAGTTAGGTTTGGCACATTATTTGGAACACATGTTGTTGATGGGTTCTAAACGTTTCCCAGAACCGGGAAGTTTCTCTGAATTCCTAAAGAAACATGGCGGCAGTCATAATGCGAGTACCGCTTCTTATCGAACCGCCTTTTATCTTGAAATTGAAAATGATGCATTGGCTCCTGCGGTTGACCGACTGGCAGATGCTATCGCGGAACCCTTGCTAGACCCGATTAATGCTGACCGTGAACGTAACGCAGTCAATGCAGAATTGACGATGGCCCGCTCCCGCGATGGGATGCGTATGGCGCAGGTTAATGCTGAAACCCTTAATCCGGCGCATCCGAGTGCACGTTTCTCGGGCGGTAATCTGGATACACTCAAAGACAAACCTGATGGCAAGTTACACGATGAGTTACTGAGCTTCTATCATCGCTACTATTCCGCCAACCTGATGGTAGGCGTGCTGTATAGCAACCAGTCACTGGAGCAGTTAGCACAATTAGCGGCTGATACCTTTGGCCGAATCCCTAATCGGGACGCAAAAGTGCCGCCGATTACGGTACCGGCAGTCACCCCGGATCAAACCGGCATTATTATTCATTATGTTCCAGCGCAACCTCGTAAACAGCTCAAAGTTGAGTTTCGCATTGAGAACAACAGTGCAGAGTTTCGCAGTAAAACAGATACCTATATTAGTTATTTGATTGGCAATCGTAGCAAAGACACACTCTCTGACTGGTTACAAAAGCAGGGTTTGGCAGATGCAATCAATGCTGGTGCTGACCCGATGGTAGACCGCAATGGGGGGGTATTCTCCATTTCAGTGTCACTCACCGATAAAGGCTTGGCCAAACGTGATGTGGTGGTAGCAGCCATCTTCGATTACATCAATATGTTGCACAAAGACGGCATTAAGAAGAGCTATTTTGATGAAATCGCTCATGTCTTAAATCTTGATTTTCGCTATCCCTCAATCACGCGAGATATGGATTACATCGAGTGGCTGGTGGATATGATGCTGCGAGTGCCTGTCGCACATGTGCTTGATGCACCTTATCTGGCTGATCACTATGATCCACAAGCCATTGCTGCCCGCTTGGCTGAAATGACCCCTGAAAATGCGCGAATCTGGTTTGTTAGTCCTGAAGAGCCTCACAACAAAGTGGCCTATTTTGTCGATGCGCCTTATAAGGTCGATAAAATTAGCCCGAAAGAGATGAAAGAGTGGCAACAATTAGGGGGGGATATCACGCTGAGTCTACCGGCACTTAACCCTTACATTCCGGATAATTTCACGCTGATTAAAGCAGATAAAAGTATCACCCATCCGCAAAAAGTCGCTGAACAGCCGGGCTTACGGGTGTTTTACATGCCAAGCCAGTACTTTGCTGATGAACCGAAAGCTGATATTTCGGTGGCTTTTCGTAATCAACACGCCTTGGATACCGCCCGTAACCAGGTTCTATTTGCCCTAACCGACTATCTGGCGGGCCTTTCACTCGATGAACTGAGTTACCAAGCCTCTATTGGTGGGATTAGCTTTTCAACGGCACCCAACAACGGTTTGTATGTGAGTGCTAATGGCTTTACGCAGCGGATGCCGCAGTTGTTAACTTCACTGGTTGAAGGCTACTCCAGTTTCACGCCAACGGAGGATCAACTGGCGCAAGCCAAGTCTTGGTATCGTGAGCAATTGGAAGTTGCCGAAAAGGGCAAAGCTTATGAACTGGCGATTCAGCCTGCCAAGTTACTCTCTCATGTTCCTTATTTTGAGCGCAGTGAGCGCCGTGAACTGCTTGATACCATTAGCGTACAAGATGTCGTGACCTACCGTAATAATATGCTCAAGCAATCCGCCATTGAAGTCTTGGCGGTGGGTAATATGACAGCCCCTCAGGTCACTTCACTGACAGAGTCGTTGAAGAAACAACTGGGCTTGACGGGGGTAACTTGGTGGACTGGCGAAGATGTTGTCGTCGATAAGGCCCAGTTAGCGAATATGCAACGGATTGGCAGCAGTTCTGATGCTGCGCTGGCGGCAGTCTATGTCCCTATCGGTTATTCGGAAATTGATGGTATGGCGCACAGTGCCTTGCTAGGCCAAATTGTTCAACCGTGGTTCTATGATCAACTGCGCACCGAGGAGCAACTCGGTTATGCGGTATTTGCCTTCCCAATGTCAGTTGGCCGTCAGTGGGGCTTAGGTTTCTTACTGCAAAGTAATAGCAAACAACCTGATTACCTCTATCAGCGATATCTGGCTTTCTATCCACAGGCTGAAAAGCGTCTACGTGAAATGAAACCGGCTGATTTTGAACAATATAAGCAGGGGCTAATCAACCAATTGCTGCAACGCCCGCAAACATTGGATGAAGAAGCTAGCCGTTATAGTAATGATTTTAATCGTAATAATTTTGCCTTTGATAGTCGTGAAAAAATGATTGCCCAAGTGAAATTGCTGAATAGCACTATGCTGGCTGATTTCTTCCAGCAAGCGGTCATTAAGCCGCAAGGTCTGGCGCTGCTCTCTCAGGTTAAAGGTCAAGGGCAAACGACAGGTAGCTATGCTGTACTTAAAGGGTGGACCACTTATCCAACCGCCTCCGCCTTGCAGGCGACCTTGCCGCAGAAGGTCTTGGCTCCATGATATCAATGACTCCCCAGCGGCTGGAGCCGCTGACGCTACCTCTATATGGCGAGAGGCTGATTGAAGCTTCTGCGGGTACTGGTAAGACTTTTACCATTGGGGTGCTCTATCTAAGGTTACTGCTTGGTTTGGGTGGGAGGGCTGCATTTAGTCGCCCTCTCACTGTAGAGGAGATCTTGGTGGTGACCTTTACCGAAGCAGCAACCGAAGAGCTAAGAGGGCGAATCCGCGACAATATTCATGAGTTGCGTATCGCTTGCGTGCGTGGAGTCAGCGATAACCCTATGCATAGGGCTTTATTAGCTGAAATCGTTGATCTGAGCGAAGCCGCAGCACAACTGCTGGCGGCTGAGCGTCAGATGGATGAAGCTGCAATTTATACCATTCACGGCTTCTGTCAGAGAATGTTGGCGAATAATGCTTTTGAGTCTGGCATTTTATTTGAACAAACACTGGTGCAAGATGAGCTGCCATTACGCAGGCAAGCTTGTGCCGATTTTTGGCGGCGTCACTGCTACCCGCTCCCCTTAGCGGTAGCTCGAGCTATTAGTCAGCAGTGGAGTGGACCAGAGGCATTACTCAAAGATCTCTCTGCCTATCTACAGGGCGAGATGCCAAAATTTCGGCAGGCACCCGGTGACGATGAGACGATACTCAGTCGGCATCAACAGATTGTCGTGCAAATTGACACTGTCAAAGCGCAATGGCGCGCAGCCGCATCAGAGCTAGAGGCATTGATTAGCAGCTCTGGTGTTGATAAGCGTAGCTACAGCACCAAACATTTACCCAACTGGCTGGAAAAAGTCGGTGCATGGGCAGAGCAGGAAACAGGCGATTACCAGCTACCTAAAGAGCTGGAAAAATTCCGCCAGTCAGTTTTATTTGAAAAAACCAAAAAGGGTGCCGCTCCGCAACATGCACTGTTCAGTGTCATAGACCGCATATTCGAACAACCGCTGACACTAAGAGATTTGATTTTAGCCAGAGCGATCAGCGAGATACGAACATCTGTCCAGCAGGAAAAACGGCAACGGGCGGAGCTGGGATTTGATGACCTGCTCAGCAAACTGGATGCGGTATTACAGCAATCGGGTGGCGAATTACTGGCTAAATCTATTCGCACCCGTTATCCCGTCGCAATGATTGATGAGTTTCAGGATACCGACCCCCAACAATACCGCATCTTCCACACGCTTTATGGTGGGCAAGAAGAGTGTGGCCTATTACTGATTGGTGACCCTAAACAAGCAATTTATGCTTTCCGTGGCGCAGATATCTTTACCTATATCCGCGCCCGTTCAGAAGTAAGCGCCCACTACACACTAGAGACAAACTGGCGCTCCTCCTTCCCGATGGTGCAATCAGTGAACCGGTTGTTTAGTTTGGTCGATGTGCCTTTCCTGTTTGAACAAATCCCCTTTATAGCGGTATCTGCTGCGGAAAAAAACAGCCATTTATCCTTTGAAATTAAAGGGGACAAACAGCCAGCTATCTCTTTTTGGTTACAGCCAGGGGAGGGTATCGGAGTTAGTGAGTACCAACAATTGATGGCGCGGCAGTGTGCGGCCCAAATTCGTGACTGGTTAACCGCAGGCCAAAATGGGCTGGCTCAATTAGTGACAGTCGATGGTTCAAGGCCGGTTCAAGCGTCTGATATCACCATTCTAGTACGCAGCCGGGCAGAGGCCGCATTAGTGCGTGATGCACTAAGTGCATTGGCCATCCCATCGGTTTATTTATCCAATCGTGACAGTGTTTTTGATACCGCAGAAGCCAAAGATCTGCTGTGGTTATTGCAGGCAGTACTGGCCCCTGAACAGGAGCGGGCATTGCGTAGTGCCATGGCAACAGGAGTGCTCGGGCTGGATGCAAAAATGTTGGATGCATTGAACCACAATGAACGTGCTTGGGATGCTTTGGTCGAGGAGTTCGATCGCTATCGGCAGCATTGGCAGCGCCGTGGTGTATTGCCTATGTTGCGGGAGATTATGGCTTGCCGCCATTTGGCTGAAAACCTGCTCGCGACGCCGGGTGGAGAGCGTCGGCTGACGGATCTACTGCATTTAGGGGAGCTATTGCAAGAAGCTGCATCACAGCTTGATAGCGAGCACGCACTTATCCGCTGGTTGGCCCAACAAATAGCACAACCAAATCATCAATTAGATAATCAGCAGCTGCGTTTGGAAAGTGACCGCCATTTGGTGCAGGTTATTACAATCCATAAATCAAAAGGGCTGGAGTATCCACTGGTTTGGTTGCCCTTCGTCGGTAATTTTCGCCAGCAGCAGGATGTGCTATATCACGATCGCCACAGCTTTGAGGCTCTGCTTGATCTGAATGCTGATGAAGAGAGTCAGGCTCTGGCAGAAGAGGAGCGGCTGGCGGAGGATTTACGGTTACTCTATGTTGCTCTGACCCGTGCGGTTTACCATTGCAGTGTCGGTATTGCACCGCTGATCAAAGGTGGGCGAAAAAAGCAGGGTGATAGTGATGTGCACCGTAGTGCGCTAGGTTATTTGTTACAGCAAGGTCAGGCGGGTGATGCACAATATTTGGCCGATAAGCTCGCCGAGTTAACGGCGTCCTCAGGCGGTGATATTTCTGTTTCATTGGCAGAACGCCCAGATGATACCCCTTGGCAACCACAGCCAGAAATTGTGCCAGCACTTGCTGCACGCCAGTTTAACCGACAAGTACAGGATTATTGGCGTGTGACCAGCTATTCTGGCTTACAGCAGCATGGCTCAAGTAAAAGTGGTGCATCACAGTCACTGAGTGTGCCACTACAAGAGTTACTTCCACGGCTGGACACCGATGCTGTTGGTGAGCAGGCATTGGCCACCGAAATCTCTTTAACTCCCCACACTTTCCCACGCGGCGCAGCACCGGGCACTTTCCTGCATGATTTGCTCGAGTCAATGGATTTTAGCCAGCCTATCGACCAAAGTTGGTTGGCAGAACAGTTACAGAGACAGGGTTTTGGTGATCAATGGCTGCCCATGTTGTCTCAGTGGATAAATGACATTTTACAAGTTCCACTCAATACCACCGGCGTAACGTTGGCGGGATTATCCCCCCAGAGCAAGCAGGCAGAATTACAATTTTATCTGCCAATTGACACGCTACTTCGGGCCAGTGAATTAGACAGCTTAATCAAACACTATGATCCCCTCTCGCGGCAGTGTCCGGTACTGGATTTTCAGCAAGTGAGAGGGATGCTTAAAGGGTTTATTGACTTGGTCTTCTGCTGGGAGGGTAAGTATTACTTATTGGATTACAAATCAAACTGGTTGGGGGCAGAGAGTAGTGCCTATACCTTAGAGGCGATGACTCACGCCATGGCTGAGCATCGTTATGATCTGCAATATCAGCTTTATACGCTGGCATTACACCGCTATTTACGCCACCGATTACCTAATTATGACTATCAGCGCGACTTTGGCGGCGTCATTTACCTCTTCCTACGGGGTGTCGATAAGCAATATCCGGGTAACGGTATTTTTAGTTGTCGCCCTGAACAGGGGTTGGTTGAAGGAATGGATTGTTTGTTCAGTGGCCGTGCGATAAATAGTGGCGCTACCCATGCAGATGAGGAGGGGTCACTATGATGGCGTTACTGAACCAAGCGGTTGGTGACCACTTACTGCGCCCGCTGGATCTTCAGTTTTCACGAATGATAGCAGGCGATAATGACCCCATGTTGCAGTTGGCCGCCGCTATTCTCAGTGCTGAAACGGGGGCTGGGCATGTCTGCCTACCATTAAATTACTTGCAGCCAGATCAACTATTTGGTGGACGGCAGTCGGCGTTATCACAGGCTTTGTGGCAGGCAGCGGGCGCGCCAGATGAGTCTCATTGGATAGCGGCATTCAATAACTCTGCTGCAGTAAGCGATGGCTCCAAACCAACGCCATTAGTCCTGCAAAATGGCCGCTTGTATCTGCAACGCATGTGGCAGTACGAAGGGGATGTGGTTCGATTTATTGCCAGCGACAGTACGGCTGCATGGGTTAATGAACCTCGAGAAGTAAACGAAACACTATTAAGAGTGACGCTAGATCAATTGTTCGGTCTGGCTGGTGATGAGGTTGACTGGCAGAAAGTGGCTGCTGCCGTTGCTGCGACCCGTCGTATCTCCGTGATTTCCGGTGGACCGGGGACGGGGAAAACCACGACGGTAGCAAAATTATTGACCGCGCTGATACAGCTGAATCAGGGGCAACGGTTGCGTATCCAACTTGCCGCACCAACTGGCAAAGCAGCCGCGCGACTAACGGAGTCACTAGGTAATGCCATTCGACAACTCGCGCTAACCGATGATGAGCGTCGGCTATTTCCAGATCAGGCATCCACGTTGCACCGCTTGTTAGGGGCGCAGCCTAATAGTCAGCGCTTGCGTTACCATCGTGGCAATCCGTTAAATCTTGATGTGCTGGTGGTCGATGAAGCATCGATGGTGGATTTACCGATGATGGCGCGACTCATTGCAGCCTTGCCCGCTAAAGCTCAGGTTATTTTTCTTGGTGATCGTGACCAATTGGCTTCGGTTGAGGCCGGAGCGGTATTGGGTGATATTTGTCGGTTTGCTGAATGGGGTTACAGCGAATCACGGGCTGAACAATTAGCGCGCTTAACCGGGTGTACATTGACCGGAATCATCCCCATTGGTGACGTGCCGACAGATACAGTCAATGTCCGTGATAGCTTATGTTTGCTGCGTAAAAGCTACCGTTTTGATGAAAAATCAGGTATTGGGCAGCTCGCTTTGGCGGTGAATGCCGGGAAGTATCACCATGCATTATCAGTTTTAAACGGCACCTACTCTGATGTTGAATGCTTCTCTCTGGCCGATTCAGATGATTATCAGGTATTGCTGGAGGAGTGTGCCTCTGGCTATCAACATTATCTCCAGTTGGCGTCATCAGGTGCTCACGCTGTCGATGTGTTGGCGGCATTTGGCCGCTATCAATTGTTGTGTGCATTACGAACCGGACCTTTTGGGGTCAGCGGTTTAAATGAACGGATTGAGCAGTTACTGCATCGCAAGAGGTTAATTGAGCGAGCCTCCGGCCCAGTAGGGCGCTGGTATGTCGGCCGACCCGTGATGATTGGGCTTAATGACAGTGCTCTGGGTCTGTTCAATGGTGATATTGGTATCGCGTTATATGACCCGGAAGGCGAACTTCGGGTGCATTTCCAATTACCTGACGGCAGTATCAAGTCGGTACAACCTAGCCGGCTTCCCAGCCATGAAACGGCTTATGCCATGACCGTCCATAAATCTCAAGGATCGGAGTTTGAGCATACCGCGCTGGTGTTACCTAACACTTTTATGCCCGTGCTCACTCGTGAACTGGTTTATACCGCGATTACCCGCGCTCGCCAGCGGTTAACACTCTATTGCAGTGAGGCTGTATTGAGCAATGCGATACGGACACCCACGCAGCGCCGCAGCGGATTGGTTGATCGTTTGAATGAATTGACGAAGTAAAACGGAGGGGGCCATAGCCCCCATGATGTTACAGATAAACTGCTATAGATCAGCCAATAAAATCTTTGAGCGCCGCTGATAGTTATATAACTCCTGCTTCTGAATCGGTAAAACCTCGACCTCAGCGGGAGTAAAACCGCGTTCCTGAAACCAGTGAATGCTGCGGGTCGTTAACACGAACAGCTTTTTAAGGCCCATTTGGCGTGCCTGATTTGCCACTCTCTTAAGAAGCATCTCCCCTCGGGAGGAGCTGCGATAGTCTGGGTGCACTGCCACACAGGCCATTTCACCAATCTGCTCCTCAGGGAATGGATAAAGTGCGGCGCAGGCAATGGTCAGATTATCTCGCTCAATGATGGTGAACTTATCGATCTCCATTTCAAGCTGTTCCCGTGAGCGGCGCACTAAAATCCCTTGCTGCTCTAGCGGTCGAATCAGCTCCAGTATGCCGCCAATATCATTAATGGTTGCTCGGCGTACTTGTTCCGCACTCTCCATGACAATTTGGGTGCCGATACCATCACGGGAGAATAGCTCTTGAACGAGTGCACCATCCTCCTGATAACTCAGCAAATGGCTGCGACGTACGCCGCTGCGGCAAGCTTTTACTGCCCCACGTAGAAAACGCACTGTGCCTGAGTTGTAATCCCCTTCTTGTTCAAGATCCTCAATCCGTTTTTGGGCATCATTTGGGAACAGCTCTGAAATAATGTTGCCTTCGCTATCGGTCACCCCTTGGGATGAGCAGAAACCGATCATTTTTTCTGCTTTGAGTTTGATGGCTAATTGTGTCGCTACTTCTTCGGAGGTGAGATTAAAACTCTCGCCAGTCACCGATACGGCAACTGGCCCCAGCAACACAATAGCGCCATTATCTAATTGACGATGGATAGCCTCCTCATCAATGCGCCGAATGCGTCCGCTGTGGCAATAATCTACACCGTCATCAACGCCTAACGGCTGAGCAATAATAAAGTTGCCGCTAACCACATTAATATGCGCACCTTGTAGCGGGGTGTTATTCAAACTCATTGATAATCTGGCAGTGATATCCAGTTGCAATAGACCCGCTGCCTGCTTAACCATTTCCAGCGTTCGGGCATCAGTGACTCGGGTATGCTTGTGATAAATAGGTTCGTAGTGATGCTGCGCCAAATTGCTATCGATTTGTGGGCGTGCGCCGTATACCACGACCAGCCGGATACCAAGGCTATGCAGTAAACCGATATCGTTAACAATACTAGAGAAGTTTTCATGTTCAATCGCCTCACCACCCAACATGACGACAAACGTCTTGCCACGGTGTGCATTGATATAGGGAACTGAGTGACGAAATCCCTGGACCAGTTCAGTACTACGTTCCTTCACGGTAGACCCTCATTGAATTTTTATTCGCTATTTTTGTATTTTTATTCTTTTTTGACCAAGATGGCAAGCAACAAATTACGATCAAATGCATATGTATGGTGCATGGCTATTAATAAATTGAATAACATAAAAAATGTTTTTCTAATGACAGCATGGAGTTGATTCGTTAAAGTTTTTCCCCATAAAACTTTTTGTTTGTTTTTTATTCATATATTGGTAGTTACTTTGGAGTTACATGGCAGATTCAAATCATAATTCTGGGCGTCGCCGTCTACTGCAAGGTGCCGCCGCAGCCTGGATGCTGAGTGTCAGCCGGGTTGGATTTGCTGCTTCTTCACATATCATTGCAGTCAGGGTCTGGCCCTCTTCAACTTATACCCGGGTGACGCTGGAATCCAATACGCCGCTGAAATATCGTCAATTTGCGCTGAAAAATCCTGACCGCATTGTGGTTGATATTGAAGATGTGCATCTGGATAGCGTACTGAAAGAGATCAGTAGTCAGGTGCAGTCCGGCGATCCTTACCTTAAGCAGGCGCGAGTTGGGCAGTTTGATAAAAACACCGTCCGTCTGGTATTGGAGTTGAAACAAAGCATCAGCCCACAACTATTTACGCTGAAACCCTTTGCTAAGTTCCGTAACCGTTTGGTAGTGGATTTATACCCTGAACAGGGAAGTACCTCGATTGAAGACGATCCCTTACTGGCATTATTGGAAGATTATAATAAAGGCAATGTAGAGCGCAATTTACCCGCAGAGACACCTAAAGTGGGTAAAGCTGGGCGGGATAGACCGATTGTTATTATGTTGGACCCTGGTCACGGCGGTGAAGACCCCGGTGCTATTGGTCGAAACAAAACTCGCGAGAAAGATATTGTGCTGCAAATTGCCCGCCGGCTACGGGCGCTGATTCAGAAAGAGGCGAATATGCGGGTGTTTATGACCCGTAATGAAGATGTTTTTATCCCGCTGAAAGTGCGAGTGGCAAAAGCCCGTAAACAGCGCGCCGATCTCTTTATCTCGATTCATGCTGATGCATTCACCAGTCAGGCCGCCAGAGGTTCATCCGTATTTGCGCTTTCGACCAAGGGAGCAACCAGTACCGCTGCGCGTTTCTTGGCCCAAACGCAGAATGAAGCCGACCAAATTGGTGGGGTCAGCAAAAGTGGGGATCGCTATCTAGACCATACCATGATTGATTTACTGCAAACGGCCACCATCAATGACAGCCTAAAGTTTGGCAAAGAAGTGCTTAACCGGATGGGTAAAATTAATAAGCTGCATAAGAACCGTGTTGATCAAGCGGGCTTCGCTGTTCTGAAGGCACCTGATATCCCATCAATTTTGGTTGAAACGGCATTTATCAGCAATTTGGAAGAAGAGCGAAAATTACGCACCAGTCATTTTCAGCAGCAAGTCGCTGAATCTATTTTTGCTGGTATCAAAGCGTATTTTGCGAATGGTGGGACAATGGCACGGGTGTAATCAGTTGGGAGGTTAATTATTGATATGCAGCAGGGGTTAGATGGCCCTTGCTGGGAGAAAGCTTATCATTTATTGAAAGCCAGAAACAAAAAAACACCCTTTAGGGTGTCTGATGTTGATATGAAAATGATTAAGAATTGGTTGCGGGGGCCGGATTTGAACCGACGACCTTCGGGTTATGAGCCCGACGAGCTACCAGGCTGCTCCACCCCGCGTCCGTCTTAATGCTATTTTCTATCTTACTGCTTAATCATGTAATTGGTTGCGGGGGCCGGATTTGAACCGACGACCTTCGGGTTATGAGCCCGACGAGCTACCAGGCTGCTCCACCCCGCGTCCGTCATTACATTTTTACTGCTGTTGTTGTTTTCACAGCTGAACATCTATTCTACCTATTTAGTCTTAACTTTCAAGACTATCGGACGACATTTGATACTGCTGGTAGCCAGTATCGGTTGGTTGCGGGGGCCGGATTTGAACCGACGACCTTCGGGTTATGAGCCCGACGAGCTACCAGGCTGCTCCACCCCGCGTCCGATTGAGCGCACTATACTCTGGATGAGATCTGTTGCAAGTAGTTTTGCCACTTAATTTAAGTAAATAGGTTTTTTCGATTAATTTATCAACTATCTGTTTCCTTTTTCCCCACAACAGCATCAGGGGATTTTTTTCCACCTGCTGATTCCTTTATCTATAGGCGTTTGTTATCGTTCGCCAGTAGATAAAATAAGTAAGAGAAGGCGTGAAATGACAAGTCGTTGGGGCAAATACCTATTGAGTGGGATAATGATTGCTGTTCTGGCTGGTTGCCAATCGCGGCCAACTGATCGTGGACAGCAATATAAGGATGGGCATCTGGAGCAGCCACTGGAGTTGGTAAATGAGCCAAATGCGACAGGTAAGCCAGTCAACGCAAAAGATTATTCTGATCAGGTGAAAGTGATTAACCAATCTTCACCGGGTCTGTATGGACGTAATAGTAGTACATTCAATGCAGTAGAAAACTGGATGTTGGCCGGTGCTGACACCAGCAAGTTAAATCTATTTGGCCTGAATGCCTACCAGATGGAGGGCGTGGATAACTTCGGTAATGTGCAATTTACTGGTTATTACACCCCAGTGCTTCAGGCGCGCTATACCCCACAAGGTGAATTCCGTCATCCACTTTATCGTATGCCAGCTAAAGGAAAAAAGGGGCGCTTACCTGATCGTGCTTCAATCTATGCTGGGGCGTTGGATAGCCGTAACTTAGTTATCGCGTACACCAATTCATTGGTGGATAATTTTATGATGGAAGTGCAGGGCAGCGGGTATGTTGATTATGGCGATGGGCGACCGCTGACCTTCTTCGGCTATGCGGGTAAAAATGGCCATGCTTACCGCAGTATCGGTAAGGTGCTGATTGATCGCGGAGAAGTCGCTAAAGCCGATATGTCGATGCAGGCTATTCGGCACTGGGCTGAAACTCACAGCGAAGCGGAAGTCAGAGAGTTATTAGAGCAGAATCCCTCCTTTGTCTTCTTTAAACCGGAAATGTATGCCCCAGTGAAAGGGGCCAGTGCGGTGCCTTTGATCGCTAAAGCCTCGGTTGCTTCTGACCGTTCGCTGATCCCGCCGGGGACAACACTGTTAGCTGAAGTTCCCTTGCTGGATAGTCAGGGGAAATTCACCGGCCAATATCAGATGCGTCTAATGGTTGCATTGGATGTGGGGGGCGCGATTAAAGGCCAACACTTTGATATCTATCAGGGGATTGGTCATGAAGCAGGGCAAGCGGCCGGTTTCTACAATCATTATGGTCGTGTTTGGGTGCTGAAAAATGCCCAAAGTAACGGGCCACTGTTTACAGCCTACCAAGGTGGCGCAAAAACAGCCCCCGCTGGCAATGGTTCATCGTTATTGGTGAGTAATCAAGGCCAGTAGGCGGTTTTTTTATGCCATAGATTCACTCTTTATCTGGCGGCCAACTGGCCGCTTTTGTATTTGCTTCATCAATTTTATTAAAACCATTTATTATTTCTAAGTTATTAAGGTAACAAGTTTATGAGCACAGCCTTTTCCGACGCTTACCAACAGCGTTTTGGTGGTATTGCGCGCCTTTATGGGCAGCAGGCGCTGACACTTTTTTCGCAGGCGCATGTTTGTGTTATCGGCATTGGCGGCGTGGGATCATGGGCTGCGGAAGCACTGGCACGTACTGGCATTGGTGCGATCACGCTGATTGATATGGATGATGTTTGCGTCACCAATACTAATCGCCAGATCCATGCGTTGCGGCACAATGTGGGGCAGGCAAAAACGGATGTGATGGCGGAGCGTATTCTGGCTATCAATCCTGAATGCCGAGTGACTTGTATCGATGATTTCATTACCGCAGATAATGTTGCGGAGCTTTTAAATAATAATTTCAGCTATGTCATTGATGCGATAGACAGTGTTCGCCCGAAAGCGGCGCTGCTCTCCTACTGTCGCCGCTATAAAATCCCGGTTGTTACCACCGGTGGTGCGGGTGGGCAAATCGATCCAACGCGCATTGAAGTGGTGGATCTGGCGAAAACCATTCAGGATCCGCTGGCGGCGAAGCTACGCGAAAGGTTAAAAAATGATTTTAATGTGGTGAAAAACAGCAAAGGTAAACTGGGGATCGACTGTGTTTTCTCTAGCGAACCTTTAGTTTACCCACAGGCTGATGGTTCGGTGTGTGCATCTCGCAGTAGCGCTGAGGGGCCAAAGAAAATGGACTGTACTTCAGGTTTCGGTTCGGCAACCATGGTCACCGCGACCTTTGGTTTTGTTGCGGTGTCCCATGCATTGAAAAAAATGATGGCGAAAGCGGCACGTCAGGCGTAATAAAAATCATATTATGTATTGGGCAGCGATCGCCTGCACACCTTGCGCCAGTGCTTGTAAACCACTGGCGCGCGAAGTGCTTAATTGCTGGCGTAAACCTAACTTATCAAACAGATCCAATGGATCTTCACCCAAGACCTGTTGCGGTGTTTTCCCCTCTACCGCAGTCAAGATTACCGCCAGTAATCCACGAACAATGCGCCCTTCACTGTCGCCGTAGAAATGTAAGCTCCCATCGGGTAGATGTTGATGCCCCAGCCATACTCGGTTTTCACACCCAGTCAATTCCAGTTCATTTTGCTTCAATGATTCCGGTAATGGTGGGAGTTGTTTAGCCAGCAAAATTAACTGGCGATAACGATCTTCCCACTGTTTGTGGGCGCTGAATGTCTCAATAAGCTGAGCTACAGTAATATCGTGACCAAATGGGTGCGGCGCAATCATCATCTTCTCGTCTTATTGCTGGTTGATATTTATCGGAATTATCAGCTGTTAGCACTTAATCTTGCAACAGCTTCAGCGCCTTAGTGATTGCGGAGCAGAGTACTTCAACATCGTCAGCACTATTGTAAGGCGCGAATGAGGCTCGCAGGCTGCCACTGATCCCCAGCGCGGCCATGAGTGGCTGTGCACAGTGCTGCCCGGCGCGTAACGCAATACCTTGTTCCGCCAGCAGTGTCACCAAATCGCTGTGATGAATGCCATCGAAAGTGAAGGCCAACAAACTGGATTGTTGGCAACGGAAGCTGCGAAAGCCCGGCAATTTAGCTAACTGATTTTCAGCCAAGGTCGCTAAACTTTGGCTATACGCCTCGGCCTCTTCTAGATCAACCTGTTCGAGCCAACTGAGCACCGCCGATAAACCAATAACACCCGCGATATTGGGAGTGCCAGCCTCAAAGCGGTAAGGCACTTCATGGGGGGTGAAACCACCGAATGAAGCATGAGTGAGCATTTTACCGCCCCCTTGCCAGGCGGGCATCTCTTCCAGTAATTCTGATTTACCATACAGCACCCCAATGCCGGTCGGGCCATACAGCTTATGGGCAGAAAAAGCATAAAAATCAATGTCCAGCGCTTGAACATCCGCCGGGCTGTGAACAATGCCCTGCGCGCCATCCACCACAACAACACAGTGATATTGATGAGCCAGTACTATTGCGCTCGCCAACTCAGGGCTGCCGCCAGTCACATTAGACATCTGCCCCAGCGCTAAGATGCGCGTTTTGTCATTCAGCAATTGTGGCAGTTGTTGTAAATCAGGCAGATGGTCAAGACCGATAGGCCACTTAATGATTCTGGCACCGGTCTGCTCAGCAACCATAAGCCAGGGGATTAGGTTCGCATGATGTTCCGCTTCGCTAACAATAATTTCATCCCCAGCTTGCAGGCGAGGGCGAGCGAAACTTTGTGCCACAAGGTTAATCGCTTCGGTCGTGCCGCGCGTCCAAACGATATTTTCTGCTGCGGGGGCATTGATAAAGTCAGCCACCTGTTGGCGGGTCTCTTCAAAGCGGACCGTCAATGATAATGCGGATTGATGTTGGCTACGATGCACTGTTGCCGCATCCTGCTGATAAAACAGCTGTGTTGCCTCAATCATGGCGCGGGGCTTTAGGGCAGTTGCTGCGCTGTCCAGATAGATTATCTCATCGCTAATTGCCGGAAATTCCTGACGAAAATCCGTTGGATTAAAAGCCTTCATACCGTTTTTTGCATCCTTTGGTTCACTTCGGAACTGTCTCATTCTGGTGTTTTTTGCTCATAAATCACCCATTAATGGCCCTGATGGCTGGAAATATGTCATAAGCGGGTTATGCTAAATAGTAACGGGCACAACCATTTGTCTGGTAATGAAACTGAGTTTTTCAGCATTTTAATCTGCAAGGAGTCATCCATGAAAAAGACAGCTGCCGTAATTTCTGCCCTTATGCTCACTTTTACTCTCGCTGCCTGTTCAAGCAACTATGTTATGCATACTAATGATGGTCGCACTATCGTTGCTGATGGTAAACCTAAAGTCGATGATGAGACAGGGATGATAAGCTACACCGATGCGAATGGCACCGAGCTGCAAATTAATCGTTCAGAAGTCAAAGAGATGGCTGAGGGCAATTAGCTTTACGCTAAGTCGTCGTTGAAATACTGTTTGGCACGGCTTAATAAACTTGAGTAACAACTTAAATATAAGCTCTGACTGAAGTGCGATACAAAGTGGCGCTTATATTTAAGCTCTAAAAAATAAGTAAACGCTAAAAATTGGGTAAAAAAAAGCACCGCGAAAATGGCGGTGCTGCATAAAATCACTATGGACAGACAGGGTAAATGTACAGGAAGTGAAAAAAAACAGTAGCTTAGCTACTATGTCTGGCACACCAGACCATTTGCAAACACAACATCACAACCACAAAGCCAAAAGCATTTCAGTACCTGGATACTAAACCTACTTTTCGTTCCGGCTTGGGAAGTGCCGCCACTATAGGTATTTGCTGGCACATCATCAACGGACAAATTATAATGCCTCGGATTACAAAAACTAATAAGTAAACAAAGGGTTTCATCTGAGGATGAGCCGTTATAAAAAAGTATCCAACTCATGTCAAAACGATTACCACCCTTGAATGCCTTGCGGGTTTTCGATGCGGCCGCACGCCACCTAAGTTTTACTAAAGCGGCTGACGAGTTATTTGTCACCCAAGCCGCTGTCAGCCACCAGATAAAGTCTCTGGAGGATTTTCTCGGTCTAAAATTGTTCCGCCGCCGTAACCGCTCTTTGTTACTGACCGAAGAGGGGCAGAGTTATTACCTCGACATCAAAGAGATTTTCACCTCAATCAATGAAGCCACCCGCAAGTTACAGGCCCGCAGTGCAAAAGGCGCACTGACGGTCAGTCTGCCTCCGAGTTTTGCCATCCAATGGCTGGTGCCACGTCTTTCTGGATTTAATGCTGCTTATCCGGGTATTGATGTCAGGATTCAGGCGGTAGATCGGGAAGAGGATAAACTCGCTGATGACGTCGATGTGGCGATATTTTATGGGCGGGGCAATTGGACTGGCTTGCGCACTGAACGTCTGTATGCCGAATTCTTGCTCCCCGTGTGTGCTCCCAGCTTGTTAATGGGTGAGCATGGATTAAAAATACCAGCAGATCTGGCTTATCACACGCTGTTGCATGATACTTCCCGCCGAGACTGGATGGCGTATACCCGTCAACTGGGCGTACCGCAGATTAATGTGCAACAAGGGCCGATATTTAGTCATAGCGCTATGGTGGTTCAGGCTGCCGTTCATGGGCAAGGTATTGCGTTGGTGAATAACGTGATGGCGCAGTCTGAGATTGAAGCTGGGCGTTTGGTGTGCCCATTTAATGATGTATTGGTGAGTAAAAATGCTTTTTATCTGGTTTGTCATGACAGTCAGGCAGAACTGGGTAAAATAGCCGCCTTTCGTCAGTGGATACTGGCAAGAGCGGCCAGTGAGCAGGAGAAGTTGCGCTTTCGCTATGACCAATGATCATGTTTAGCGATCACCCTCTCTGCGCAGTCATGACAACCCATTCACGATGGTGGCTGGCTACGATAAAATAGGTTATTGCCTGATATAACGACATACCTAAAGTGATTGGCGATGCAGCTAACCTGCTTGCAGCATCAACTAGCTAGGGTATAACTCTCTCTAATTCAAGGTTAATGGCGATGAACAGTCGTTTAATGCTGATATTTGCCGCGCTGAGCGGTTTTGTCTATGTGGCTTTAGGTGCCTTTGGTGCCCACGTATTGAGCGCCGCATTGGGGCCGAATGAGATGGCCTGGATCCGTACCGGGCTGGAGTACCAAGGGTTCCATACATTGGCAATTCTGGCATTGGCTGTTGCGATGCAACGGCAGATAAGTATTTGGTTTTACTGGAGTGGAGCCTTGTTAGCGCTCGGAACGCTACTCTTTAGCGGCAGTTTATACTGCCTGGCTCTATCGCACCTGAAACTGTGGGTCTATATCACGCCAGTTGGCGGAGTATGTTTCTTGGCGGGATGGATTTTGATGTTGATTGGCGCGCTGCGTCTAAGAAAAAGGGCAGAACGCCATGAATAATAAAATTGCTTTATATTGCCGCTCTGGCTTTGAAAAAGAGTGTGCGGCAGAAATTACTGCGAAAGCAGCCCAGCTCGAAATTTTTGGTTTCGCACGAGTGAAAGATAACAGTGGCTATGTGCTGTTTGAGTGTTATCAGTTGGAAGATGCCGATCGTTTGATCCGTGAAGTCCCCTTCCGTGAGCTGATTTTTGCCCGTCAGATGATGGTGGTGGGGGAGTTATTGAAAGACTTACCGCCGGAAGATCGTGTGTCACCGATTGTTGGTATGTTGACCGGCGTGATTGAAAAAGCGGGTGAGCTGCGGGTTGAAGTCCCTGATACTAATGAAAGCAAAGAGTTACTTAAGTTTTGCCGCAAATTGACCGTCCCTTTGCGTAGCGCCATGCGCGAGCAAAAAATATTGTCCGCCCGTGAAAATGCTCATCGCCCAGTGGTACATGTGTTCTTTATCGCGCCAGGTTGTTGTTATGTCGGTTACTCTTATAGCAATAACAACTCTCCATTCTATATGGGTATCCCGCGTCTGAAATTCCCATCGGATGCACCAAGTCGCTCAACCTTAAAATTGGAAGAGGCTTTCCATATGTTTATCCCAGCGGATGAGTGGGAAGAGCGTTTGGCCAGTGGTATGCATGCTGTTGATTTAGGGGCATGCCCCGGCGGTTGGACCTATCAGTTAGTGCAACGCAGCATGATGATTCAGGCCATTGATAACGGTTCTATGGCACAAAGTCTGATGGATACTGGGCAGGTGACACATCACCGTGTTGATGGTTTTAAATATGAGCCAACGCGCAGCAATATCTACTGGTTAGTGTGCGATATGGTGGAGAAACCGGCCAAGGTCACCGAACTTATCACCAAGTGGCTGGTTAATGGTTGGTGCCGTGAGGCGATTTTTAACCTGAAATTGCCGATGAAAAAACGTTTTGAGATTGTTTCGGAAAATCTGGAAATGATGGATGAGCAGCTGAGAGAAAACGGTATCAATGCCCATATTCAAGCTAAGCAGCTTTACCATGACCGTGAAGAAGTAACTGTGCATGTGCGCCGTATTTGGTCGGGTGCTCCGGGCCGCCGTGATGAACGCGAGTAGAGATAAGTATTATCGCGTCTAACCTGATGTTTAAGGGGCCTTTGGGCCCCTTAATCTTTCTGTAACCGAAGCTGCTGCAAGTTGCCGCTCAAGGGCAAATCAGTTTTCAATGTGGCGATTTGTTTGCAAATAAGCGCCATCTCTTGGTGCTGTTGCAACTTTTTACGCCATTTCTCCGGTACTGACTCCAACTCCTGATAGAGTGCTTCCAGCGTGTTGGCTTGTTGTAGTAACAGTGCGGCCGTTTTTGCCCCAATGCCCGCGACGCCGGGAATTTTACTGCTGCTAATCCCAGCAAGGCCCCAGTAGTCCGGCAGTTGGTGCGGTAATACGCCGAACTCCTGTTTTACAAACGGCATATCCAGCCAGCGCTTCTGAAAATAATCACGAATCTGCACATGGGGTGCTAATAACTGGCAGTAACCTTTATCGGTCGAAACAATCGTTACCTGATGCCCTGCGTCGCCAATTTTAGTTGCCAGTGTCGCAGCCAGATCATCGGCTTCATTACCCGGTGAATGCCAGCAAGCGATACCTAGTGAATTGAAAGCCTCACGGATAAAGGGCATTTCTTGTTGTAGGTTGTCCGGCATGGGTGAGCGGCCCGCTTTGTATTCAGGTAGGCATTGATGACGCCAACTCTCTGAGCGGTCATCTTCATCAAAAACCGCCACGGCGTGAGTGGGTTGGCTGTGCTGAATCAATTGTTGTAATGCATGTTGGCAAGCCTTAATGCAAGGCGACCCCTGCACCGCATGAATGCGGCGAATTAAATTAAGGGCATCAACGATAAGAAGGTGAATTTGCATAGCCTGTTTTTATATGAGGATTAAGCCAGAATAGAGTTGGGCAGCGCTGGATATCAACGCTGCCCGATGGTTGAGTTCTTCTCTTTTAGCGACAAATTTCGTAGCAAGGGGTGTAATCACTGCCCGGTAATTTCATTCGCTGTTGAGCAATAAAGCCTTGTAATAGGCTATCCATTTGCTTCATCAATTGCGGGTCACCGTGTAATTTAAATGGCCCGTGAGCTTCAATCGCTTGAATCCCTACTTCTTTCACATTACCCGCCACGATGCCGGAGAAAGCACGGCGTAGCGCTGCGGCCAGTTTCTCAGGGGACTGATTATGGGATAAATTCAGATCCGCCATGTTTTCATGGTTTGGCTCGAATGGGTGCTGCAATTCAGGTTCGATGCGAATTGACCAGTTAAAGCTATAGGCATCACCGGTATTACGGCGATTCTCTTTCACTAATGGCATCGCTTTTTTCATCTGGCGCGCCACTTCATCCGGATCGCCAATAATGATTTGGTAGTACTTACGTGCTTCATCACCCAGCGTATTCATGATGAACTCATCCACAACGCGGAAGTAATCTGCACTCTCTTTTGGCCCGGTCAAAATCAGTGGCAATACCTGCTCACTGTTTTCTGGATTCATCAGAATGCCTAACAAATAGAGTAGTTCTTCGGCTGTCCCTACGCCGCCTGGGAAAATAATGACCCCGTGCGCGATACGGACGAAGGCCTCTAGCCGTTTTTCAATGTCTGGCATGATAACCAGTTCATTAACCAGTGGGTTTGGTGGCTCTGCGGCAATGATTGACGGCTCGGTCATACCGATAAAACGACTATTTCTGTAGCGCTGTTGAGCATGTCCAACAGCGGCCCCTTTCATCGGGGCTTCCATCGCGCCCGGCCCACACCCCGTACAGATATTCAGTTCACGTAAACCGAGTTGGCTACCGACTTTGCGGGCGTATAGATACTCGTTTTCATTGATTGAGTGGCCGCCCCAGCAAACAACCATATTCGGTTCTTCATCAATATGCAGGGCACGAGCATTACGTAAAATGGAGAAAATCAGATTGGTCAAATGGCTGGAGCTTCCCATATTCAAATGCTGGTCATGCTCTGCGCTAACAATTTGGCCATTCACAAATAGAATATCGCGCAGTACGGCAAAGAGGTTCGCCTGTAAAGAGCGGATGATTTTACCATCAACAAAGGCATGTTCTGGCGGGTTCACTAGTTCGAGTTTAACCCCGCGCTCACGGCGCAGTACGTTGATATCAAAGGTTTCATAGCGCGATAAAAGCTCTTTGCTATTATCCGTCAGGCTACCTGAGTTGAGAACAGCTAATGAGCAATTACGGAATAAGCGGTACAGATCACTGCTAGCTGTACGTTTGAGCATATCCACTTCTAGCTGTGATAACAGATCCATTGAGCCGAGTGGGCTGACATGTGTAATCAAAGTTACTCCTTTACACCCCTAAGGGGGTAGTGCCCGTGTATCAGAATGCTTCTTTCTATTTTGCCGAGGAATATCAGAGAGAGCTTGCAGCATCCAGTTTCTGTTTTTCTGCTGAAAATGGCCTGAAGATACTGCAATTAACCTTAACGTTGTCCCCTGTAATTTACCAACATTAACGTGCACTGAGCTAAAATGTTGCGCACATGCGCGCATTTATTGCCGTGCCAGACGACCTGTTGACGGCACAAAATCGCTGTTGGAGCGCCAAGGATTGATATCTAATCCCCCACGACGGGTATAGCGGGCATAAACGGACAGGGTTTCTGGCTGACAGAAACGCATGATGTCATTGAAGATACGCTCTACACATTGCTCGTGAAATTCATTGTGATGGCGGAAAGAGACCAGATAGCGCAGCAGTGCTTCCCGATTAATTTGCGGGCCACTGTAACTGATTTGCACGGACCCCCAATCAGGTTGGTGAGTGATCAGGCAGTTGGATTTGAGCAGATGACTGACGAGGCTCTCTTCTATGCGATTCGTACCCACTGCGCCTTGCAGGTAATCGGCATTGAACTCATAGCTATCGATACGAATATCCTGCTGATCTAAGCACTCGCCGGCAAAATTGGCGATCGGTTGGTCTGTTATTTCGTCAAGCCGATAGAGCTTGACGCTGACCCTCCCCGCAGCACAGGCGGCCAAATCACGTTGCAAAGTCGCTTGGACACTTTCCCAGTCCGCAAAAACGGTTTGGTTAAAACTGTTGAGGTAAAGTTTGAAGCTTTTTGATTCAATCAAATTGATACTATTTGCATTCAGGCTTATTTCGCCCACCGCAACCTGTGGTAGCCCGTTGCTGTTAAGCCAGGAAAGCTCATAAAGCGTCCAGATATCAGCTCCATGAAAGGGCAGGCTATCTGGGTACAAACCAAGAGGTTCGCGGTTCATGCTGCGTGGCACGGCCTGTAACAGGGTCACGTCATAGTGATCGCGGTATGCGGTCGGTTTGCCCAGCGTTAACTCTGCCAGCGCCTTGTGATCTTGATATGAAGACATGCTGTTTCCATGGTGAGAGATTGGTACAATAACTCTAGTTTATCAATTTATGCCGCGTTTAACTGCATTTCTGAGTGGGCCAATCCCGTCTTGGGTGCAGTGCAAGCTGCCGCGATACTGAGAATGAAGAATGGACCAGAATGTTTCAACGGCACTGAACAGTTTTACTCAACGCTATATCGATTTATGGCAGCAGCAAACCGGGCATCCCCCCGCGAGTGAAGAACTCTATGGCGTCCCCTCACCTTGTATTGTGGAAACGCAGGATAATCAGGTGATTTGGCTACCTCAGCCGGGTGCTGCTGATGTCAATTTGAACAATATTGAGCGGGCGCTGGAGATTCAGCTTCATCCAGATATTCATGAGTTTTATACTTACCAATTCGCTGGAGACATGGTGGCTGATCTCGGTGATCACCGTTTTAGCTTGCTGCAAGTGTGGAGTGAAGATGATTTTATCCGCTTACAGGAGAACCTGATTGGTCACTTGGTCACACAAAAAAGGCTGAAGCTCTCACCGACGCTATTTTTGGCCACCACTGAGTCAGAAATGACTATGGCTTCACTGTGCAATGTCAGTGGCAATGTGGTGTTAGAACAGTTTGGCAGCGGTAAACGCACATTGCTGGCATCGACCCTCATACATTTCCTGGATGCACTACGCCCCGTATTACCTGAATAAATAAATGGTTATCGTATTTTTAGAAGCAGGCGCGTGTGAGAGATCTCGCACACGGCCTGTGAGACATCACTTCTATTCCTCATATGTAAAATTCTTGTGCCAGATTTATTTTCAATAAAATCACTTTGTTATAAACATTCATTTTTTTATATGAAAAAGTATCGGCATCAATATCCTTACAGTACCTTGTCACCCTTTGTCGTTTAAGCGATCCTTCTATTCGCCGGATGGGATCTGGCGGAGATGGATGGTATCGGATGCTACCACTTCAGGATGAAGAATATAGGGACTGCTTAGGACGAGTGAAGGGACGTTTCAGGATGAAACATTGGACACCTCCAGGATGGAGATTGAGAGCCGGTTCAGGATGGATGGTGGGTTAGGATAACTTCAGGATTAGCACCGGGATGGTGTAGGACAACGCTACGGATTGCAGGTTAGGATAACCAAACGGAAAAGTTTTCAAGGATTGAGCAGGGAGCATCACTTTTAGCGGGATCGCTATGAAACGAATCGAGGGGTACTGGTAAAACAGTACCCCTTTTTTTATTCATATTTTGCTTAACTCACATCTATTGTCTAGGGTGTGAACTTGGGCATAGCCCGCTTCAGTGGTATGCTTTGCCGCCGTTGAATCAGCCCGGTAAATGGCTATTTTTTGGTTGAGAGCAGAATCATGAATACAGAAAATCAAGTACGTCAGAGCCTTCAGGATATTGAGCTTGCCATGCGAGCTATTGATCTTTGGCAAATAGTCCCACCGCAAGCAGAAGCTTTCGAAAGCAATGAACCTTTCAGCATTGATACCATGGATGCTGAGCAGTGGTTGCAATGGGTACTTATTCCCCGAATGTATGCATTGCTGGAATCAAATGGCCCGCTTCCGACCCGTTTTGCTATCACGCCCTATTTCGAAGAGGCGCTGAGTGGCGATGACCGACCTGATTGCACGGTACTGCTGACACACTTGCAGCGCCTCGATGACCTGCTAAATAAAGAAAGTAACTAATGCTGGAAATAATCTATCAAGATGAACACATAGTTGCGGTGAATAAGCCGGCCGGATGGCTGGTTCATCGTAGTTGGCTGGACAGCAATGAAACCGTGTTTGTGATGCAAACGGTGCGCGACCAGATTGGTCAGCATGTTTATACCGTGCACCGCCTAGACCGCCCAACATCAGGGGTGCTGTTGATGGCGCTATCCAGCGATGTTGCTCGTGCGCTCTCTTTACAATTAGAGCAGCACCAAATGCAGAAAACGTATCATGCGGTAGTTCGTGGGTATGTGCTGGAGGGGGGGACGGTTGATTACGAGATGACCGAAGAACTAGATAAAATTGCGGATAAATTTTCTCGCCCAGATAAGGCACCACAACCTTCAGTCACTCACTATCTGCCGCTAGCGCAAGTGGAAGTACCTGTAGCGATTGGCCGTTATGAGACTGCACGCTTCAGCTTAGTAGAGCTGAAACCGGAAACTGGGCGCAAGCATCAGCTACGGCGTCATATGGCGCATATCCGCCATCCAATCATCGGTGATAGCACTCACGGTGACTTGCGTCAGAATCGTGGAATCGCACAACATTTTGATTGTTCGAGACTTATGTTGCACGCCAGCCATTTAGCACTGAATCATCCGGTGACAGGTGAAGCGCTTTCGCTCACCGCGCGCTGGGATGAGTCTTGGCAAGGATTGATGTCACATTTTGGCTGGTCGGGCATTGCCCCTCATCTTGAAAGGGTTGAGTTTTCTGGAACCGCCAGTCAGGATAGTGAATAATTTTTTCTAGTTAAAAGGTATCTATTTTATGGCTCAGATCGGGATTTTTGTTGGCACAGTCTACGGTAACGCATTGTTAGTAGCAGAAGAGGCCGAGAACATACTGAAAGAGCAGGGCCACGAAGTTAAAGTATTTGACGAGGGGACTTTAGAAGCTTGGCAATATTATCGTCAACATTATGTGCTGGTGGTAACTTCGACGACCGGGCAGGGGGATCTCCCCGATAGCATTGCTTCTCTGTTTGTCGCGGTTCGGGATCAGGTCGGTTTCCAACCGGAGTTGCGTTATGGTGTCATTGCTCTGGGCGACAGCAGCTATGAAAATTTCTGCGGCGCTGGGCGTGTATTTGATGAGTTGTTGCAAGAACAAGGCGCAACACGGATTGGCGAAAGATTAGAGATTGATGCTATTGAGCACCCAGAACCGGAAGCGGTTTCAGCACCTTGGGTAGAGCAATGGGGTCGTTTACTTTAGTCATAAGTGCAGTGGTTTGGCCTCAGACGAGATAATTAATTTATACCCGTCATCTTTCAAGTTGCAGGGTTGTTGGCTGCCATCATTCACCCAAGTCATTGAGTTATCTCAACTCCTTGGGTTCATTCAGTTGCCGCCTACCTGCAACTTGAAATCTATTAGGTATACATAATAAAACTGAGGCTATTCCTTTGTAAGTTTCAATATTTCTTCTTATCTCATAATTAATCCGCGTTTAAATGTCTCATAAATTGTCTCTGTGTAGAGTTGCTGCGACTGCCAATGCAGTGATTTAATTTATTTGTTTAAGAGACGTCATACTATGAGTAGTTCTTTTTTATCCACCACACCGAATCAACTTGGCAGTGGTGTGCTGCCTTCCGACTATGATGAAATTGTATTTGAACTTTCAGAGGCTAATTGGGTTAAAGATATTATATTGCCGGATCAACCCTCTGATAGATGTATCGTCACGATTTATTCTGCAGAAGCCAAAGACTCCTTGTTACATCTGCCTCTTGGTTCATTGAGAATAAAATCCAACAGTGAATACTATCTCGAATATCACGAAGATATTAAGCGGTGGGATATACTAGGGCCAGACTTTAATTATTTTACGTTAGGTGATATCGATAATTATGAATTACAAGATAATATGAGTCATGAAATACTTGATTCAACTGTACATATTACGATGGTACCTATTACGACAGATAATCACAATGAAGTGGATGCGTTTTCTAACGAATGGATAAGTGAAGAATATAGCGAAAATCGCCAACAATGGCATAACCGAGAGTTAGGTGTTAATGATGATGCACCTGACTTAATCGTGAAGAATAGAAGCACCAGAAGTGTCATTGAAGATTATGGGACTAAAGATAGCAGCGCTATTTATTTTATTCCTGAGAATCCTCAGAAAGTGACCGATTATATGATGGATAATAATAACTGGACCTCTGAGATTAGACTGCCGCCGACCGCCGAGGATGAGTCGACGATTACTATTAATTCTACCGCAATTCGTGATTCAAAAGTTTCCGCTGAGAATTTGTTATATCCCAGTACTACCACAATAACATCGGGTGACCAGTATATTTTCAAATACCTGAAGAGGTTTAATCGCTGGGTGCTGGAGTCGGCACCCATAAGAAATGTAGAGTTTGATCATATTCAGAGTGAAATACCTTTTCCCACATCACAAACGACACTGGTGACCATGACGGACAGTCATTGGCGGGATAATATAAAGCTGCCTGAGCAAGCAGCCGATCGCGATAAAATAACGCTAAAGTCGTCAACTGATGCTGTAACACATATTGATGTTGCTAATGTTAATGAACCGGGGGTGATGACGCTAGGTAAGGGGGAACAATATGATTTTTTCTATATTGCTGAGAAAGGAAAGTGGCAACTAATCAGTTCACCAGATACGCTTTATCAGGCACAGGATATGACCAATGGCAATATACCCACATTGCATACGCCGCGAACGATCATTAATGCAGCCAATGGCAATTATCAGCCAGAATTACGCTTACCGACAGAGCAGGAAGCTGGTAGTCGAATCATTATTAATAGTAGCGCAGAGTGGGATATATCCGTCTCCACCGATGAGACTCACTACAAAGTCCTTAATGGTGAGACGGTAGCCTTTAAAGTGGATAAGCAAGGCCTCTGGCAACGAGAAACCATCACCATTGATCTGTTATTACTTTACAGCGATAAAGCCGTCGCTCATTCGGGTAGAGATAAGGTGCATGACTTTATGATGCAAGGCTTTGGTATGACGAATGAAGCACTGGAAAATTCGGGCGCTAATTTTCGCTATCGAGTCGTTGGTTTACGGGAGGTAGCGGCAAAAGCTGACTGGATCGATATGTCAGGCATGCTTGATAAATTAAGAGAAGATCCTTTAGTGCAGGCGTGGCGCGATACCTTAAAAGCTGACGGTATTTACTATGTGGGGACTGAAGAGGGGACGGGTCATGGGTGGTTGAATGATGTGTTATCTCCGATGGATCCGATGTATATGGTTTCAGTCGCCCCAATAAGTAGTGATCCTGAGGTAATGCGCCATGAACTGGGCCATAATATGGGTGCGGATGATAAATATGGGTGCGACCCGGACACGCAGGAGTGTGAACTAATAGCAACGATTATGAATCAAATGTGGGTCGACTATTATTCCACACCAGATCGTTACACCGCTGATTACGGCATCCCCATGGGGATAGCCGGTAAATTTGATGATGTACTGACGATGAATAAGATGTCGTCAGTCGTCGCCGCTTACCGCTAAATGGTGCATCAGAATCAACATATTTGAGTTGTAGTAGATATAAGGCCGTATTGTGGCGCAATGTGACGCCACAATACGACCCCAGTTTAATATCCACCGCCCAATTAACGGCCGCTGGTTAATTTTTCCAGGTCAGACTCAATCTCAGAAATCTTATTGGCGACAACACTTTCTAAATGACGCAAATCATCCAGAATTTTACGTTTCAAATCAACTTCAATCTGATCGCGTTTGCACAATTGATCTAACTCATCAATGACATAGCGTAGATTCGGGTTAATTTCATTGATCTCTTTGTAACCATGACCGGCATTATCAGCCACCACGGTTTTGCGTTGGCGCGGATATTTGAACTTCACACTCTTAGCAAAAAACTCGCCTTTATCTTTGCGGAAGTAAATTTTCAGAATGTCGTTATTGGCCTCCTGACGCAGGCTATAGCGATCGACATCTTCGGGTTGTGTGATTCCTAAGCTTTTCAGATTGTCATACATAGCGCCACCTTTTAATATTTTATATTCCACAGTTTATGATTATGACAGTAAATTTCGCCAAAAGATGTGATGAACTCACCAGGCAAAAAATAGCGGCTAATTACAGCGGCTAATTATAGCGGGGAGTTAGCCCGCTATTTTCAATCTTAGTCGATGGTGCGCAATAACTCATTAATACCAACTTTACCGAGGGTTTTGGCATCCACTTTTTTCACGATAACTGCACAGTATAGGCTGTAGCTACCGTCTTTCGATGGCAGGTTGCCTGACACGACAACAGAACCCGCTGGGACACGGCCATAATGAACTTCACCGGTTTCGCGATCATAAATTCGGGTGCTTTGCCCGATAAAGACGCCCATGGAGATAACGGAACCCTCTTCGACGATAACCCCTTCGACCACCTCTGAGCGTGCGCCAACAAAGCAGTTATCTTCGATAATGGTGGGGTTAGCTTGCAGTGGTTCCAGTACGCCGCCAATGCCAACGCCACCGGATAAGTGAACGTTTTTACCAATCTGCGCGCAAGAGCCGACAGTTGCCCATGTGTCGACCATTGTGCCTTCATCAACAAAAGCACCAATATTCACATAAGAGGGCATCAGCACGGTATTCCGCGCAATAAAGGCCCCTTTACGCACGGTGGCTGGCGGCACGACACGGAAACCTTCACGCTGGAAGCGAGCTTCGTCATAACCGGCGAATTTCATGGGGACTTTATCGTAGTAACGGGTTTCTGCACCTTCCATGACTTGGTTGTCATTGATGCGGAATGAGAGCAGTACTGCTTTCTTCAGCCATTGGTGGGTGACCCACTGACCATCAATTTTTTCTGCTACACGCAGTGCGCCAGTATCAAGCAGATCAATCACGTGATTAATCGCTTCGCGCGTTACGGTGTCTACGTTAGCCGGAGTGATATCTGCACGGCGCTCGAAGGCAGTTTCAATCACGTTTTGTAGTTGTTGCATCCTGTTCTCTTCCCTAACATTTTTACCCTTCTTACTTGAAGTTGTTGCTGTATTAGCGGCTTTGCGACAACTCCAATAAATTTGGGTAGCGGTTGTAAGTAAATTAATGGCTAAAAAGTTATTTGTATCACAGTTTATCGTTCGGATTGAGGGTATCTGTCAACCGCTGTGCTAATTCGCGGCGCGTTTCAATATTCAATGCGCGGCGATCTTTATCGGCTAACACAAATAAATCCTCCACTCGTTCGCCGATCGTCGTGATACGTGCGCTATGTAGCGATAATCCTAAATCTGCAAAAATCTCGCCGACGCGGGCCAGCAAGCCCGGCTGATCTAGCGCAATCAATTCCAGATAGGTCCGGCGCTCATTATGAGTCGGCAAGAAATTGGTTTCAGTGGGTACGCTGAAATGCCGCAGTTTGGGTGACAACCGCCTGACGCGCGGATGCTGATAATTCGGCTGGGTCATGGCCTGCTCTAAAGCATGACTAATGATGGGGTGCCGATCTTGCGCCAGCGGGCTGCCATCCGGTTCCAGCACGACAAAGGTATCCATCGCCATACCATCTCGGTTGGTGAAAATCTGTGCGTCATGAACACTCAGATTGCGGCGATCCAACTCACCGACCACGGCGGCAAATAGCGATGGGCGGTCTGGGCTCCAGATGAATATTTCGGTTCCGCCACGGGTTGCCTGATGGCTGACCAACACCAACGGCTTGCTTGAGTCATGCGCTAGTAGATGGCGGGCATGCCAAGCTAATTGATTGGGTGAATGCCGCAGGAAATAATCAGCCCGGCAGCGGCTCCAGATGCGATGCAGCGCCTCTTCATCAATGTTGTCCATTCGCAGTAGCGCCAAGGCCTGTAGCCGGTGGTGGCGGACGCGATCCCGCAAATCCGGGCTATTTTGCATGCCACGGCGTAGCTGTTTCTCTGTCGCAAAATAGAGCTCACGTAACAAGCTCTGTTTCCAGCTATTCCACAAGGTTTCATTGGTGGCACAAATATCGGCCACGGTCAGGCTGACTAAATAACGCAAGCGAGTTTCGCTCTGCACCTCGGCAGAGAATTGCTGAATGACATCCGGGTCCTGAATGTCTCGGCGCTGGGCGGTGACTGACATCAACAAATGGCAGCGGACTAACCAGGCAACCAGCTGAGCTTCGCGTGAGTTAAGCCCATGCTGTTCAGCAAACTCCAGCACATCGTGAGCGCCCAGTATTGAGTGGTCACCACCACGGCCTTTGGCAATATCGTGGAACAGCGCCGCTAGCAGCAGCAATTCAGGCTGAGGCAGGCGTGGGTAAAGTTCTACACACAAAGGGTGCTGTGGTCGCGTCTTTTCATCGGCGAAACTTTCGAGTTTAAGTAGCACCCGAATAGTGTGTTCATCAACGGTATAGGCATGAAACAGGTCAAACTGCATCTGGCCGACGATACTGCCCCATTGCGGCATATAAGCCCACAGCACACTGTGGCGGTGCATTGGCAGTAATGCGCGGGAAACCGCGCCGGGGTGACGCAAAATCGCCATAAATAGCTTACGAGCTTCAGGAATCTGGCACAGCGGCTGCTTCAGGTGCCGACGGGCATGACGCAAACGGCGTACTGTCGTGGAGTAGATACCTTTGATCTCCTGATTGCGGACCATCAGGTAAAACATGCGCATAATCGCTTCGGGCTGCTGTACGAAGAGATTCTCATCACGCAGATCAATTAAATCTCCGCGTAACTGAAATTCATCATCCAGCGGGCGCGGTTTTTCATTGGTATCCAGCGCCAGTATGGCTTCGTCAAATAGCTGTAACAGCATATTGTTCAGTTCGCTAACTCGGCGGGTCATACGATAAAAGTCTTTCATCATATGCTCGACCGGCTCATTGCCTTCGCCCTGATATTGCAAAAGCTGAGCAACACTCAGTTGGCGGTCAAACAGCAGGCGATTGTCGTAACGGGTCAATACCAGATGCAGTGCAAAACGAATGCGCCATAAAAAACTCTGGCTTTCAATCAGTTCGTTGCGCTCGGCTTTGGTCAGAAAACCGAAATCAACCATCTCACCTAACGAGGTAGCACCAAAATGACGACGCGCCACCCAGAGTAGAGTATGGATATCCCTCAACCCTCCTGGGCTGCTTTTGATGTCTGGCTCCAGATTGTAACTGGTGCCGTGGTAGCGCTTATGTCGCTCTTGCTGTTCGGTAACTTTGGCATGGAAAAATTGGGGTGAAGGCCAGAATCCATCGCTAAAAATATGTTTTTGCATCTGTAAGAACAGAGCTACATCGCCACAAATCAAGCGAGATTCAATCATATTAGTGGCGACGGTGAGATCGGCTAGCCCTTCCAGCAAGCACTCCTCCAGTGTTCGTACGCTATGGCCGACTTCAAGCTTCAGATCCCACAGTAGCGTGATCAACTGCCCGATTTGCTGGGCATGCTTATCATTCAGACGCCGCTTGCTTAGGACCAATACATCAATGTCCGACAGCGGATGCAGTTCACCACGACCATAGCCCCCGACAGCGACCAGTGCGGTTTCTGGCACATCATCAAAGCCGTAGAATGTCCATAACCGCCGTAGCAGGCGATCAATGTAATCACTACGGGCAGCAATTAATGTCTCGGCACTGGTTCCGCCGTTGAAGGCTTCAGCCAGCCAGAGTTGAAAAGTTTCAAGCCGCTGCTTGAGTATTGGGCAATTAAGCTCGCCATCAAGATAGGTACTGGGTGAGGCGGGCTGCTCAGGGATAGTAAGAGTGAGCGCCGTTGAGACGGAGTGCTCGGTATGATTTTCAGACATATGTTTACCCGATGAATGTATACCTGATAAAAACGCAGCCCATAAAAAAGCCGGCGAATGCCGGCTTGTCATTGTTACTCGTGCGTTATGATGTTGGGGATGGTGTCATCCTTTCGCAACGTCATTATTTCGCAGCCGTTATCCGTTACCACAATAGTATGCTCATACTGTGCCGACAAGCTGCGATCTTTAGTTTTTACTGTCCAGCCGTCTTTCATGGTACGAATGCGGTAATCCCCTGCATTGACCATGGGTTCAATGGTGAATGCCATACCCGGTTGCAGGATGACTCCGCCGTCATCTGCATCATAGTGCAGCACTTGTGGCTCTTCATGGAAACCTTCGCCAATGCCGTGACCACAATATTCACGCACCACCGAGAAGTTCTCTGTTTCTACAAATTTCTGTATCTCTTTGCCCAGTGTACGCAGGCGGATACCCGGTTTAACCATTTTGATGGCTAGATACAGGCTCTCTTGTGTCACGCGGCATAAGCGCTCACCCAAAATAGTCGGTTTACCGACGATGAACATTTTTGAGGTGTCGCCATGGAAGCCATCTTTAATCACGGTCACGTCGATATTCACGATATCGCCATCTTTCAGCACTTTTTCATCACTTGGGATACCGTGGCAAATGACTTCATTCACCGAGATACACACCGATTTCGGAAAACCGTGATATCCCAAGCAGGCAGAAATAGCCTGCTGGTGGTGGGTGATATGGTCGTGACAAATGCGGTCAAGTTCACCGGTGGTGACCCCAGGTTTTACGTGCGGTTCAATAATCTCCAGCACTTCAGCAGCCAAGCGGCCAGCAACGCGCATTTTTTGAATATCTTCAGGTGTTTTGATTGAGATTGCCATGCAACAGTGTCCGTAGGGGCTGTGAGTATCAGCCGCCATTATTAATATGATCTTTGTATTTGGCGTCACAGGGAAGTTGACTCACTACCTGCGACTCCAAATTTTCGGGTCATAGATGCAGAAAAAAACAGGTGAATGTCGATTAATAAAAAATCTGCGGCTAATGTTACCAGCCCTGCAATTTGCTGCCAAACTTTCGTTTGCAGTCGCGGCACTATCTGCAACAAAAGTTGGTGTGTTGTGGCTGTTTATGGTATAAAGCGCGCCGGCGAACCGTACTCTGTTCCTAGGCATGTTCTAGAGGCAAAAGCATTGTTTAGCTGAGTAATACCAATCGCACTCATATGTGTAAATAACACACACGTGTCGACACATACGCCGGGGTGCCCTAAAGTTTTTGATTAATATCAATCGCTTATGGGGTCGGCGTTATGGGACACGTGGAGGCATAACCCCAACTGATACTATAGAGGTTTTAATCATGGCAACTGTTTCCATGCGCGACATGCTCCAGGCCGGTGTTCACTTCGGTCACCAGACCCGTTACTGGAACCCGAAAATGAAGCCTTTCATCTTCGGCGCACGTAACAAAGTTCACATCATCAACCTGGAAAAGACCGTACCACTGTTCAACGAAGCTCTGGCTGAATTGAAAAAGATCTCTTCCCGTAAAGGTAAGATCTTGTTCGTTGGTACTAAACGCGCAGCAAGCGAAGCGGTAAAAGACGCTGCCAACAACTGCGACCAGTTCTTCGTGAACCATCGCTGGTTGGGCGGGATGCTGACTAACTGGAAAACTGTTCGTCAGTCCATCAAACGTTTGAAAGATCTGGAAATCCAGTCTCAAGACGGCACCTTTGACAAGCTGACCAAAAAAGAAGCGCTGATGCGTACTCGTGAGCTGAACAAGCTGGAAAACAGCCTGGGCGGTATCAAAGACATGGGCGGTTTACCAGACGCTCTGTTTGTAGTTGATGCTGATCACGAACACATCGCTATCAAAGAAGCTAACAACCTGGGTATCCCGGTATTCTCTATCGTTGATACTAACTCCGATCCAGATGGCGTTGACTTCATCATCCCAGGTAACGACGATGCAATCCGTGCAGTTAAGCTGTACCTGAGCGCTGTTGCTACTGCCGTCAATGAAGGTCGTTCTCAAGATCTGGCCGTTCAAGCGGAAGAAAGCTTCGTAGAAGCTGAATAATAAGTCAGGCTCGCTGGAGCCCTTATTAACCAGGTATTGAAATATGTTGGTTAGGGGGGCCTTTTATAGGCCCCCTTTGCGTATCTAATGTGAGATCTTGTCTTCACAAGAGAACCGAGGAAATTGAAATGGTTGCTATTACCGCTGCTTTGGTAAAAGAACTGCGTGAGCGTACTGCCGCAGGCATGATGGAATGTAAAAAGGCGTTGGTTGAAGCTAACGGCGACATCGAGCTTGCCATCGACAATATGCGTAAATCTGGTCAGGCTAAAGCTGCCAAGAAAGCAGGCCGTATCGCTGCTGAAGGCATCATTCTGGCTAAAGTTTCAGCCGACGGTAAATTCGGTGTGATTCTGGAACTGAACTGCGAAACTGACTTCGTTGCTAAAGATGCTGGCTTCAAAGCATTCGGCGAAGAAGTGATCAATGCAGCTCTGGCTGACAAAATCGTTGATATCGACGCTCTGAAAGCTAAGTTCGAAGAACAACGTGCAAATCTGGTTGCTAAAATCGGTGAGAATATCAACATTCGCCGCATTGCTGCACTGGAAGCCGACGTTCTGGGGACTTATCTGCACGGCGCACGTATCGGCGTTATGGTTGCTGCAACTGGCGCTGATGAAGAGCTGGTTAAGCACATCGCTATGCACATTGCTGCAAGCAAGCCTGAATATGTTAAGCCAGACGATGTTCCTGCTGAAGTTGTTGCTCGTGAGCACCAAATCCAGTTGGACATTGCTATCGAATCCGGCAAGCCACGTGAAATTGCTGAGAAGATGGTTGAAGGCCGTATGCGTAAGTTCACCGGCGAAGTTTCTCTGACTGGTCAGAACTTCGTTATGGACCCAAGCAAAACTGTTGGCGATCTGTTGAAAGAGAACAAAGCTGACGTTGTAAACTTCATCCGCTTCGAAGTGGGCGAAGGCATCGAGAAAGCTGAGACTGACTTTGCTGCTGAAGTTGCAGCAATGAGCAAACAGTCTTAATGCTAAAAATGGGGCCGCCAATAGGCGGTTCCATTTTATTCACTCTGAATTTCGTCTGCTCAGTTTTCAGCGCGAAGCACTGCCTTGAATACCTGACGGTCAAGCCCCCAATATTATTACTGCTGCTTAGGACAGAACACCATGGCAACCAATGCAAAACCCGTATATCAGCGTATCCTGCTTAAGCTTAGTGGCGAAGCCCTGCAAGGTGCAGAAGGTTTTGGTATCGACGCAAGCGTTTTGGATCGCATGGCTCAAGAAGTTAAAGAGCTGGTCGAATTGGGCATTCAGGTCGGTGTGGTCATTGGCGGTGGTAACTTATTCCGCGGTGCCGGTTTGGCACAAGCAGGGATGAACCGCGTCGTGGGCGA
This sequence comes from Yersinia mollaretii ATCC 43969, assembly GCF_013282725.1. Classification (NCBI taxonomy): domain Bacteria; kingdom Pseudomonadati; phylum Pseudomonadota; class Gammaproteobacteria; order Enterobacterales; family Yersiniaceae; genus Yersinia; species Yersinia mollaretii. The sequence goes on along the minus strand of NZ_CP054043.1, from coordinate 84,840 downwards.
CCACATGGGAATGCTGGCTACCGTCATGAACGGTCTGGCAATGCGAGATGCACTGCACCGTGCCTATGTGAACGCCCGCTTAATGTCAGCGATTCCATTGAATGGCGTCTGTGATAATTACAGCTGGGCTGAGGCTATCAGCTTGTTGCGCCATAACCGTGTGGTGATTTTTGCTGCCGGTACTGGCAACCCCTTCTTCACGACTGATTCTGCTGCGTGTCTACGTGGTATCGAAATCGAAGCTGATGTTGTGTTGAAAGCGACCAAAGTTGATGGGGTTTACTCCGCAGATCCGGTGAAAAATCCTGACGCGACACTGTATGAACAGCTAACCTATCAGGACGTTTTAGAGCGTGAACTGAAAGTTATGGATCTGGCGGCCTTTACTCTGGCGCGTGATCATAACCTGCCAATTCGCGTCTTCAACATGAATAAGCCAGGCGCTCTGCGTCGTGTGGTGATGGGTGAGAATGAAGGGACGTTGATCACTAAAGAAGTGACAACGATCGTGAAGTAAGCGGCTGCCCGTATTGCCAGGGGGATTTCGATTGAAGATTTTCCCCTCTCGCCAGCAACTGTTGGTTTGTATATTCACTGGCTATACTGAAGTTATGGCCTGCCAAGTAACCAGTTTTCAAGGGTTAACAACGTGATTAACGAAATTAGAAAAGATACTGAAGTGCGCATGGAAAAATGCTTAGAAGCTTTCCAGAACCATATCAGTAAGATTCGTACCGGCCGTGCTTCTCCAAGTATTCTTGATGGCATTCAGGTTGAATACTATGGTACTGCAACGCCATTGCGCCAGTTGGCTAACATCGTTGTTGAAGACTCCCGTACTCTAGCTTTGACTGTTTTTGACCGTAGCCTGAGCGCTGCTGTTGAGAAAGCGATCATGACCTCTGATTTGGGTCTGAACCCTTCTTCTGCTGGCACCGTTATTCGTGTTCCATTGCCAGCATTGACTGAAGAGCGCCGTAAGGACCTGATCAAAGTAGTTCGCGCAGAAGCAGAGCAGGGCCGTGTCTCTATTCGTAACGTGCGCCGTGATGCTAACGAAAAAGTGAAAGCTTTGTTGAAAGATAAAGAGATTAGCGAAGATGAAGATCGTCGTTCTCAAGATGAAGTACAAAAGTTGACCGATGCCTTTATCAAAAAAGTTGATGCTGCATTGGCTGCGAAAGAAGCCGAGCTAATGGATTTCTAATCCTCGTTCATAATGGCAGAGTGCTGCTCAGGTGGCGCTCTGCTTTTAGCTGAATCAATATTTTTAGCCGATCCTATATCTTATTATACCCATCGTAATCGGCGAAATATGTTAGCGGCCAATCTGTTATGAGTCATAAAGCGCCATAAAATTGGGCTTGAGGGTATTAATAATGCCGCCTGTCATGCAGGATGGTTAGCACCTCGCCTATCATAAAAACAGTTATTCAGAGCACTCTCATGAAGCAACTGACTATTCTTGGTTCTACTGGTTCCATCGGCAACAGCACTTTGGGTGTTGTGCGCACTAATCCTGAATTATTCAACGTCACTGCATTGGTTGCTGGCCGCAATGTCCAGCAGATGGCCCAACAATGCCTTGAATTCGCTCCCCGTTATGCTGCAATGTCCGATGAAACATCAGCTAAAGCACTGCGCCTGCTACTGGCTGAAAAGGGGTCAAGAACCGAAGTCTACTCTGGCGAAAAAGCGGCCTGCGAACTGGCAGCGTTAGATGATGTTGATCAGGTGATGGCGGCGATTGTCGGCGTTGCAGGGCTATCTTCTACACTGTCTGCTATCCGTGCGGGTAAACAGGTATTGCTGGCTAACAAAGAGTCATTAATTACCTGCGGCAAGTTGTTTATGGATGAAGTCAAGAACAGTAAAGCGCAACTGCTACCAATTGATAGCGAGCATAATGCTATTTTTCAGAGTTTACCTGAAAAGATTCAGCGCCAATTAGGCTACTCTTCATTGAGTGAGAATGGTGTTTCGAGCATCATTTTGACAGGCTCTGGCGGCCCATTGCGTGAAGTCCCTTTGTCACAATTTGTCGATGTCACACCGGATCAAGCTTGCGCTCATCCAAACTGGTCTATGGGGCGTAAAATTTCGGTCGACTCCGCGACGATGATGAACAAAGGGCTGGAGTATATTGAGGCTCGTTGGTTATTCAACGCTAGCGCAGAGCAGATAGAGGTGATTTTACATCCTCAATCCGTCATTCACTCAATGGTACGCTATCATGATGGTAGTGTTCTGGCGCAGATGGGAGCCCCTGATATGCGCACACCCATTGCGCATGCGATGGCCTACCCGATGCGAGTGAATTCTGGCGTAGCGCCACTGGATTTTTGCAAGATAAATGAACTGACTTTTGCTGCACCGGATTATCAACGTTATCCATGCCTGAAACTGGCAATTGACGCATGTAATGCAGGGCAGGCTGCAACAACAGCGCTGAATGCGGCGAATGAAGTTTCTGTCATGGCCTTTTTAGATTCACAGATTCGTTTCACTGACATTGCAGCAATCAATAGGGCGGTAGTGGAGCATTTATCGCTACCAGAACCGACCAGTGTGGATGAGGTGTTGGTGATTGATCGTAAAGCCCGAACGACGGCGGTTCAAGCAATTGCAAAATTGAATAATTCAGAGTTACTGTCTAATTTGGGAATTTGTTAGGGCAAGGCTGAGATGATATAGTCTGCACCGTCGATGGAGAGATAGACTGTTGATTAGTGGCCCAATAGGTATTTAAACCGTCTATTTTGGCTGTCACTTAAGAAGCCGTGACTTGGTACACGGCTTTTTTTGTGCGCTTACTGCCTAATGTTCGGGATGAACAATTGATTTATTGAGGAAATGAGTTCGCATTATGTCGTCTGTAAATGAAGATAGGGCTAACTTGTCCCCCCTGATGCCACGCCATGTTGCTATCATTATGGATGGTAATGGGCGCTGGGCTAAAAATCAGGGTAAATTAAGGGTTTTCGGTCATAAAGCAGGAGTGAAGTCAGTTCGTCGTGCAGTCAGTTTTGCGGCTACTCATCATTTGGATGCGCTCACGCTTTATGCTTTCAGTAGTGAAAACTGGAACCGTCCTGCTCAGGAAGTCACCGCCCTGATGGAGCTTTTTGTTCGTGCGCTGGACAGTGAAGTAAAAAGCCTGCATAAACATAATGTTCGTTTATCGGTTATTGGTGATATCAGTCGATTTAGTGAACGTTTACAACAACGGATCCGTCGCTCAGAAGCGCTAACAGTAAATAATGACGGTCTGAAACTTAACATTGCTGCCAATTATGGTGGGCGTTGGGATATTATTCAGGGTGTGCGCCATTTAGCTGAACAAATACAGCGAGGGGAGCTACAACCCATAGATATCAATGAAGAATCGCTAAACTCGCATATCTGCCTACATGAGCAATCTGAGGTGGATTTAGTGATCAGAACCGGTGGTGAACATCGCATCAGTAATTTCTTGTTGTGGCAAATTGCCTATGCTGAACTTTACTTTACTGATGTACTCTGGCCTGATTTTGATGAACATGTCTTTGAAGGTGCGCTGAATGCATTTGCACAACGCGAGCGTCGCTTCGGGGGAACTACACCTATCGATGCCACTGCATCCTAGGGGGAACTTTTGCTGAAGTATCGTCTCATAACTGCTTTGATTTTGATTCCGGTTGTCATTGGTGCACTGTTCCTGCTTCCGCCGATCGGTTTTGCTATTGTGACTCTCTTTGTCTGTATGCTTGCAGCCTGGGAATGGGGGCAATTAGCTGGATTTTCCAGTCGTTCACAGCGTATTTGGTTAGCCATACTTTGTGGTTTTCTACTTGTTCTGATGCTGCTTAGCCTCCCGGCTTACCAGCATTCAGCTCATCTTCCACAAGTGAGTGTCCCACTTTGGCTCTCTATGGGCTGGTGGCTTGCTGCATTGCTGTTGGTGCTGACTTACCCACGTTCTGCAGCGTTCTGGCGCGATTCACGTCCCTTACGTATAATTTTTGGCATTCTGACGATTGTTCCATTTTTCTGGGGCATGGTAGCACTGCGCCAGTACGGCTATGACCAGCATCACAATATTGGTGCCTGGTGGCTGTTATACGTGATGCTCTTGGTGTGGGGCGCAGACTCTGGCGCTTATATGTTCGGTAAGTTATTTGGTAAACATAAATTAGCGCCTAAAGTCTCACCAGGTAAAACGTGGGAAGGATTAATTGGCGGTTTACTGACATCAGCTCTGATATCATGGTTATTTGGTCGATACGCGCCGTTGGATATTATCCCAGAAAAGCTGCTAATCTGTTCCGTGGTTGCTGCATTGGCCTCGGTACTCGGCGATTTGACCGAAAGTATGTTTAAACGTGAAGCGGGAATCAAAGACAGTGGTCATTTGATTCCTGGTCATGGTGGGATACTGGATCGTATCGATAGCCTGACCGCAGCTGTGCCGGTATTTGCCTGCTTAATGCTGTTAGTGTTTTAATCCGTCACTGACGGGGAGTTTAGGGAATATGATGAGCATACTCTGGAGCCTGGCCGCGTTTATTATCGCACTGGGGATCTTAATTACAGTGCATGAGTTCGGCCACTTTTGGGTGGCGCGGCGCTGTGGTGTCCGTGTCGAACGCTTTTCTATTGGTTTTGGCAAAGCCCTATGGCGTCGGACTGATCGCCAAGGTACAGAGTATGTTATCGCCCTTATTCCGTTGGGCGGCTATGTTAAGATGTTGGATGAGCGCGTAGAGGCTGTTGCGCCGGAGTTTCGCCATCAATCTTTTAACAATAAAACAGTTTTACAACGCGCGGCAATCGTCAGCGCGGGTCCTATAGCTAACTTCCTTTTTGCCGTTATTGCTTACTGGCTGGTGTTTATCATTGGTGTACCAAGTGTACGTCCGGTTGTGGGCGATATTTCGCCACAATCCATTGCTGCACAAGCCAATATTTCTCCGGGAATGGAACTTAAGTCTGTAGATGGTATCGAAACGCCTGACTGGGATTCTGTTCGTTTGGCATTAGTCAGTAAAATTGGTGATAAGCAAACACAAGTTGGCGTGGCCCCATTCAGTTTTGGCAATGATGCATCTGGTTCTGCCAACGTAGTGCAAAAGACATTGGATTTGCGTCAGTGGCAATTTGAGCCTGATAAGCAAGATCCAGTGGTCGCACTGGGTATTATTCCACGTGGTCCGCAGATTGAATCCGTTCTGGCCGAAGTGCAACCAGGATCAGCAGCGGAAAAGGCGGGTTTACAAGCGGGTGATAGGATCGTTAAAGTTGGCGGTCAATCACTGGATCGTTGGCAAACATTTGTTTTACAGGTTCGTGATAACCCCGGTAAGCCACTGGTGTTAGATATTGAAAGGGGAAGTACCCCCTTGTCTTTGACCTTGATACCAGATACAAAATCGGTTGGAGAAAACCGCAGTGAAGGTTTTGCGGGCGTAGTGCCGAAAGTTATACCGCTTCCGGATGAGTATAGAACGATTCGCCAATATGGCCCGTTCACGGCACTCTACCAAGCCGGGGATAAAACCTGGCAGTTGATGCGGTTGACGGTAAACATGTTGGGTAAACTGATTACTGGTGATGTTAAGCTGAATAACTTGAGTGGCCCGATATCTATTGCACAAGGCGCTGGGGTTTCAGCTGAGTACGGGTTGGTGTATTACCTGATGTTTTTGGCACTAATTAGTGTCAACTTAGGCATTATCAATCTGTTCCCGTTACCAGTATTAGATGGTGGACATCTGCTCTTCCTGGCGATAGAAAAGCTCAAGGGTGGGCCGGTTTCTGAGCGAGTACAGGACTTCAGTTATCGCATTGGCTCTATTTTGCTGGTGCTATTAATGGGGCTTGCACTTTTCAATGATTTCTCCCGTCTTTAACGGCAGGGGATAGGTTAGGAAGAACGCATAACAACGATGGCGATGAAAAAGTTGCTCATAGCGTCGCTGCTGTTTGGCAGCGCCACCGTATACGGTGCAGACGGGTTCGTAGTGAAAGATATTCATTTCGAAGGCCTGCAACGGGTCGCCGTCGGTGCGGCGTTACTTAATATGCCGGTTCGCGTAGGCGATACCGTCAGTGATGATGACATCGGTAAAACTATCCGTGCGTTGTTTGCTACAGGCAACTTCGAGGACGTTCGCGTCCTGCGCGATGGTGATACGCTGATTGTTCAAGTCAAAGAACGCCCAACGATTGCCAGCATCACTTTCTCCGGTAACAAAGCGGTGAAAGATGACATGCTTAAGCAGAATCTGGAAGCCTCTGGCGTTCGGATTGGCGAAGCCCTGGACCGTACCACTATATCCAGCATTGAAAAAGGACTCGAAGATTTCTACTACAGTGTGGGCAAATACAGCGCTTCAGTGAAAGCTGTTGTGACACCACTGCCACGTAATCGTGTCGACCTTAAATTAGTCTTCACCGAAGGTGTTTCTGCAAAAATTCAGCAGATCAACATCGTCGGCAACCACAGTTTCACGACTGATGAGCTAATCTCGCGCTTCCAATTGCGTGATGAAGTGCCATGGTGGAACGTGGTTGGCGATCGTAAATATCAAAAGCAGAAACTGGCGGGCGATCTTGAGATCTTACGCAGCTTCTACTTGGATCGCGGCTATGCGCGCTTCAATATCGATTCAACTCAGGTGAGTCTGACGCCAGATAAAAAAGGCATCTATATCACCATCAATATTACTGAAGGCGATCAATACAAGCTTAACAGCGTGGTTGTGAGCGGTAATCTTGCAGGCCATCAATCTGATGCTGACAAGCTGGTTAAGATTGAGTCAGGTGAATTGTATAACGGCAGTAAAGTCACGAGAATGGAAGAAGACATCAAGAAGATGTTGGGCCGTTATGGCTATGCCTATCCACGTGTCGTGTCTCAGCCTGAAATCAATGACGCTGATAAAACAGTTAAACTGCATATCAATGTCGATGCGGGCAACCGTTTCTATGTCCGTAATGTTCGTTTCGAAGGTAATGACACCAGTAAAGATTCCGTATTGCGCCGTGAAATGCGTCAGATGGAAGGTGCGTGGTTAGGTAATGATCAAGTCGAAGCGGGTAAAGAACGTTTAAACCGTTTAGGCTATTTCGAAACTGTTGATGTTGAGACTCAGCGTGTTCCAGGAACCGCTGATCAGGTAGACGTGACCTATAAAGTTAAAGAACGGAACACGGGTAGCCTAAACTTTGGTATCGGTTACGGTACTGAAAGTGGCGTGAGCTTCCAGGTTGGCGTTCAGCAAGATAACTGGTTAGGTACGGGTAATACCGTCGGTATTAACGGTACGAAGAACGACTACCAAACTTATGCTGAATTTACCTTAACCGACCCTTACTTCACCGTTGATGGTGTCAGTTTGGGTGGGCGTATCTTCTACAATGATTTTAAAGCAGATAACGCAGACCTGTCTGGTTATACCAACAGCAGTTATGGTGTTGATGGTACTTTAGGCTTCCCAATCAATGAGAATAACTCATTGCGTGTCGGCTTAGGTTACGTCCATAACGATCTGTCAGATATGGAACCACAAGTTGCAATGTGGCGATATCTTGACTCTGTTGGTCAAGATCCTAATCTGACTGACCGTGCTGGTTTCACTGCAGACGATTTTACACTGAACCTAGGTTGGACCTATAACAACCTTGACCGTGGTTTCTTCCCGACGAAGGGTGTTAAATCATCAGTAAATACCAAAGTGACTGTACCGGGCTCTGATAACGAGTTCTATAAAGTGACTTTTGATACTTCTGCTTATCAGCCGTTAGATGAAGATCATTCGTGGGTGCTCTTAGGGCGTGGTCGCTTGGGTTATGGTGACGGTATTGGCTCTAAAGAGATGCCATTCTACGAAAACTTCTATGCAGGTGGCTCTAGTACAGTTCGTGGTTTCCGATCCAATAACATCGGCCCTAAAGCTGCGTACTATAATGCTAATGGAACTATCAGAGATTCAACCGATGCTGTCGGGGGTAACGCGATGGCGGTGGCCAGTTTAGAACTGATTACACCGACACCGTTTATCAGTGAAAAATACGCGAACTCTATACGTACCTCATTCTTTATCGATTCCGGTACTGTATGGGATACCAATTGGGAAAATACTGCTGAGACGCGTGCTGCTGGCATACCTGATTACAGTAAAGCGAGTAATATTCGTGTGTCTGCCGGTGTGTCATTGCAATGGATGTCTCCATTGGGGCCATTAGTGTTCTCATATGCTAAACCGGTTAAAGATTACGAAGGCGATAAGTCAGAGCAATTCCAGTTTAACATTGGTAAAACTTGGTAATTGGTTGGCGAAGCAGTACTGAATTTTAAAGACAGCACTGGTAGTTGAAATAACCTAAAGTCGCGTTGGCTCAGGCTAGCGCTATTTTAGGCATTATTCAGTATTAAGTGCACTTCAAGGTGTCTCTGACACAAACGGGTAATGGTAAGGAGTTTATAGTGAAAAAGTGGTTGTGTGCCGCAAGTCTTGGTTTAGCATTGGCTGCTTCAGCCAGCGTTCAAGCCGCTGACAAGATTGCTATTGTTAATGTTTCCAGCATTTTCCAACAATTACCTGCGCGTGAAACCGTAGCTAAGCAGCTGGAAAATGAATTCAAAGGCCGTGCAACCGAATTGCAAGGGATGGAGAAAGATCTGCAGACTAAAATGCAGAAACTGCAACGTGACGGTTCTACCATGAAGGCTAGCGATCGCACTAAGCTGGAAAACGACGTAATGAAACAACGTGAAACTTTCTCAACTAAAGCCCAGGCTTTTGAGCAAGATAATCGTCGTCGCCAGATGGAAGAGCGTAACAAAATTCTGAGTCGTATTCAGGATGCCGTTAAATCTGTTGCTAGCAAAGGCGGCTATGATGTGGTGATTGATGCGAATGCTGTTGCATACGCAGACCCTTCTAAAGACATTACTGCTGACGTGCTGAAACAGGTTAAATAAAACATGCCTTCAATTCGACTGGCTGATTTAGCCCAGCAGTTGGATGCACAGGTGCACGGTGATGGCGATCTCGTCATCACCGGCATCGCTTCTATGCATTCTGCCCAACCTGAGCAAATCACGTTTTTGTCAAACAGCCGTTATCAGGAACAACTCGCCACTTGTCATGCAGGTGCTGTGGTGTTGACTGAGGCTGACTTACCTTTCTGCAAATCTGCGGCTTTGGTGGTTAAAAACCCTTATTTAACCTATGCACGCATGGCGCAGATAATGGATACCACACCTCAACCTGCGCAGGATATTGCACCGAGTGCGGTGATCTCTTCGCAGGCAACGCTGGGAGAGAATGTCTCTGTTGGTGCTAATGCAGTGATAGAGTCTGGTGTTGTGCTGGGCGATAACGTGGTTATCGGTGCTGGCTGCTTTATTGGTAAGAATACTCACATAGGTGCTGGTAGCCGTTTGTGGGCCAATGTCTCCGTTTATCATGAAGTTGTGATTGGGCAAAACTGCCTGATTCAATCCGGTACGGTCATTGGTGCAGATGGTTTTGGCTATGCAAATGATCGTGGTAACTGGATAAAAATCCCACAACTCGGTTCTGTACATATTGGCGACCGTGTTGAGATTGGCGCTTGTACAACCATTGACCGTGGTGCGCTGGATAATACGATTATTGGTAATGGCGTCATCATTGATAACCAATGTCAGATTGCACATAACGTTGTGATTGGCGACAATACCGCAGTTGCGGGTGGTGTTATCATGGCAGGCAGTCTAAAAGTTGGCCGCTATTGTATGATAGGTGGTGCCAGCGTGATCAATGGTCATATGGAGATTTGTGACAAAGTCACAATAACCGGAATGGGAATGGTGATGCGTCCAATCACTGAACCTGGGTTATACTCCTCCGGTATTCCGCTACAACCGAATAAAGTTTGGCGCAAGACAGCTGCTTTAGTGATGAATATTGATGGGATTAATAAGCGCTTAAAAGCTATTGAGCGTAAAATCGATAAAGAATAATCACTTAAGCCCGACACTCTGAGCAAATAATTAAGCTTATTGGCAATCGATGCCAAAAGTAAATATCCAAAGAAATTGGCGTTGCAGCTAGCATCTCAGCAGCTTCAAATACTAAGGGTATACAGAGTTCCTAATTTGCGGCCTGCCTAATGCCTCCCTTTTGGGGCAGTGCAGGCCGTGTTGTTGATAGCATCAGTTTTTTAGACAGGAAGAGTATTTTGACTACTGACACTCATACTCTGCATATTGAAGAGATTTTGGATCTACTCCCGCACCGTTTTCCGTTCTTGCTGGTAGATCGCGTCCTTGATTTTGAGGAAGGAAAATTTCTGCGTGCAGTGAAGAACGTCTCTTTCAACGAGCCATTTTTCCAAGGCCACTTTCCGGGCAAGCCAATCTTCCCTGGCGTGCTGATTTTAGAAGCGATGGCTCAGGCTACCGGGATTTTGGCGTTTAAGAGCCGTGGTAAACTCGAACCGGGTGAGCTTTATTATTTTGCTGGTATTGATGAAGCTCGCTTCAAACGTCCAGTAGTCCCTGGCGATCAAATGATCATGGAAGTTGAATTTGTCAAAGAACGCCGTGGTCTGACTCGTTTTACTGGTGTTGCGAAAGTAGATGGTGAAATCGTTTGTACGGCAACAATGATGTGTGCTCGTAGCAAGCCAGCGACACCGCCAGCAGAACCTGTAGTTGCAAAGGAGTCTTGATACGTGATTGACAAAACGGCCGTTATCCATCCAAGCTCTATCGTCGAAGAAGGCGCAGTTATTGGCGCTGGCGTTCATATTGGCCCCTTCTGCTTTGTCGGACCCCAGGTGGAAATCGGCGCTGGCACGGAACTGAAATCCCATGTCGTCGTTAATGGAATAACAAAAATCGGCTGCGATAATCAGATTTACCAATTTGCTTCCATCGGTGAGGCGAATCAGGATCTGAAGTATGCAGGCGAGCCTACTCGAGTCGAGATCGGGGATCGTAACCGTATCCGTGAAAGCGTTTCTATCCACCGAGGCACAGTGCAAGGTGGTGGGTTGACCAAAGTAGGCAGCGATAATTTACTGATGATTAACGCCCATATTGCCCATGACTGTATCATTGGCGATCGTTGTATTCTTGCGAATAATGCAACGTTGGGTGGTCATGTCGAAATTGACGATTATGCCATTATCGGTGGTATGACAGCTGTTCATCAATTCTGCGTGATCGGTGCGCATGTTATGGTGGGTGGTTGTTCTGGCGTGGCTCAGGATGTGCCTCCGTTTGTCATTGCTCAGGGTAACCATGCGACACCATTCGGTATTAATATCGAAGGGTTGAAACGCCGTGGTTTCGACAAAGAATCACTTCATGCCATCCGCAATGCGTATAAGTTACTGTATCGCAGTGGCCGGACGTTGGATGAAGTGAAACCCGAAATTGCCGAATTGGCGGAACAATATCCGGCAGTTAAGGCATTCAGTGATTTCTTTGCTCGATCGACTCGCGGCATTATTCGCTGACCTATGCAAAATAGCCCATTATCTGTTGATCGTCCGTTAAGTGGCGGGCGTCCTTTAACGATAGGTTTAGTCGCCGGAGAAACCTCTGGCGACATTTTAGGTGCAGGATTAATTCGTGCACTGAAAGCTCAGGTGCCTGATGCCCGCTTTGTCGGTGTCGCGGGGCCTCTGATGCAAGCTGAAGGATGTGAAGCCTGGTTTGAGATGGAAGAGTTGGCAGTGATGGGCGTTGTCGAAGTATTAGAGCGCCTGCCACGTCTGCTGAAAATCCGAAAAGAGCTGACTCAACGTTTTAGTGAGCTATCCCCGGATGTTTTTGTGGGCATCGATGCTCCTGATTTCAATATCACCCTTGAAGGGCGCTTGAAACAGCGAGGTATCCGAACTATCCATTATGTCAGCCCATCAGTGTGGGCTTGGCGACAAAAACGTGTTTTCAAAATAGGTAAAGCGACTGATATGGTGCTTGCTTTTCTCCCTTTTGAAAAAGCGTTTTATGACCGTTTTAATGTTCCATGCCGCTTTATTGGTCACACCATGGCCGACGCCATGCCGTTAACCCCAGATAAACAAGCCGCAAGAGCAGAGCTGGGTATTGCAGCAAGCGTACCTTGCTTAGCCTTATTACCGGGGAGTCGCCACTCTGAAGTTGAAATGCTCAGTGGTGATTTTCTGCGTACAGCAGCGCTTCTGCGGGAACAACTACCTGAACTGGAAGTTCTGGTTCCTCTCGTTAACAGCAAACGGCGTGAGCAATTTGAGCGAATTAAGGCTGAAATCGCTCCTGACTTATGTGTTCATTTACTCGATGGTAATGCACGTGCGGCGATGATCGCCAGTGACGCGACACTATTGGCCTCTGGCACGGCGGCGCTAGAGTGTATGCTGGCTAAATGCCCAATGGTGGTCGGTTACCGCATGAAGCCTTTTACCTTCTGGTTAGCAGAACGCCTAGTCAAAACGCCCTATGTTTCATTACCGAATCTGTTAGCGGGCGAAGAGTTGGTGACGGAACTGTTGCAACAAGAGTGTCAGCCGCAAAAATTAGCCGATGCGTTATTGCCATTATTACAAGGTGGTGAGGCAGTTGAGGCATTAAAAGCGCGTTTTCTGATTTTACATCAGAGCATTCGCTGTGGCGCAGATGAGCAAGCTGTGCAGGCAGTATTGGAGTTAGCTGGACGATGACTGATATTTTTATATACCCGCAGGCAAACCTGATTGCCGGTGTAGATGAAGTTGGCCGTGGCCCTTTAGTCGGTGCGGTTGTTACTGCGGCCGTGATCCTCGATCCGAAAAGACCCATCGTAGGACTTGCTGATTCGAAAAAATTGAGTGAAAAGCGCCGTTTGTCACTTTATGACGAAATTACTGACAAAGCATTATCATGGAGCCTTGGTCGCGCAGAGCCAGAAGAGATAGATAGCCTGAATATATTGCACGCGACCATGCTGGCGATGCAGAGGGCGGTTGCAGGGCTGCACATCACCCCTGATTATGTTTTGATTGACGGTAACCGCTGTCCGAAACTGGCGATGCCGTCCTTGGCCGTTGTGAAAGGTGACAGCCGAGTGGCAGAAATCAGCGCTGCCTCAATTCTGGCTAAAGTGACGCGAGATCGTGAAATGACCGAGTTAGATCGCGATTTTCCTGAATATGGTTTCGCGCAACACAAAGGCTATCCAACTGCTGTCCATCTGGAGAAATTGTACGCCTTCGGCGCGACAGAGCATCATCGACGTAGCTTCGGCCCGGTTAAACGTGTGCTTGGTTTGGTGTAAGCCGCTCGTGGTATTCACAAAATAAAGCAACCCCCGTAGCGTATAGATATGGCTCCTCAGCAATGAATCGCTGAGGGCATGATTCAATCCACTAATTTCTGGTATCTGGATATGGCCGAACCTCGTTTTGTCCACCTGCGTGTTCACAGCGACTACTCCATGATCGATGGATTAGCCAAGATTGGGCCCTTGGTGAAAAGAGCTGCTGCGCTAGGTATGCCCGCTCTGGCCATCACCGATTTCACCAATCTTTGCGGCTTGGTGAAGTTCTACGGTAGCGCTCATGGTGCCGGGGTTAAACCTATCATCGGTGCAGATTTCTACGTACAAAGCGAAATTCTGGGTGATGAATTAGCCCATCTCACTGTACTGGCTCGCAATAACGAAGGTTATCAAAACCTAACTTTACTGATCTCCGAAGCCTATCAACGTGGTTATGGCGCTGCTGGTCCTATCATTGATCGTGATTGGTTAATTAAGCATAAAGAGGGGCTGATTCTGCTGTCTGGTGGTCGGATGGGGGATGTCGGCAGATTTATCTTGCGCGGAAATCAGGCTCAAGTTGATCAGTGCCTTGAGTTTTACCAAGAGCATTTCCCTGACAGCTACTATTTAGAATTGATTCGTACCGGTCGCCCGGATGAAGAGAACTATCTACATGCCGCCGTTGCCTTAGCCACTGAGCGTGGCTTGCCAGTAGTGGCGACCAATGATGTGCGCTTTATCGATGAATCGGATTTTGATGCGCATGAGATCCGTGTCGCCATCCATGACGGTTTTACGCTGGTTGATCCTAAACGGCCCAAAAATTACAGCCCTCAGCAGTTTATGCGCGACGAAGAGCAGATGTGTGAGCTATTCGCGGATATCCCAGAGGCGCTGCTCAACAGTGTTGAGATTGCCAAACGTTGCAATGTGACCATCCGCCTCGGGGAGTATTTCTTACCACAATTTCCAACTGGCGAGATGAGTACAGAAGATTTTCTGGTTGAGAAGTCGAAACAAGGTTTAGAAGAGCGGCTCGAGCTGCTCTTCCCAGACCCTGAAGAGCGCGCGCAGAAAAGAGCTGAATACGACGAGCGTCTAGAAATAGAACTAAAAGTCATTAACCAGATGGGTTTTCCTGGTTACTTCTTGATCGTAATGGAATTTATCCAGTGGTCGAAAGATAATGGTGTACCTGTAGGACCGGGGCGTGGTTCGGGTGCGGGTTCTTTGGTTGCGTATGCGCTGAAAATTACTGACCTCGATCCATTGGCATTTGACCTGCTGTTCGAACGTTTTCTAAACCCAGAACGTGTCTCAATGCCCGACTTCGACGTTGACTTCTGTATGGAAAAACGTGATCTGGTGATTGAGCATGTCGCGGATATGTATGGCCGTGATGCAGTTTCCCAGATCATCACGTTTGGTACCATGGCGGCTAAAGCGGTCATACGAGATGTGGGCCGTGTACTGGGGCACCCCTACGGTTTTGTCGATCGGATATCCAAGTTAGTCCCACCAGATCCGGGTATGACACTGGAAAAAGCTTTCGCAGCAGAACCTCAACTGCCTGAAATTTATGAGGCAGATGAGGAAGTCAGGGCGCTGATCGATATGGCGCGTAAGCTGGAAGGGGTAACACGTAACGCCGGTAAACATGCTGGTGGTGTGGTTATCGCACCGACTAAAATTACGGATTTCGCGCCGCTCTATTGTGATGCGGAAGGCAACAACCCCGTCACCCAGTTCGATAAAAATGATGTGGAATACGCAGGATTGGTGAAGTTCGACTTCCTCGGTTTGCGAACACTTACTATCATTAACTGGGCGCTGGAGATGATTAACGCTCGGCGCGCTAAAACGGGGCTAGAGCCAATAGATATCGCCTCTATTCCGCTGGAAGATCAAAAAAGTTTCGATATGCTGCAACGTTCGGAAACGACAGCAGTATTCCAGCTTGAATCCAGAGGCATGAAGGATCTTATCAAGCGCCTGAAACCTGACTGCTTCGAAGACATGATCGCATTGGTGGCGTTGTTCCGCCCCGGCCCGCTGCAATCAGGGATGGTAGATAACTTTATCGACCGTAAACACGGCCGTGAAGCGATATCATATCCGGATATTGAGTGGCAACATGAGTCATTAAAACCGGTGCTTGAGCCGACGTATGGCATCATTTTGTACCAAGAACAGGTCATGCAGATTGCGCAGGTTCTGTCCGGCTATTCACTCGGTGGCGCAGATATGTTGCGTCGTGCGATGGGTAAGAAGAACCCTGCCGAGATGGCTAAACAGCGCTCGGTATTTGAAGATGGGGCGAAAAATCAGGGTGTTGACGGTGAGCTGGCGATTAAGATTTTTGACCTAGTAGAGAAATTTGCCGGTTACGGTTTTAACAAATCTCACTCCGCAGCATACGCATTGGTTTCTTACCAGACGCTTTGGCTGAAAGCACATTATCCGGCTGAATTTATGGCGGCGGTAATGACCGCTGATATGGATAACACTGATAAAGTGGTGGGTCTGGTCGATGAATGCTGGCGTATGGGGCTGAAAATTCTGCCTCCTGACATCAACAGCGGGCTGTATCATTTCCATGTCAATGATGAGGGCGAAATCGTTTATGGCATAGGAGCCATCAAAGGTGTGGGCGAGGGGCCAATTGAGGCCATGCTGGAAGCCCGTAAAGAGGGCGGCCACTTCAAAGAATTATTTGATTTGTGTGCCAGAGTGGACACCAAAAAGCTCAATCGTCGAATCTTAGAAAAACTGATTATGTCCGGTGCTTTTGACCGCTTGGGGCCGCACCGTGCCGCATTGATGAGTTCATTGGGCGAAGCATTAAAAGCGGCTGACCAGCATGCCAAGGCTGAAGCTATTGGTCAGGCAGATATGTTTGGCGTATTAGCTGATGCACCTGAGCAGGTTGAGCAATCTTATGCTAATGTGCCGCCGTGGCAGGAACAGATTGTCTTAGACGGAGAGCGGGAAACGCTGGGGCTATATCTGACCGGTCACCCGATCACCCAATATCTCAAGGAGATAGAACGTTATGCCGGCGGGCAGCGTTTAAAAGATATGCATCCGACGGACCGGGGCAAAATGACCACGGCAGTGGGGCTGGTTATCGCTGCAAGGGTTATGGTAACAAAACGTGGGAATCGCATTGGTATTTGCACTTTGGATGACCGCTCCGGGCGTCTGGAGGTGATGCTATTCACCGATGCGTTGGAAAAATATCAGCATTTATTGGAAAAAGACCGTATCCTGATAGCCACCGGACAGGTCAGCTTTGATGACTTTAGTGGTGGACTTAAAATGACCGCCCGTGAGTTAATGGACATCAGTGAAGCTCGTGAAAAATATGCCCGTGGGCTTGCTATATCGCTGACCGACAGGCAAATTGATGACCAGCTTTTGAACCGTCTCCGTCAATCGTTGGAACCCCATCGAGCGGGGACGATCCCAGTGCATCTTTATTACCAACGGGAAGATGCTCGCGCCCGGCTGCGGTTTGGAGCCACATGGCGCGTGACGCCCACCGATCGTTTATTGATAGATTTGCGAACGCTGGTAGGTAATGAGCAGGTGGAACTGGAATTTGACTAAAATAGGAATGCTATGAGTCTGAATTTTCTTGATTTTGAACAGCCGATTGCAGAGCTGGAAGCGAAAATTGACTCGCTGACTGCAGTCAGCCGTCAAGACGAAAAATTAGATATTAATCTGGATGAAGAGGTCCAGCGTCTACGTGAGAAAAGTCTCGAGCTGACGCGGAAGATTTTCTCGGACCTCGGCGCATGGCAGATTGCCCAACTGGCACGCCATCCTCGTCGTCCTTATACCCTGGATTATATCGCTAATATCTTTACCGATTTTGAAGAGCTGGCCGGTGATCGCGCTTATGCTGACGATAAAGCTATCGTCGGAGGGATTGCTCGTTTAGAGGGCCGCCCAGTGATGATCATAGGCCATCAAAAAGGTCGCGAAACCAAAGAGAAGATCCGCCGTAACTTTGGTATGCCTGCGCCTGAAGGTTATCGTAAGGCACTGCGTCTGATGGAAATGGCTGAGCGCTTTAAGCTGCCAATCATTACTTTCATCGACACACCAGGGGCTTACCCGGGGGTTGGCGCAGAAGAGCGAGGCCAATCTGAAGCCATCGCACGTAACCTACGTGAGATGTCACGATTGAACGTGCCTATCGTTTGTACTGTTATCGGTGAAGGGGGGTCTGGTGGTGCATTGGCCATCGGTGTTGGCGATAAAGTGAATATGCTGCAATACAGTACGTATTCCGTTATCTCCCCTGAGGGTTGTGCTTCTATTCTGTGGAAAAGCGCCGATAAAGCGCCATTAGCCGCAGAAGCTATGGGCATCACCGCGCATCGTCTGAAAGAGCTGAAGATGATTGACTCAGTGATCCCTGAGCCGTTAGGTGGCGCGCACCGTGATTACTTAGCGATTGCCGCTTCACTGAAGGCGCAATTGCTGGCAGATCTCAGTGATTTGGATGTCTTGAATGAAGAAGAGTTATTGAATCGTCGTTATCAGCGTTTGATGAACTACGGTTATTGCTGATTTTATACATTCGATGATGTCATCGTATTTGAAAAATCCGGAGCTGAATAGGCTCCGGATTTTTTTTGTATAATGGCTAGTCGGGCTGATGATAAGGCGGCCAATGGATATCTTTTTCCCCCATAATGATACTTTTTACCGTATTGGCATAAGAAGCATTGTCGGTATTCACTTCACCGGTAGCGCTGACTGGGCTGCCAAGAACATAGGCCATTTGTGCTATTTTACAGATAGTATCACCATCAGAAAAATGCCACCCGTTACTATAATATGGAGAGTTATTTGCTTCAAAGGAGATATAGCACCTATCTTTAGAAATACGAATCCCATTTACTTTTCCTGTTAGCTCATAATGTTCAGAAGCAAATGAATTTAAAGCGGTAAATATCACCGCACTTAATAATGTTAATTTAATCATTATATCTCCGCATTTTTTAGTGATTTAATTATGGGGTAAGGTTATTAGTCGAATATATTGAATAGCTTCCAAATGAGATCATTATTATAAAAATATCTTGAGACATGGATTTTCTCCCGATGACAGTGACTATTGGGCACTTCTCGTTTCATTCTTAATGTGCTGGCGCTGGCTTTCCCATAGCAGGTGATGGATACAGGTAGCTGCTGTCCGGTCGAATTTTGTGCCATGGAAATATAACCACGAGGTACACCCAGCCTCGAATAAGGTGTTGATGCGCTGTTGTCTTGATCCCATGCAGAACTATATTGATAGTTATTCTGCCAGCGCCCAGCCCAAAAAAGTTCGGAGAAGATCTGCCCGGAGTCGTAGTGCTGTTGCAGTTGAGGACCACTCAGTCGTGCATAGGCGATAATACGAGTATTCGCAAAACCACCAAATGCTACCCACTCTTCCATGCCGCCATAGTCACGCAGTAAATTGCTTAGCTTCACATATAAGCGGGTATTTTCGGCTGATTCTTCTCTGGCATGATTAAATGATGCATCAATACTGTAGAAGTTTTCTGCTGGGCGAATAACATAGAGATAAGTTTCAAATTCAGGATCAAATGGCTCTGTATCACTTATTCTTGCAGTAAAAGCAGCATGGTCGATAGCGTGGCGTAATGATGCTGTGGTGGAAACAAAAGCGCTGGTATATCCGTCTAAAGATTCACCTTCAAAGTGATGCAGTAAATCGTTATCTTGAGGTAAATCGGAAAATGGGAACATGCCTCCTGCCTGAGTAATCTCTTCAGGGGGGCGAGAGTCAGTACGATAAACAATATTAACTTGATTAATAGCAAAAGCATAATTAACAATAAATAGTGTAACAATAAGGTATGCATTTTTATTTTTTAACACGGGCGTTTCCTTTACGTGTGTTAACACCTTGTTGTTGAATTTACTTTTCAAAATATCATGTGGTATTTGTTTTTTTTAATATAAAAACCATTGGCCCTATATCAATAAATGGATTGTTTTTCAGGAAGATTGACGTTTAACTCTTGTATAAGAGAAAGAATGATAAAGAATCAGCTATTACTGTGAAGATAAATCTCATCATAGGGCACATTCATTACCCATGATCTGGGGTAATATAAGGTCGTATGCGCTAACTGATGGTATTGATGGCAGATACCCATTGTAATTCAGAATGAGACAGGAGAGTGATGCATGTTGGCAATACGTCAGATTCACCATATTGCGATCATTGGCTCAGATTATCTGGCCAGTAAAAAATTCTATTGTGAGGTGCTGGGCTTTACGCTGATCAGTGAGGTTTATCGTGCAGAGCGCGACTCGTGGAAAGCTGATCTGGCGTTAAAGGGTCAATACACTATCGAATTATTCTCTTTCCCCTCACCCACGCCACGCCCAAGTCGCCCAGAAGCTTGTGGTTTGCGACATTTGGCTTTTCAGGTTGATGATATTGAGCAGGCCGTCAATGAACTCGACACCGCTGGGGTGATTTGCGAAGCGGTTCGCATTGATCCTTATACTCAATCACGTTTTACTTTCTTTAATGACCCAGATGGTTTACCACTGGAGCTCTATGAATTGATTCCGGAATAACATGAACGCAGTCCCTGCTACGCCAAATATTTTACTCAACCCCGTGTTTGCACAATTGGGGGGGCATCGCGACTTTTTGGTGGGATTCAGTGGCGGTCTGGACTCCAGTGTATTGCTGCACTTATTGGTCTGTATACGTGACCAACTCATTCCCGAGTTGAAAGTACGCGCCATTCATATTCACCACGGTTTAAATCCGCTGGCAGATGACTGGGTAAAGCATTGCCAACAGCAATGTGAGCGATGGCAAATTCCGCTCGAAGTGGTTCGGGTGAGTATTGATCCCCGTCACAATGGTATTGAGGCTGCAGCCAGAACCGCCCGCTATCAGGCATTCTCTTCACATTTAGCGGCTAATGAAGTGTTACTGACGGCCCAGCATCTGGATGACCAATGCGAGACTTTCCTGTTAGCGCTAAAACGAGGCAGTGGTCCGGCGGGATTATCCGCAATGGCCGCCAGAATGCCCTTTGCTCACAGCCAGTTATTACGACCTTTACTGACATTCTCCCGCGAAATGCTAGAGAGCTATGCTCGAACCCAGCAATTACAGTGGATTGAAGACGACAGCAACCAGGACGATCGTTTCGATCGTAATTTCCTGCGCTTGAGAGTCTTGCCGTTACTTAACCATCGCTGGCCGCATTTTGCGCAGGCCACGGCGCGCAGTGCAAGTTTGTGTGCTGAACAGGAGCAGTTATTGGATGAGTTGCTGGCTGATAGCTTGCAACAATTGAAAAATCACCATAGCGCGCTCTCCATTGAGGGGCTAATACTGGCTACAGATGCTAAACGTGGGGCGATATTGCGTCGATGGTTAGCTGGGGAGGGGGCTTCAATGCCATCGCAGAGTCAGTTGCAAAGATTGTGGCTGGAAGTCGCGATGGCACGGCCGGATGCAGAGCCACAACTCACCCTTGGTGCTTATCAGGTTCGCCGTTTCCGGCAACATTTGTATCTAATACCAGCGTTGAAAGAGATCAGTGTGGATCACCTCTTTTGGGCGATAGTTAAGGATCAAGCAGAACCACCAGAACCCTTGGTTCTACCTGCCAATTTAGGGGTGCTAAGTTTGACAGCGAGTGGTGAGCAAGCAATAAGAGTGGCTGATCTCGGTGACGAAATCAGTATTGGTTTTGGATTGCATGGTGATATCAAAATTGTCGGGCGGCACCATTCGCGCCAAGGTAAGAAACTATGGCAGGAGTTAGGCATTCCACCCTGGCAGCGGGAACGTATTCCGTTGCTCTATTTTGGCGAGCAATTGATTGCCGCTGCCGGGGTTTTCGTGACTCAGGCAGGTCAGGTGAAAGAGGGCGAGCCGTGCTGGCACCTTAATTGGGCCAAAGCGAAATAATAATAAATAGATTCAACAGGTTTCATGGTGCAGGAGGGCGGCTAACAAAGGTCGTCAATATACTTGCAATTGGAAATAGGTTTTGTGAGGAGCAATGATGAAATTAGTCGTCAGTATGGCGGTCATACTCGGCCTATGCAGTTTTCCAGCATTGGCAAAAAATGATATCGAAGCAGGAAGAGTGAAGTCGGCCAGTTGTGTGGCTTGTCATGGTATGAATGGCAAAGTCTCGGTGCCAATGTACCCCAATCTTGCCGGGCAAAATGCGCTCTATTTGGAGCAATCATTGGCCGCATATAAGAAAGGTGGGCGTACAGGGGGGCAGGCTGAAGTGATGCGGGCTTATGTTTCTAACTTATCTGACGAGGATTTTTCTGATTTGGCAGCTTACTATGCCAGTCTTAAACCTTAATTTACCAGCTTAAAACCTTAAGCTCTGGGCCGCTCTTCAACGGCCCAGATAAAGCATTGAAACTATGATGCACTCACCACCACAGTCCCGATTTCTGGGTGACTGAAACTGGCAATGTGGTCCAGACGTAACTCGCGCATAGCTCCGTCTTGTTCAATAATCAGGTACTCGACCTTTTTTCTCAGCAGCAGATCGCTAGCTTTACCCTCTACGATCTCACCGCCTCTCAACTTCAACGTCAGTATCAGGTGATGTTGGCAGGCGAGTTCTAGATTATCGTAGTCATCACAATTGATGGGTTGATACTCTTCACTCATCGACATAATCGCTCACCAATAAGTTAGCGGCGGCATAGGCCGCCTGTTCCCTAACGGAGGACGGGAGTGCGTCGTTAGCCGCAACTTCGTCCAATGCTTTCAATACACAACGCAGGGCGTCTGGCACGTAGCCAAGGTCACCACTTCCTATTTCGGCATAAAAACGGCGTACTAATTCACAGTATTGCTGCACAGTAATCCTCCTGAAAAAGTTTAACTCGGTAGATTCTCATTGGAAACAGCACACTGCTAACCTACGAAGATAAACTCTGAACTTATAAGGACTATAGCACAGGAGTGATGGAGATATTAGAGTGGGAGATAAGGTTTCTTTTTAGTATTGACGCCACTAATAACTCTCTTTACGCAGGGTTGTCTGGCTGCTGGCCGACCTAATCAAGTACACTGTCCGCCAGATGATTAAGAGGTCACTCATGGCACTAAAAGCAACCATCCATAAAGCCGCGATTAACATTGCTGATATGGATCGTAATTTTTTTCAGGATGTTAACCTGACGATAGCGCAACACCCCTCCGAAACAGATCAGCGTATGATGCTGCGTTTGTTGGCGTGGATTTGTCATGCAGATGAACGTTTGCAGTTTACCAAGGGGCTGAGCGCCGATGATGAGCCAGAAATTTGGCGTCATAACGACCACAACGGCATCGAACTCTGGGTGGAATTAGGGCTACCAGAGGAGAAACGGCTACGAAAAGCCTGTAATCAGTCACAGCAAGTGGTGCTGTATGCCTACAGCGAGCGGGCGGCTAAAGTGTGGTGGCCACAAGTTCAGGATAAGTTATCTGGGCACCGTAATCTTCAAGTGCGCTTCCTTGATGATGAGCAGATGGCAAAGTTGGCCGCGCTCTCTAATCGAAACATGTCACTACAGGCCACACTGCAAGAGGGAACTATCTGGTTATCAGATGATAAGAATAATCTGGAAATTAGTTTTGCCGAATGGCAAAGCAATGGGCAATAAGTGTGCTGATTATATCTAATAGTGTCAGCCTACCCGACAGCGAGATTGAGTTGACCGCGATCCGGGCGCAGGGCGCGGGGGGCCAACATGTCAATAAAACCTCAACTGCTATCCATTTGCGCTTTGACATCAAGGCATCAAGCCTGCCAGAGTATTATAAAGAAAGGTTATTATTGCTAAATAGCCATTTGATGACGGCTGAAGGTGTCGTCATTATTAAAGCGCAGGAGTACCGCAGCCAGGATATGAATCGCGAGGCGGCATTAGCGCGGCTGGTAGCATTAATTCGTCAGGCCATGGTGGTGGAAAAAACGCGTCGGGCGACGAAACCCACCAAAGGCTCAAAAATAAGGCGAGTTGAAAGCAAAGTCCGTAAAGGGGCAACAAAAGCGCTGCGCGGAAAAATACATCAGGCATGATGCCGAAATGGCCTCAAACCTTATATATCGGACACAGTATGGGAGAATGGCTGTGAGTAAATTAGCAATAACGCTGATTGTGGCAGTAGGTGCGCTGTCACTCTTCGGCTGTAATAATCGGCATCAGCCGGTTGAGCAGGTTTTACAACCGATGCAGCAAAGTTATCAGGGCGTATTACCCTGTGCAGATTGCAGCGGGCTGGATACCTCACTGTTTCTTGATAGTGACGGCACATTTGTCCTGAAAGAAATTTATAGGGGCAGCAAAGAGGGCGATCAAACCTTTGCCGAATATGGTAAGTGGGCGCGTACTGCGGATAAATTAGTGTTGACCAACGGGCAGGGGGAAAAACGTTATTTCCAGCCAGTGGGTAAAAATCTAGTGATGCTTGATCAGCAAGGTTTACCCATCCACTCTAAATTGAATTATCAGCTGGAGCCGAGCGAACAATCTTTGCCTAAAACGCCGATGCCATTAAGTGGCATGTATAAATACTTTGCGGATGCCGCTGTATTTACTGATTGCGCAACGGGCAAAACTTTCCCCGTAGAGAATAATATTGCGCTGGAGAAAGGCTATTTGAAAGCCCGTAAAAATGTAGGTGAACCTGTATTTCTGACCCTCAATGGTCACTTTGATATTCGACCTTCAATGGAAGAGGGGCAATCAGATAAAACGCTGATTCCGGCAGGTGATGATATTCAGTTCAATGCTAATAAAAGCTGCGATAGCCAATAAAATGAGTCTGTCGCTGAAATAAAAAAGCCGCTGGTAGTGATTAACCAGCGGCCTTTCGAGCAAAATACCTGACTTAGCGTTTGATCTGACTCAGTAAGAACTCAATGATTTCACTGGTTTTAATCATCTGCTTTTCGCCAGCGCGGCGATGTTTGTATTCCACTTCTTCGCTATCAAGATTGCGGTCGCCAATGACGATATTGTGCGGCACACCAATCAATTCCATATCGGCAAACATCACACCTGGGCGCTCTTTACGATCGTCGAGAATCACGTCAATGCCATGTGAACGCAGAGTGGCGTACAGCTCTTCTGCCAACTCTTTCACTCGGAAAGATTTGTGCATGTTCATTGGCAAAATCGCGACTTGGAATGGCGCGATTGCATCAGGCCAAATAATGCCACGGTCGTCATAGTTCTGTTCAATCGCCGCAGCAACCACACGAGAAACCCCGATACCGTAACAACCCATGGTCATCACTTGGTTACGGCCATCTTCACCCTGAACTGTCGCTTTCATCGCTTCAGAGTATTTGGTCCCTAGCTGGAAGATATGACCCACTTCGATCCCGCGCTTGATTTGCAGCGTGCCTTGACCATCAGGGCTGATATCGCCCTCAACCACATTACGCAAATCAGCAACTTGTGGCAACGGCAAATCGCGCTCCCAGTTAATGCCAAAGTAATGTTTATCATCGATATTCGCACCCGCACCAAAATCACTCATCACTGCCACGGAGCGGTCAGCCACCACCGGCAGTTGTAGGTTAACCGGACCGAGTGAACCTGGACCTGCGCCGATGATCGCACGAATCTCTTCTTCGCTGGCAAAGGTCAATGGCTTGGCAACTTGCGGCAATTTCTCTGCTTTAATTTCGTTTAATTCATGGTCACCGCGCACCAGCAGCGCCACTAATTTATGCCCACTCTCTTCATGAGCATGGACCAATAAGGTTTTCACTGTTTTCTCAATGGGCAGTTTGAACTGCTCAACCAATTCAGCGATGGTTTTTGCATTGGGAGTATCAACGATACGCAGCTCTTCTGTTGCCGTGCCCCGTGGTTCAGTAGGGGCCAGTGCTTCAGCGAACTCAATGTTAGCGGCATAATCAGAACCAGTTGAGAAGACAATATCGTCTTCGCCACTTTCCGCTAAGACTTGGAATTCGTGGGATGCGCTGCCACCGATTGAACCGGTATCCGCCAGCACCGCACGGAAATTCAAATCCATACGTTCGAAAATCTTACTGTAAGCGGCATACATCGCGTCGTAAGTTTCCTGCAATGACTCCTGCGTGGTATGGAAAGAGTAGGCATCCTTCATCAGGAATTCGCGAGCACGCATCACGCCAAAACGTGGGCGAACTTCATCACGGAATTTGGTCTGGATTTGGAAGAAATTCAGCGGGAGTTGTTTGTAAGAGTTAATCTCACCGCGAATCAGGTCAGTAATCACTTCTTCATGCGTTGGACCGAGTACGAACGGACGCTCGCCGCGATCAACAAAGCGTAACAGCTCAGGGCCATACTGTTCCCAGCGGCCACTCTCCTGCCACAAGTCAGCGGGTTGCACGACGGGCATTGAAACTTCGATAGCACCCGCGTTATTCATCTCTTCGCGCACGATGTTTTCGACTTTCTTCAACACCCGAACCCCGGTTGGCAACCAGGTATAGAGACCTGATGCCAGTTTACGGATCATCCCGGCGCGGAGCATCAGTTGATGGCTGATGACTTCAGCATCCGCAGGTGTCTCCTTTAGAGTGGAGAGCAAATATTGGCTAGTACGCATGATGTTTTGGTTCCATTAGCACTGCAACAAATAGAGGCAGCCAAAAAGTAAAAGTGGTTTAGTTTACCAGTGAGTACGGGTTGCCAAAAGAGAGCAGGGAGAAATTTAACGTGGGTCGATGGATAACACTTCCGTTTGCCGGTCAATAACCCGCCAACGCACATTAAATTCCAGCAGTAGAACCGCATACTCACGGCTTTCGTTATCTTCTTTGCGGTAGGCGGGACGCGGGTCCTGCGCTAAAACCTGAGTGATAAAACGCCGCAAATTCGGATGGCGTTGTTGCTGCTGTGCTAACTGTTGTTCGGCGGTGGTGGAAAAGCAAACCGGCATGTTTGCATCTGGTGCCGATTGCGCAAAACCCGCGCGTGCTTGCGGCTGGCTTTCCGCAAACGGCAGATAGGGTTTGATATCAATAACGGGTGTGCCATCAACCAAGTCCAGACTTCCTAACTCCAAAATCACCTCGCCACCTTGGCAACGCACCCCTTTCAGCTCAATCAGGGACATCCCAATAGGGTTAGGGCGAAAAGTGGAGCGAGTAGCAAAGACGCCCATTCGGGCATTGCCCCCAAGACGTGGCGGGCGAACAGTCGGCCGCCAGCCGCCATCCATGGTTTGATGAAAAACAAACATTACCCATAGGTGGCTGAAATCAGATAAGCCCCGCACGGCTTCCGGCTGATTATAGGGCGCTAATAATTGTAACTCGCCCCCGCCATCTTCAATCAGACCGGGTTGCCGCGGCACGGCAAACTTCTCTTTATAGGGTGAACGGATCACACCGATCTGATTAAAGGAAAAAGCACTCATTTTGATGAAACACTCAGTGCTGAGCCTTGGCATACTGCTTGTTGATAGCAGCCAGGAATGCCACTTTGTATTTCACACTGATGAAGCAAGACCGCGTTAGCTTTCATATAAGAGGCTCGGGTCTGCATTCTTTTACGGGCAGTAGCAATGCTCGGTGGAGAGTCCTGAACCGTAGATTGGCAAGATTCACCGGACACTTCTCCTAAGTCACGGAAAGGCTTGCCGACAAGCTCTTCAGCGCTTTTATAAAGTTTTACCGGTGCCGGACGAGGGGCTACCGTTGGGCTGGTTTTAGTCACCGGAGGTGGTTGCTTAACCGGAGTTTCTGTGGTGGATGGCTTTGATTGAAGCATGGAGCATCCCGTCAGCGAAAGGGCCAACAGACACAGAGGTAACGCACGCATAGAAATTCCTCAGCCTTTTTATTTAAGTGGCGCTATTGAAGCAATCTATTATGCAAATAACAAGACGGGCCGTAGCCCGTCTTGCAATATATTTAGCAAACACTGCATTTAGTCAGTGTTGTATTCGGCAAAATAGCCAATTGGCGATTACCAGCCTTTGACTGCACCGCCATTGAAGGCTTTATTTGCTGCGTCGTAAACTTCGTCAGACTGATAAGCTTGCACGAATTTCTTCACATTTTCCGCATCTTTATTATCTTCGCGGGCCACGATCAGGTTGACGTAAGGTGACTCTTTATCTTCCACAAACAGGCCATCTTTCGCCGGCGTCAGGCCAATCTGGCTGGCGTAGGTAGTGTTGATAATGGCTAATGCGATCTGCTGGTCATCCAAAGAACGTGGTAACTGAGGCGCTTCCAGCTCAACCAGTTTCAGGTTTTTAGGGTTCTCAACCACATCAAGTGCGGTTGGTAATAAACCAACACCGTCTTTCAGTTTAATCAGGCCCACTTTTTGCAGCAGCAACAGAGATCGGCCTAGGTTAGTTGGGTCGTTTGGTAATGCGACCTGAGAGCCAGGCTGTAACTCATCCAATGATTTGATTTTTTTAGAGTAACCAGCAATCGGGTAAACAAATGAGTTACCGACAGAAACTAATTTGTAACCGCGATCTTTGATTTGCTGATCCAGATAAGGTTTATGCTGGAAAGCGTTCAAGTCAATATCACCTTTGCTCAGGGCTTCGTTTGGCAATACATAGTCGTTGAACGTTACCAGCTCAACATCCAAACCATATTTGTCTTTTGCTACTTTCTGTGCAACTTCAGCAACTTGTTGCTCAGCGCCTACAATGACACCCACTTTAATGTGGTTTGGATCTTTTTCTGCTGGGCCGCAACCCACGAGAGCCAGAGTACCAATGAGTGCGCTGACTGCCGCGATAGATTTGAATTTTAAAGACATATCCCTTCCTCTATAGACATTCGTTTAAGGTGCGCCGCTGTGTGAGGCAGTCGCTATACCCTTCGTACTTTGGGTAATTTATGTATTAATAACTATTTGTGAGTAACAGCTTTTACGATCCGATCGCCACTGAGCTGGATTAGGTAAACCAGAATTACTAATAATACTAATACCGTATTCATTACAGTGGCGTTATAACCAATGTAACCATACTGGTAACCGATTTGGCCTAGGCCACCGGCACCGACTGCCCCCCCCATAGCGGAATAGCCTACTAGGGTAATTAGGGTAATTGTAGCTGCATTGACCAAGCCAGGAAGGGCCTCGGGCAACAGCACCTTTTTAATGATTTGCATTGGCGTTGCACCCATTGCACGCGCCGCTTCAACCAAACCGGACGGAATCTCCAGCAGGGCATTCTCTACCATACGAGCAATAAAAGGCGCTGCACCGACGGTTAACGGCACAATTGCCGCCTGTAAACCAATAGATGTCCCGACTATCATTCTCGTAAATGGAATCATCCACACCAATAAAATAATAAAAGGTATAGAGCGGAAGATATTCACCACCCCAGACAGGGTTCGGTAAATTTTATTATTGGCGATAATTTGCCCTGGACGGGTGACATACAGCAGAACCCCGACCGGTAGCCCCAAAACAAAGCCAAAGAAACCAGATACAAAAGTCATCATCAGAGTTTCCCAGACGCCTCGGCCCATTAACCACATCATTGCCTCAGACATAACCCAGAACCTCTACTTTTACATGATGATCTTGCAAGAACTTGATGGCTGCGAGGCCATCTTGAGTGTCGCCATGTAGCTCAGCCAGCATGACACCAAACTTAACGCCACCGGCATAATCCATTTGCGAGCTAAGGATACCGATATCAATATTGAAACGGCGCACCGCTTGTGAAATCAATGGTGCATCAACGGACTTACCGGTGAACTCCAGTTTCAGCAGTGGAACCCGGACCGTGGTTGGTTCATGAGTCATACGCTTGGCGTAATCTTCTGGAATGTCCAAATGCAGGGTTGATTGGATAAATTGTTGAGCCAACGGCGTTTTCGGATGAGAGAACACTTCACTGACACTGTCTTTCTCAATCAATTTACCGTCACTAATAACTGCAACTTGATCACAGATGCGTTTCACCACATCCATTTCATGGGTGATTAGCAGAATGGTGAGACCCAAGCGGCGGTTGATATCTTTTAGCAACTCCAGAATTGAGCGGGTGGTTGCAGGATCCAGTGCGCTGGTGGCTTCATCACACAGCAGTACTTTAGGATTGCTGGCCAATGCGCGGGCAATAGCCACACGCTGCTTCTGCCCGCCCGATAAGTTCGCGGGGTAAGCATCCTGCTTATCTGCCAGACCCACTAAATCCAACAGCTCGGTCACTCTCTTCTTTATATCTGCGCGTGATGTATTGTCCAACTCAAGCGGCAACGCGATATTGCCATACACGGTACGGGAGGAGAGTAAATTAAAATGCTGAAAAATCATGCCGATTTGACGGCGTGCGCGCGTCAACTGGCCTTCAGATAAGGTGGTGAGATCTTGGCCATCGACCAGAACTTGTCCGCTGGTAGGGCGCTCTAGCATGTTAGCACACCGAATCAGGGTACTTTTACCGGCACCTGAGGCACCAATAACGCCATAAATTTGCCCTGCAGGGACATGCAGACTCACGTCTGAAAGCGCGGTAATCGTGCGCGTTCCTTGCTGGAACACTTTGCTGATGTGAGAAAGTTTAATCATATTATTCTTATTTTATCGTCATTTCCGTGGCTAGATAAAAAGTAAACTTCAGCAGAACCAAAGTGTAGATTGGATGTTAAGGCGTCTAGACGGCTAAGTCAACTGGCAACACTGATTCTCTTCCATTCTCAATAGGCAATAAAACATGCGATACTAACGGGGTTTACAGCCTTCAGGAGCAGATAAGTGACTCAGCCCGTTCCCGCAATATTTTTAGACCGTGATGGTACAATTAATGTCGACCACGGTTATGTTCACGAAATTGATAATTTTCAGTTTATAGACGGCGCTATTGATGCATGCCGTGAATTGAAAGAAATGGGTTTTGCTTTGGTATTAGTCACCAATCAATCGGGGATTGCGCGCGGTATGTTTACCGAAGAGCAATTCTTAAGCCTAACCGAGTGGATGGATTGGTCCCTTGCTGATCGTGGTGTTGATTTGGATGGTATCTATTTCTGCCCGCATCATCCCGATGGTAGTGTCGCTGAGTACAGTGAAGTATGTGAATGTCGCAAGCCATTGCCGGGCATGTTACTGCAAGCGCAAAGTGAAATGAACATCGATATGGCTTCTTCTTATATGGTGGGCGATAAAATTGAAGATATGCAGGCAGCATTAGCAGCAAATATCGGTACTAAGGTGCTGGTGCGCACTGGCAAGCCAGTTACTGCAGAAGGTGAAGCTGCGGCCGATTGGGTGCTAAATAGTCTGGCTGACCTGCCAAAAGCGATAAAAGCGCGTCACAAATAGCCTTTACGTTCAAATAATCAGCAAACGGAAAAAACTTTACTATAAACCCTTGCCATTCTGAAGCGGCTCCCTATAATGCGCATCCATCGACACGGCGCTGTGAGCAACTTCACAAAGTAGCCGAGTAGAGCAGAGAAAATTAAGTTATTGACTCTGTAGCGGGAAAGCGTATTATCTGCCTCCCGCGTTACCGTAGATTCGCCGCAAGGCAAACGGGTAACGAACGCTCTTTAACAATTTATCAGACAATCTGTGTGGGCACTCGCAAGACGATATCGAAGCCTGTTTCGGCAGGCAGAAGAAATATCAAAGTCTTGAAGAGTGACCAAAGCAGTACACATTTGAACTTCGGTTCGAATGCATATTTGCAGAAAGTAATCTTTGAGCATCGCTACTTTCATTAGTAGCAAATCAAACAAATCTTAAATTGAAGAGTTTGATCATGGCTCAGATTGAACGCTGGCGGCAGGCCTAACACATGCAAGTCGAGCGGCAGCGGAAAGTAGCTTGCTACTTTGCCGGCGAGCGGCGGACGGGTGAGTAATGTCTGGGAAACTGCCTGATGGAGGGGGATAACTACTGGAAACGGTAGCTAATACCGCATGACCTCGCAAGAGCAAAGTGGGGGACCTTCGGGCCTCACGCCATCGGATGTGCCCAGATGGGATTAGCTAGTAGGTGAGGTAATGGCTCACCTAGGCGACGATCCCTAGCTGGTCTGAGAGGATGACCAGCCACACTGGAACTGAGACACGGTCCAGACTCCTACGGGAGGCAGCAGTGGGGAATATTGCACAATGGGCGCAAGCCTGATGCAGCCATGCCGCGTGTGTGAAGAAGGCCTTCGGGTTGTAAAGCACTTTCAGCGAGGAGGAAGGCAGTCGTGTTAATAGCACGATTGATTGACGTTACTCGCAGAAGAAGCACCGGCTAACTCCGTGCCAGCAGCCGCGGTAATACGGAGGGTGCAAGCGTTAATCGGAATTACTGGGCGTAAAGCGCACGCAGGCGGTTTGTTAAGTCAGATGTGAAATCCCCGCGCTTAACGTGGGAACTGCATTTGAAACTGGCAAGCTAGAGTCTTGTAGAGGGGGGTAGAATTCCAGGTGTAGCGGTGAAATGCGTAGAGATCTGGAGGAATACCGGTGGCGAAGGCGGCCCCCTGGACAAAGACTGACGCTCAGGTGCGAAAGCGTGGGGAGCAAACAGGATTAGATACCCTGGTAGTCCACGCTGTAAACGATGTCGACTTGGAGGTTGTGCCCTTGAGGCGTGGCTTCCGGAGCTAACGCGTTAAGTCGACCGCCTGGGGAGTACGGCCGCAAGGTTAAAACTCAAATGAATTGACGGGGGCCCGCACAAGCGGTGGAGCATGTGGTTTAATTCGATGCAACGCGAAGAACCTTACCTACTCTTGACATCCACAGAACTTAGCAGAGATGCTTCGGTGCCTTCGGGAACTGTGAGACAGGTGCTGCATGGCTGTCGTCAGCTCGTGTTGTGAAATGTTGGGTTAAGTCCCGCAACGAGCGCAACCCTTATCCTTTGTTGCCAGCACGTAATGGTGGGAACTCAAGGGAGACTGCCGGTGACAAACCGGAGGAAGGTGGGGATGACGTCAAGTCATCATGGCCCTTACGAGTAGGGCTACACACGTGCTACAATGGCAGATACAAAGTGAAGCGAACTCGCGAGAGTCAGCGGACCACATAAAGTCTGTCGTAGTCCGGATTGGAGTCTGCAACTCGACTCCATGAAGTCGGAATCGCTAGTAATCGTAGATCAGAATGCTACGGTGAATACGTTCCCGGGCCTTGTACACACCGCCCGTCACACCATGGGAGTGGGTTGCAAAAGAAGTAGGTAGCTTAACCTTCGGGAGGGCGCTTACCACTTTGTGATTCATGACTGGGGTGAAGTCGTAACAAGGTAACCGTAGGGGAACCTGCGGTTGGATCACCTCCTTACCTAACGATACGCATTGCGTAGTGTCCACACAGATTGTCTGATGAATGTAATGAGCAAGAGCACCTGTTGATGTCGTGAGTTTCGACTCATGCTGACGCGAACGGTTAGATTTCGGTTTGATCGGTATTTCGTGTCCCCATCGTCTAGAGGCCTAGGACACTGCCCTTTCACGGCTGTAACAGGGGTTCGAATCCCCTTGGGGACGCCAATCCGATAATGTGTGAAAGACATTATCACTGGTTCTTTATGAACTAAAAAATATCTTAAAGATGACTTTAACGAGTCGTGTTTAAGATATTGCTCTTTAACAATCTGGAACAAGCTGAAAATTGAAACAATACAGCTGAAACTTATCTCTCCGTAGCAGTACTGAGATAAGAAGTAACCTGTATTAGAGTCTCTCAAATAATCGCAATGCGACAGGTTTTCAATGTCAAAAAGTGAGTGAGCGACGCAAAGGCAAGGCGTACCGCGCACAGCAACCGGAGTGAACTTAACGTTCATGAGGATTGCGCGCACGGAACAACACCGCATTTGTGAACGCGCAACCACTTTGAGCACAGAAACACCTTCGGGTTGTGAGGTTAAGCGACTAAGCGTACACGGTGGATGCCTAGGCAGTCAGAGGCGATGAAGGGCGTGCTAATCTGCGATAAGCGTCGGTAAGGTGATATGAACCGTTACAACCGACGATACCCGAATGGGGAAACCCAGTGCAATTCGTTGCACTATTGCATGGTGAATACATAGCCATGCAAGGCGAACCGGGGGAACTGAAACATCTAAGTACCCCGAGGAAAAGAAATCAACCGAGATTCCCCCAGTAGCGGCGAGCGAACGGGGAAGAGCCCAGAGTCTGAATCAGTTTGTGTGTTAGTGGAAGCGTCTGGAAAGTCGCACGGTACAGGGTGATAGTCCCGTACACAAAAATACACCTTCTGTGAACTCGATGAGTAGGGCGGGACACGTGACATCCTGTCTGAATATGGGGGGACCATCCTCCAAGGCTAAATACTCCTGACTGACCGATAGTGAACCAGTACCGTGAGGGAAAGGCGAAAAGAACCCCGGCGAGGGGAGTGAAATAGAACCTGAAACCGTGTACGTACAAGCAGTGGGAGCACCTTCGTGGTGTGACTGCGTACCTTTTGTATAATGGGTCAGCGACTTATATTTTGTAGCAAGGTTAACCGAATAGGGGAGCCGTAGGGAAACCGAGTCTTAACTGGGCGTCTAGTTGCAAGGTATAGACCCGAAACCCGGTGATCTAGCCATGGGCAGGTTGAAGGTTGGGTAACACTAACTGGAGGACCGAACCGACTAATGTTGAAAAATTAGCGGATGACTTGTGGCTGGGGGTGAAAGGCCAATCAAACCGGGAGATAGCTGGTTCTCCCCGAAAGCTATTTAGGTAGCGCCTCGTGAACTCATCTTCGGGGGTAGAGCACTGTTTCGGCTAGGGGGTCATCCCGACTTACCAAACCGATGCAAACTCCGAATACCGAAGAATGTTATCACGGGAGACACACGGCGGGTGCTAACGTCCGTCGTGAAGAGGGAAACAACCCAGACCGCCAGCTAAGGTCCCAAAGTCATGGTTAAGTGGGAAACGATGTGGGAAGGCATAGACAGCCAGGATGTTGGCTTAGAAGCAGCCATCATTTAAAGAAAGCGTAATAGCTCACTGGTCGAGTCGGCCTGCGCGGAAGATGTAACGGGGCTAAACCATGCACCGAAGCTGCGGCAGCGACACTTAGGTGTTGTTGGGTAGGGGAGCGTTCTGTAAGCCGTTGAAGGTGGCCTGTGAGGGCTGCTGGAGGTATCAGAAGTGCGAATGCTGACATAAGTAACGATAATGCGGGTGAAAAACCCGCACGCCGGAAGACCAAGGGTTCCTGTCCAACGTTAATCGGGGCAGGGTGAGTCGACCCCTAAGGCGAGGCTGAAAAGCGTAGTCGATGGGAAACAGGTTAATATTCCTGTACTTGGTGTTACTGCGAAGGGGGGACGGAGAAGGCTAGGCTAGCCGGGCGACGGTTGTCCCGGTTTAAGCATGTAGGCGGAGTGACTTGGTAAATCCGGTTGCTTATCAACGCTGAGGTGTGATGACGATGCACTACGGTGCAGAAGTAGTTGATGCCAAGCTTCCAGGAAAAGCCTCTAAGCATCAGGTAACATTGAATCGTACCCCAAACCGACACAGGTGGTCAGGTAGAGAATACTCAGGCGCTTGAGAGAACTCGGGTGAAGGAACTAGGCAAAATGGTGCCGTAACTTCGGGAGAAGGCACGCTGGCATTAGGTAAAGAGACTTGCTCTCGGCGCCGAAGCCAGTCGCAGATACCAGCTGGCTGCAACTGTTTAATAAAAACACAGCACTGTGCAAACACGAAAGTGGACGTATACGGTGTGACGCCTGCCCGGTGCTGGAAGGTTAATTGATGGGGTCAGCCGCAAGGCGAAGCTCTTGATCGAAGCCCCAGTAAACGGCGGCCGTAACTATAACGGTCCTAAGGTAGCGAAATTCCTTGTCGGGTAAGTTCCGACCTGCACGAATGGCGTAATGATGGCCAGGCTGTCTCCACCCGAGACTCAGTGAAATTGAACTCGCTGTGAAGATGCAGTGTACCCGCGGCAAGACGGAAAGACCCCGTGAACCTTTACTATAGCTTGACACTGAACATTGAGCCTTGATGTGTAGGATAGGTGGGAGGCATTGAAGTGTGGACGCCAGTCTGCATGGAGCCAACCTTGAAATACCACCCTTTAATGTTTGATGTTCTAACTCGGCCCCATAATCTGGGGTGAGGACAGTGTCTGGTGGGTAGTTTGACTGGGGCGGTCTCCTCCCAAAGAGTAACGGAGGAGCACGAAGGTTAGCTAATCACGGTCGGACATCGTGAGGTTAGTGCAAAGGCATAAGCTAGCTTGACTGCGAGAGTGACGGCTCGAGCAGGTACGAAAGTAGGTCTTAGTGATCCGGTGGTTCTGAATGGAAGGGCCATCGCTCAACGGATAAAAGGTACTCCGGGGATAACAGGCTGATACCGCCCAAGAGTTCATATCGACGGCGGTGTTTGGCACCTCGATGTCGGCTCATCACATCCTGGGGCTGAAGTAGGTCCCAAGGGTATGGCTGTTCGCCATTTAAAGTGGTACGCGAGCTGGGTTTAGAACGTCGTGAGACAGTTCGGTCCCTATCTGCCGTGGGCGTTGGAAGATTGAGAGGGGCTGCTCCTAGTACGAGAGGACCGGAGTGGACGAATCACTGGTGTTCGGGTTGTCATGCCAATGGCATTGCCCGGTAGCTAAATTCGGAAGAGATAACCGCTGAAAGCATCTAAGCGGGAAACTTGCCTCGAGATGAGTCTTCCCTGGGGCTTTAAGCCCCCTGAAGGAACGTTAAAGACTATGACGTTGATAGGCTGGGTGTGTAAGTGCAGCGATGCATTGAGCTAACCAGTACTAATGATCCGTGAGGCTTAACCTTACAACACCAAAGGTGTTTTGGATTTGAGAGAGTAAATTTTCAGCGAATGTTCCGAGATTGGATTGGCTGGCTGACGAGAGTTTATCGTGAGCGAGTTGATTGAAACAGAATTTGCCTGGCGGCCTTAGCGCGGTGGTCCCACCTGATCCCATGCCGAACTCAGAAGTGAAACGCCGTAGCGCCGATGGTAGTGTGGGGTCTCCCCATGCGAGAGTAGGACACTGCCAGGCATCAAATAAACAAAAAAGGCTACCCTGATGGGTGGCCTTTTTTGCTTATGGTTCTGGCGTGTGCTACTCGAGCATGATATGCGACAAACTGCGCATGCAGTTTGAACAGCGCCTTGCGCTGGCCCCGAAGGGGTGAGACTCATCCTCAAGATGAGACGAATACTACTGCGCATGCAGTTTGAACAGCGCCTTGCGCTGGCCCCGAAGGGGTGAGACTCATCCTCAAGATGAGACGAATACTACTGCGCATGCAGTTTGAACAGCGTCTTGCGCTGGCCCCGAAGGGGTGAGACTCATCCTCAAGATGAGACGAATACTACTGCGCATGCAGTTTGAACAGCGTCTTGCGCTGGCCCCGAAGGGGTGAGACTCATCCTCAAGATGAGACGAATACTACTGCGAATGCAGTTTGAACAGCGTCTTGCGCTGGCCCCGAAGGGGTGAGACTCATCCTTAAGATGAGACGAATACTACTGCGCATGCAGTTTGAACAGCGTCTTGCGCTGGCCCCGAAGGGGTGAGACTCATCCTCAAGATGAGACGAATACTACTGCGAATGCAGTTTGAACAGCGCCTTGCGCTGGCCCCGAAGGGGTGAGACTCATCCTCAAGATGAGACGAATACTGTGACACTGCCAGGTATCAAATCAAGTAAAGACCCCATGCCAAAAGCGTGGGGTTTTTGCTATGTGCCAAAATAAAAAAGAAACGTCTTCTGCTCTATAGAGAGTCAGACTACTGACTAACCCCACTTTTGTGTGGGGTTCTGTCTTTTTAGCGACAGACGGTCACGTCCGCAATATTTCATCTCTGCAATTCTTCACACTTTTCAGCAGCCCCCTTAATATCTTCCCGCCCCCTACAGCTCTGTTTGAATAACATGCCATTAATAAACAATAAAGCAGTGTTAGCAGCGCCATCTTCTTGATGTTTTGCGCTGTGTTGATCAGTAAGTATTGTATTTGGACGTCGCTAAAGGGGAGTTTAAAACGGCTTAACTATCGTTTCAGTCGGGTGATATAGGGCTGGCTATCGTGGACATTGTCGGGCGTGATATGGGTGTCAATGTGGGTACTGGCTTTGACTGTTAGGGACTAATTTGGGCTTTACGTGGATTGGCGCTGGCCTTGAGTGATAGGCTGTTCTTCGATATTGTAGAAAATTCGCTGGAAAACAGATGATGTTGCGGCATCATGCCTCTGGTTACATTTTGAAGTATTCTGCAGCCTGCTCCGCGTCACAGTTATTTTGGGGCATCAGCCCGGAGGCCTTCGAAAAGGCCTCGTCATGAGAATGGGAAATATCTATCGTGGTGAAGGTTCTCCAAGGTGATTTTCTTGTCTATATCTTGGATACACTCAACCAGCGCTCTTATCAATAATCCTATGTCATAGTCACTGAGTCATTAAATAGGACTCAGCTTATAGCAAGCTGATGTCGCTGCTTCTTATCCAGCTTGCCACTTAATGTAACTAGCAACAGTGCGCTGAGCACAATTGATCCACCTATCCAAGGAGTTTGTGCCAATCCTATGCGGGTGACAGTTTGACCACCAATAATCGATCCTAATGCAATGCCGACATTAAATGCCGCAATATTCAGACCAGAAGCAATATCAACAGCATTCGGCGCATATTCCTCTGCTTTCTGAACGACATAGACCTGTAAGCCTGGGACATTGCCAAAGGCAAAAATACCCATAATCAACAGAGTGATTAATGCAGCGATACTGTGGTTGGCACTGAGCTGGAAAACAAATAACAGGGCTGCTAGTGCGGCAAAAATAAAACTCAAAGCAGGTACTGCACCATGACGGTCTGCCAATTTACCGCCCCAGATGTTACCAATAGCCACTGATACACCGTATGCCAGTAAAATCCCACTTACGGCGGTTGTCGAGAATCCCGCGAGTTCTTGCATAACGGGGGCCAGAAAAGTAAACATGGTGAAAAAACCACCGTATCCCAATGCGGTGATAGCATAAATCAGTAATAAGCGTGGATGGGTTAACACCTGTAACTGTTGTTTTATACTGGCCGAGGCTCTATTGGGAATATTATTTGGCACCAGAATGGTACTGGCAATAATAGCGACAACTCCAATAAGCGATACAGCCAGAAAAGTTTCTCTCCAGCCGAAGTGCTGCCCAATAAATGTCCCTAGCGGAACTCCGGTCACTAATGCCACTGTCAAACCACCAAACATAATGGCAATAGCCGAGGCGGCTTTCTCTTTAGGTACCAGACTGGTGGCAATCGTTGAACCGATTGAGAAAAATACGCCATGGGCCAAGCCCGTTAATAAGCGTGCAACAACCAATGATTCATAGCCAGGGGATTTCCATGCTAATAAGTTGCCTAAGGTGAATAGCATCATTAAGCCAATCAATAGCATTTTACGTGGAATGCGTCCGGTTAATGCAGTTAACACCGGAGCACCAATAGCGACACCCAATGCGTAGATTGAAACTAATAAGCCAGCAGAGGGGATAGAAACCCCCAATTGCTCGGCAATTGTCGGCACCAGTCCGATAATGACAAACTCTGTGGTCCCAATAGCGAATGCACTGATGGTCAGCGCCAGTAAGGCAAGTGGCATTATTTACTCCAGAAAAACCAGTGAATTAAAAACGAATCAATTTGATAGCGGCTATTATGTACCTATGGTTAAATGACAAAAATGCTCAAAATATCAAAATATTTTTGTTGGAGTAGCAATAATGAAAGCTAACTCAGATGAACTGATTACCTTTGTCACCGTGGTGGAGTGTGGCAGCTTCAGTCGCGCAGCAGAGCAGTTAGAACAAGCGAATTCGGTCGTGAGTCGGACAGTAAAGAAGTTAGAGAATAAGCTGGGTGTGATGCTGCTTAATCGAACAACTCGGCAGATCAGTTTGACTCAAGAAGGTGAGCACTATTTTCGTCGGGTACAAAATATCTTGCGGGAAATGGCTACAGCAGAAAATGAAATACTAGACAACCTATTGAACCCCAAAGGGTTGTTACGTATAGATGCCTCTACTCCTGTGGTATTACATATTTTGGCACCTCTAATGGCAGAGTTTCGCCAACGCTACCCTTTAGTGACGCTGTCGCTGGTGTCATCTGAGACGTTTATAAATCTTATTGAGCGGAAGGTCGATATCGCCATCAGAGTTGGCACGTTACAAGATTCAACTTTGCGTGCAAGGAAGTTGCTGACCAGCTACCGCCATATTCTGGCCTCGCCAACTTATCTGAAACAGCATGGCACACCGCAGACAGTAGCAGATTTACGGAACCATTTATGCTTAGGGTTTAATGACTTACCTGTATTAAATCGTTGGCCGCTGGCTGGATCTGATGGACAACCTTATGAAATAACTTCAGATTTGACGTCAAATAATGGCGAGACTCAGCGTCGCTTGTGCCTTGAGGGAAATGGCATTGCTTGCTTATCGGATTTTATGATCCAGCAGGATCTTCAACGTGGAGATTTGATTCCAATATTGGTAGAACAGACTTTGCCTGTGGCAATGCCTATTAATGCTGTGTATTACAGTGATCAAGCGGTTAGTAACCGACTGCGCTGTTTTATTGATTTTATTAATGAACGCCTGATACAGACGATCCCGACAAAATAAAAACCACCTCAGAGGAGGTGGTTGAGTCGGTTCTTAGCGAGCTATACGTCCCACTTTGGTGCCAGACCCTCGGGGCTAACTAGCCGGTCGCCCTGATCCAACGTTGCGATCAGGGCCATATCTTCCGCGCTCAAGTGCAACTCTTGCGCCAGTAAATTACTGGCCAAATTAGCCGCTTTGGTTGATGACGGGATAACGCTGTAACCCAATTGCATCGCCCAACTTAAAATGACTTGTGCGGGCGTTGCGCCATGTTGTTCAGCAATTGCTTTGATAACGGGCTCTTCCAAGGCTTTGCCATAGGCCAGCGTCATATAAGAGGTGATTGCAATGCCATTTTCCTTAGCAAAATTAACCACTTTTCTATTTTGCAGTAAAGGAGATAGCTCAATCTGATTAGTTGTGATGGATTCTGCGCCCACGGCCGCAATTGCCTGTTTCATTAAATCAATGGTGAAATTAGAGATACCAATCTGACGTGTTAATCCCAGCTCTTTGGCTTTCATTAACTCAGCCATAAATTCAGCCACAGAGACTTCATCATTTGGTGATGGCCAGTGTATTAATGTTAAGTCTACATAGTCTGTTTTCAGCTTCTGTAAACTCTCTTGCAGACTAGGGATCAATTTTCCTTGCGCTAAATTAGCAATCCAGATTTTGGTTGTGATAAATAGCTCATCACGTTTGATACCACTCTGTTCGATAGCTTGGCCGACTGCGGCTTCATTTTCATAGATTTGGGCTGTATCAATAGTACGATAGCCCAATTTCAACGCTTGGCTAACGGAATCAATAACTACTTGATCTTGAAGGCGGAAAGTTCCCAGACCGAATGCAGGTACGCTCATTATAATTCCTTGTTTTGCAGATAATAGTTTATCTTTTAGGTGTCATTGATCATTTTCAATCGGCATATAACACTGTGCATTATCGGCCCGATGAAAAACTGAATGAATTATGACAAGAGTGTTATCAACAAAAAATGCGTCATTAGACATAAGACTATTGATTTTAAATCAAGTATTGTAGCCACCGAGAAGACGGGGGCTTTGGTTGCTTAGTTTGCGGTTTTTTGATCAATTGAAAGCTTATTAGTGCATTATGAATTACATGGATTGAATCTACCCTTGTGTACCCCAAGATAAAAATTATGTCGCGGGTAAAAGAAATTACTGGGCAGAACATCTGAGCGTATAATCAGTAAAGCATCGGCGGCTGTTACCTCAAAAGCCAACGTGATTTCGAATAAGGAATAGGCCATCAAAGTGCCGAAACGAACATATGCAATGCGGTATGTTGCAGGTCAACCGGTTGAACAGATTTTTCCTGGTTCAGCGACGCAGTTGGGGCAGGGGCTACCGCCAGGCGCACCATTACCTACATCTGAATTTCTGCGTGTGATGGTGTGGAATATCTTTAAGCAACAGAGGGCTGAGTGGTTGTCTGTTCTTAAAGAGTTCGGGCGCGATGCTCAACTGATGTTACTGCAAGAAGCACAAACAACACCCGAACTGGTGAGGTTTGCTACGTCCCATTATCAGGCCGCAGATCAGGTTCCCGCTTTTGCGTTGCCTCAGCACCCTTCAGGTGTCATGACGTTAGCGGCTACGCACCCAGTCTATTGCTGCCCGTTACGTGAGCGAGAACCTCTATTACGCTTGTCTAAATCGGCATTAGTCACCGTTTACCCAATCCATGATGGCCGTTTATTGATGGTTGTGAACATTCATGCGGTGAATTTCAGTCTTGGTGTTGATGTCTACAGCAAGCAACTTGAGCCGATTGGTGAACAAATTGCGATGCACCGTGGCCCCGTTATTCTGGCGGGAGATTTCAACGCCTGGAGCCGTCAGCGGGTTAATGCTTTGCAGCGTTTCGCCCAAAATTCGGGTCTGGATGAGGTGAAGTTCCGCACCGATCTCCGCAGTCGTGCTTTTGGTCGGCCCCTTGATTTTGTGTTTTACCGTGAGCTAACGCTGGCTGATGCTTCGGTATTAGTGACTCGAGCCTCCGATCATAATCCACTTCTGGTTGAATTCGAACCATAAAAAAAGCACCCCGAAGGGTGCTTTTTAACAGCTCTAATAGCGATTCTAGCTCTACGTATCCGGGGTCGATTTGCCGTTAACGAACAACGTCAATTTTAAGCCTGGTTGTAAATTATTAGCTTTGCTGACTACCGAATTCCATCGCATCACATCGTTGGTGTCTACACCGTGACGCTTGGCAATACTGGCAAAGGAGTCACCTTTACGAACTTGATAGGTGATACTGTTGCTGGTTGTATTGCTTGCCAGTTGCAGGGTTTGCCCAACTTTTAAGGTGCTCTTGGCACGTAAGTTGTTCCAACTCTGCAAATCGCTGGTCTTGATATTCAACCGCTTGGCGATCGTAGATAAGGTATCGCCGGGGCGAACTTTATACTGCGAACTTGATGCTGATTTTGTGCTGTTCTGCGCCAGTTTAGTGGGTTGAACGGCGGCAATATCAGTCTCTGCCAATGAATCTTTAAGCTGCTCAGCATGGGCTTTCGGCAACATAATATAACGAGGACCGTGTCCATCAGGTGCCGTTACATTGCGCTTATACCCAGAATTAAAGGATTTCAACTTTGTAAGTGACATCCCCGCCATCTCAGCCGCCTGAGTTAGCTGTATCTGCTGACCAACATCAACACGCGCCAAGGCACGGTCTTTGTCGGGTTCAGGTAAGGTTATACCGTACTTTTTGCTGTTCTTGATTAACTCACCCAAGGCCAGCATTTTTGGAACATAAATTGACGTTTCACGTGGAAGCGACAATGCCCAAAAGTTCGTCGGTTTACCCTTAGCCTTATTGGCTTTCACCGCTTGCATGACTCTGCCTTCACCGCTGTTATAAGCAGCAACTGTTAATAACCAGTCACCGTCAAACATCTTGTTCAGGCGCTCCATCATATCAAGCGCTGCTTTGGTAGAAGCAACCACATCTCTGCGGCCGTCATACCATTGGTTCTGTTTTAAGCCATAATTTCGACCGGTACTCGGCACTATCTGCCATAGCCCTGCGGCGTTGGCGGATGATGTCGCGTGAGGGTCAAAAGCGCTCTCCACTATGGGTAGCAGTACCAGCTCCATCGGCATCTTACGTTTCTTAATCTGCTCGACTATCAGGTACATGTACGGCTCTGCCCGTAATGTTACATCGTGGAGATAGCTCTTATTTTTTAAGTATTTTTGCTTCTGTTCACGGATCCGGGAATTTTCCGGAACCTTCATCTTCAGCTCGTCGCTAATGAAGTTCCACAAATCTTGCTGCGCGAGGCCACTTTCACTATCCAGCCATCGCGCGCTGCCCACTCGGGCGCTATTTGTGTACTCTCCTGCTTCACTCTCTTGACCTGCCGAAGACAAACTCTGTGCATGCTGTACGGGAACCTTCACATCCTGCTTGGACGTCTGGCACCCAACAAGCAAGACTGAGGCGAGAAATATCGCTTTGGTCTTCATGTGTGTGTCAATGTAGTTGCTTAAAAGACGAGCAATCATACTTTGCTTCGACAAAAAACACAACTAAAAGCTCAGAAACGGTCTTTCCTGGACCGTAATTCGGAAAAAACTGAGACAAGTGAGCTTGGGGGCGAGATTACGCCTATTTCTCTTTGTAAATCAACGTCATTGCAACGTAAAAAAACATTAATTTTACGCTCAAATTGCAATTTTACGGGTAGGCTGGGGAGGTCTTTTGCCCGTAATTGCATGATTTGTTGTTGATATGTAGCTATATCTTGATCTAACGGTAAGAGGGAACGGGCAAACTTAAGATTTGCGAGAGTATATTCATGCGCGCTGCAAATTAAGGTGTCGTCGGGAAGTTGCGCGAGCTGTTGAATTGACATGTACATTTGTTCTGGTGTGCCTTCGAATAGCCGGCCGCAACCGCCAGAAAAGAGAGTGTCGCCACAGAAAAGATAAGGTTTACTGTAGTATGCAATGTGTCCTAGGGTATGGCCGGGCACGGCAATAACGCGGTAGTTTTGCCCGCTAATTGTCAGCTCATTCCCTCCGTTGACAATTATTGTCGCGCCTTTGTTCGCCGTTTCCTGTGGTCCATAAACGGGAATGTCAGGGAAATGACGACGTAAATCAGCAACCCCCCCCACGTGATCGTGATGGTGATGGGTGAGCAGAATGGCCTGAGGTGTGTATTGGCCTTGGCTTAGTGCCGCCAGTACTGGAGCGGACTCACCCGGATCAACGATAACACACTGTTTTTGCGGGTCAGCCAATAGCCAAATGTAATTGTCTTGAAATGCCGGAATGCTGATAAGATTCATTGGATACCTCTTTTGTCGACAATTGTTTGAAAGAAGATGATAAAACATGAAACCAGCGCAAACACGCCGAAAGATCGATGCGCCCGCATCCTGGGCTGAGTTACCTTGGGGAGAGTATTATCGCG
Source organism: Yersinia mollaretii ATCC 43969 (assembly GCF_013282725.1). Lineage (NCBI taxonomy): Bacteria > Pseudomonadati > Pseudomonadota > Gammaproteobacteria > Enterobacterales > Yersiniaceae > Yersinia > Yersinia mollaretii. The sequence continues at coordinate 40,495 of NZ_CP054043.1, read as the reverse complement.
CGGCAATTGAGCAGCAGTTGCAGCCTTGGTGGCCCAAATTCTTTGGTTTCCACTTGCTGAAAATAGGCCATTTAAGTGCCGAAATCGCCAGTGATAAATGCGCAATTTCCCATCAGGTTAATGTGGGGGAAAGCGGGAAAAACATGCAGGTACTCGCCAGCCCGTACCAGCTACCTTTTGCCGAAAAATCGGTGGATGCCTGTTTGTTGTCTCACACTTTAGCCTATGCCGCTGATCCACACCGTATTTTACGTGAGGTGGATAGGGTGCTTATCGACGACGGCTGGTTGGTTATCAGTAACTTTAATCCCATGAGTATACTGGGGGCCGGGAAGTTGATCCCGATAGTTCGCCAGCGGCAGCCCTATATTAGCCGCATGTTTACCCAGATGCGTTTGTTGGATTGGCTAAGTTTACTGAATTATGAAGTTTTGCATCTGTCGCGCTTTCACGTTTTACCTTGGCATAAAGAAGGCGGGCGCTTTATTAGCACCCACTTACCCGCGCTAGGTTGCGTTAGCCTGATTGTTGCCCGCAAACGCACCATCCCACTGACCTTCAATCCGATGAAGTTCGGCGCACGTAAACCTTGGTTCAGCCGTGCTGTGGGTGCGACTAAAAGCTACCGTGATCAGCCCTGATTTGGCGGCAAGGTATTAATTAGGGATATAACCGGTATCTTCTAACGTCGGTGAATTCGCACCTTGGCGGGCGAGTTCATCGCAACGTTCATTTTCTGGATGGCCAGCATGGCCCTTTACCCACTCCCATTGTACTGTATGGGTTTGGATAGCCAGATCCAGGCGCTGCCACAAATCCACATTACGCACCGGTTTGCGGTCGGTTGTTTTCCAGCCGCGTTTTTTCCAATTGTGGATCCACTGAGTGATCCCTTGACGCACATATTGGCTATCAGTGCTGAGCGTCACTTCGCAAGGCGAGGTCAACGCCTCAAGCGCGACAATGGCCGCCATCAGCTCCATACGGTTGTTGGTGGTCAAACGGTAACCGGCACTAAAGGTTCTTTCATGCTGCTTGTAACGCAAAATTGCGCCGTAACCACCGGGCCCCGGATTGCCAAGGCAAGATCCGTCGGTGAAAATCTCTACCTGTTTAGTCATCTCTGGTAGACTCTTCCTCTCTGTTTAAACGTTAAGTCTGACATAAACGAGCGCTATGAGCACTGGCAATATGATCGTTACACCGACCAGACAGATTGTTCTGGATACTGAAACCACCGGTATGAATAAGCTGGGCGTTCATTATGAAGGCCATCGGATTATTGAGATTGGTGCCGTTGAAGTGATCAACCGCCGTCTGACCGGCAGAAACTTCCATGTGTATGTGAAACCCGATCGTCTGGTTGATCCAGAGGCATATGGTGTTCACGGTATCAGCGATGAATTTTTGGCGGACAAACCGACATTTGCTGAGATTACGCCCGAGTTTCTTGAGTTTATCCGTGGCGCAGAATTAATTATCCATAATGCGGCGTTTGATATCGGCTTTATGGATTATGAGTTCCGCATGTTACAGCAGGATATTCCGAAAACGGAAACCTTCTGTACCATCACCGATAGCCTGTTAATGGCGCGCCGCCTGTTCCCCGGCAAGCGTAATAACCTTGATGCCCTGTGCGATCGCTACCTGATAGATAATACCAAGCGAACACTGCACGGCGCATTGCTCGATGCCGAAATTCTGGCAGAAGTTTATCTGGCGATGACCGGAGGCCAGACCTCGCTCTCTTTCTCAATGGAGGGCGATCAGTCGCAGAGTGACTCTTCAGACGATATTCAGCGCATCACCCGGCCCGCCTCTGGGCTGAAAATTATTTATGCCGCTGAGGATGAGTTGGCGGCCCATGAATCACGCCTCGATTTGGTGATGAAAAAGGGGGGCAGTTGTTTGTGGCGGATGCCGCTTGAATCAGAAGATAGCGCAAACGCAGAATAAAACGGCCCTTAGACGAAAAACTGCGCAACCAGCTTATTTTGCAGGAAAAAGTGTTGACGTTATGACCTTCGATACGTAATATTCGTCTCGTTCTTAACCGGAACAGCAGCGTGGTGCGGTAGTTCAGTCGGTTAGAATACCGGCCTGTCACGCCGGGGGTCGCGGGTTCGAGTCCCGTCCGCACCGCCAACATTCAGAAGCCCTGAGTTAGTAATAACTCAGGGCTTCGTTGTTTTGATATTTCTCGTCTGTCATCTATTTTTATTTTCCCCGCGTTATACTCAAGAATACTCTCAATAAATAAGATATTTCCCACGAATTAAGATTTTCTTTATAAGATGTTTCCCACAACAAATGAGGCTATTTCCTCTATTTTCCTACAAATTTAAAAACGCATTGTAAATGGCGATTTTATAGGCATACTGCGCGGAATTTATTTCACACTTATATCCGTCATACTTCAAGCGGCATCTGCGGTGACAGCCTTTGTTTATCCGAGTCACTGACTTGTTTCAGCGCTTGGGAATATTCTCAATTGTCGTCTTTTTGCGATTCGAATGATGTTGGGTATCTATTCCCCCAAATATTGGGGAAGGGTATTTTGCGTGTTGCGTTCCTATTATTTTATTTTAATGGCTGGCCTATTATTGCCCGTTATTGCTATTCCCTCAGCTAGCTATTCCGCTGAATTAGCACCAGCACAACAAAGTATCCATCAACAGGAACGGCAACGGGCACTGGAAGAGCGTCTGGCTCCGTCGACACCGGATGTGCGCTTATCCGCGCCCTCGGCCTCTTTTGGCCGCCTGATTTTCCCGGTGGAAAAACCGTGCTTTATGATTGATCGTGTCAACATCAGTGGTGCGGAGCCATTACCTCGCTGGTTACCGCTGCAACGGCTCGCCGATCAGGCAAAAGGTCAGTGTCTGGGGGGCCAAGGCATTAACCTGCTGATGAGCCAGATGCAAAACCGTTTGATTGATCATGGTTATGTCACCACCCGCGTGCTAGCCCCGCAGCAGGATTTGAATAACGGCACATTGGCGCTACACGTGGTGCCCGGCAAAATACGCCATGTGGAGCTGACACCAGAGAGTGGCAGCCATGTCACCCTCTTCAGCGCTTTCCCCGCCCGCCCCGGTAACTTGTTGGATTTACGTGATATCGAGCAAGGGCTGGAGAATCTTCAGCGCGTCCCGACAGTGCAAGCCAGCATGGAGTTGGTCCCGGGTGATGCCCCCGGTGAAACGGATATCGCCCTGAGCTGGCAACAGAGCAAAATGTGGCGGCTGGCCGCCTCTCTGGATGACTCCGGCACCCGCAGCACTGGCCGCTATCAAGGCGGTGCCACCCTGTTTCTGGATAACCCGCTCTCCCTGAGTGACCTGTTTTATCTCTCGGCGGGTGGCTCCATAAAAAATCGCGGCGACAAAGGCACCGATAACCTCACCGGCCACTACTCGCTGCCATTCGGCTACTGGACCGCAGGTATCACCGCCAGCAGCTATGACTATCACCAGACCGTGGCGGGCCTGAATGGCGACTACAGCTATCGCGGCGAAAGTGAAAATGTCTCACTGCAACTCAGCCGCTTGCTGCACCGTAATGCCAGTCAAAAAACCACGTTGACTTACGATGTGCTGACCCGCTCGTCGAAAAACTACATCAATGATACTGAAGTGGAAGTCCAGCGCCGCCGCACCTCGGGCTGGCGTGTCGGGCTGGAACATCGCCACTTTATTTCGCAAGCCACACTGGACGCGGGTGTCAGCTATCAGCGCGGCACTCGCTGGTTTGGTGCCGTGCCCGCCCAAGAAGAGTATTTCGGCGAGGCCACCGCGCTGAGCAAAATTCTGCGACTGAATGCACAACTGGATATTCCGTTTAAGGTTCAGGCGCAAAACTTCCATTACAACCTCAACTACCAGCGGCAAAGCACCAATACGGCACTGACGCCGCAGGATCAGTTCGCTATTGGCGGTCGCTGGTCGGTGCGCGGTTTTGATGGCGAACGCACGCTGAATGCCGATCGCGGCTGGACAGTGCGCAATGATCTGGGCTGGTACACCCCGCTGCCGGGGCATGAACTGTATGTCGGGGTGGATTATGGCGAGGTCAGTGGCCCCAGTGACCCATATCTGCTCGGGCAGCATCTGGCGGGCAGTGTCGTTGGTGTGCGCGGCAACCTATTGAATACCCGCTATGACCTGTTTGCTGGCAAACCGCTCTCCAAGCCTGATGGCTTTAAAACCGACTCGGTGACCGTCGGCTTTAACCTGAACTGGCAGTACTGATGCGCCTGATTAACCCTTTAGCTGTTGAGAATGACCATGAATAAGAACCTGTACCGAATCGTGTTCAACAAGGCACGTGGCCTGTTGATGGTAGTGGCGGATATCGCCGCATCCGGTCGGGCTGCCTCGTCGCCATCCTCGGGCCTTGGGCCGACACTCAGCCGCCGCATCAGTGCCTTATCGCCGCTGAGTTTCAGTCTGTTACTGGCTCTGGGCTGTGTCTCGTTAGCCGCTCAAGCCAATATTGTCGCCGATGGCAGTGCGCCGGGGAATCAGCAGCCGACCATTATCAGCAGCGCCAATGGCACTCCGCAGGTCAATATTCAGGCACCCAGCAGTGGCGGGGTTTCGCGCAACGTTTACAGCCAGTTTGATGTCGACAGTCGCGGCGTGATCCTCAATAACGGCCACGGCGTCAATCAGACCCAGTTGGGTGGATTTATCAATGGTAACCCGTCGTTGGCGCGGGGTGAGGCCAGTATTATCCTCAACGAAGTCAACAGCCGTGACCCCAGCAAGCTCAATGGCTATATCGAAGTGGCGGGGCGCAAAGCACAGGTGGTTATCGCCAACCCATCAGGGATTACCTGTGATGGCTGCGGTTTTATTAACGCCAATCGCGCCACACTCACGACGGGTCAGGCGCAGCTCAATAACGGCCAACTGACGGGCTACGATGTGGATCGGGGCGAAATTATTGTGCAGGGCGCGGGAATGGACAGCAGTCGTCAGGATCATACGGATCTGATCGCCCGCTCCGTCAAAGTGAATGCGGGGATCTGGGCCAATGAGCTGAATGTCACCGCGGGGCGCAATCAGGTGGATGCTGCCCATCAAAACATCAGTGCCAAAGCCGCCGATGGTAGCGCTCGGCCAACTGTGGCGGTGGATGTCGCCAACTTGGGCGGCATGTACGCGGGAAAAATTCGCCTGATTGGCACCGAAAGTGGTGTTGGGGTGCGCAATGCGGGTGAGATAGGCGCGTCAGCGGGCGATATCACCATCACGGCCGACGGCATGTTGATGAACAGCGGCCAGATCAACAGCACCCAACAGTTGGCGGTGAATACCACCGCTGGCATCGATAACTCAGGCGCGCTCTACGCCAGTGGCAATACCCAGCTCACCACGGCGGGCAAGCTGAGCAACAGTGGCACGATCGCCGCGGCGGGTGACACCTCAATCCGTGCGGCTGAGGTGAACAGCAGCCGCAACTCTGTTTTGGGCGCGGGCGTCAAGTCCGACAACAGCAGCATTACCAGCGGCACCTTGCGCGTTGAGGCCAGCGGCAAGCTGCTCGCCCAAGGGAAAAATATCAGCGGCACGGCGCAGAATTTCAAGGCGCAGAGTCTCGATCTGAGCGGCAGCCAAACCCAGAGCCGTGATATCACACTCAGCACCCAAGGTGGCGAGATTGATCTGACGGGCGCGAATCTGTCGGCCAGTCAGCGCCTCTCAGCCTCGACCGCCTCTTTATTACGTACCGACAATGCCAGCCTGATTGCCGAGCAAATCACCCTCGAGGCCCAAGCGCTCTCCAACCGGGGCGGTGTGATCGCCCAAACCGGAACCACCGATTTCAATCTGCATCTGACCGATTATCTGGATAACCGGAGCGGAACCCTCCTCTCGAAGGGCAATGTGGCGGTCAATGCACTGCGCCTTGACAGCGACAGCGGTAGCCTATTGGCGGCGGGCGTACAGAGCGATGGCCGCCTGATGGATGCGGGTGATTTAGCCGTGACGACAACTCAGGAGTTGATCGCGCAAGGGCAAACTCTGGCCGCAGGGGGCATGACCTTAACCGGCAGCCGGATTGATCTGACCGACAGTCATACCCAAGCCCGAGAGATGAACATCACCGCCAACAGTGGCGATATCAGCACGCAGCGCGCCCATATTCTCTCCCTTGGCTCCCTCACCCTTAATGCGGGGGCAAGTGCCGGGCAAACCCTCAATAACCAGAGCGGCACACTGGCGGCGAATGACATCGCGTTGAACCTAGGCCAGCTTAACAGCAGTGCAGGCAAGATCACCGCCAGTCAGGATCTGACCATTGACCTACAGAGTGATTTCAACAATCTGGCTGACTCGACCCTTCAGGCTGGGCGTGATTTTAGCTTAACCACGGCGGGCGCGTTAACCAATGATGGGCAACTGCTGGCGGGAGGCAAACTCACGACTGACTCGAGCAGCTTACTGAATCGCGGCCAGATGATTGCGGCACAAGCCAGCCTCACATCGGCGGGCGCATTGACTAACCGTGGCGAGATATTGACCCAAGGGCGGCTCGATACTGACTCCAACACCCTGTTCAACACCGGCACCATAATCAGTGCCGAGGCGACACTCAAGGCACGAGAGCGCATCACCAACTCCGGCCCTAACGCCCTGATCGGGGCTACGGATGAAAACGGCACCTTGGCCTTATTGGCTCCGGTGATTGAAAACAGCGATACCGTCACCAACACTGACACCGCCCCGACCACCACCATTCTCGGCATGGGCAAAATGATCCTCGCGGGCGCGTTGGATAGCAGTGGCAATTATCTGGCGGCGGCTCAGGTGCTCAACATCTCCGGCTTGATTGAATCCGGTAAAGACATGGTGATTTACGCCACCACGCTAACCAATCGCCGCCATATTCTCACCGCCAATAGCGACTTTGTTGTGGCCGACACGGTGAATGGGTCAGCTTACTGGACGGCGGAAAATCCCGATATTCCGGGTGGGCGCTATAGCGAGCCGCCTCATGGTGGCTCGATGAACAGCGATTACATTGGCACGGATTATACATCGACTATCGCCTATAACGGCATCGATCAAATCAGCCCAGAAGCACAACTGCTAGCCGGGGGTGACTTGACCCCTCAGGTGGGCACGCTGGAGAATTTCTGGAGCAAAGTGAGTGCGCAGGGAGAGATCGATCTCTCCGGTGTCACCCTGAACCAAGATGGCTGGGGGAGTGCGCAGCGCCTGATCGAGAAAACCACCTCCACGGGCGAGTGGCGTTATCGCACCTACAAAGGCGACTTGTGGAGCATCGGTTGGGGGCCAGAGATCAGTGATCTCACGACCACCCAATATGCCTCGAGTCTCACCGCACAAACCATTAGCGGCAGTGGCGCGACCATCAACAATGGCGCTAACCCCGGCACTATCGCCCCACCGAATGATCGTGATAATAGCGGGAAAGATCTTGCCGTCGAATTTAACGGCATCTCCCTGACACAACCTAATGGCGGGCTGTATCAGTTCAATACCGACTATACCGTCAGCGGCGGTTATCTGATTGAAACTCACCCTGCATTTGCCAACCTGAATAACTGGCGCGGGTCAGACTACGTGCTCCAGCAGTTGAACAGCGATCCGGACGTGATATTCAAACGTTTGGGGGATAACGCCTATGAACAGCGGCTGGTGCGCGATCAGGTACTGGCGTTGACGGGGCAGGTGGTCGCCAGTGATTACCGCAGTGCGCAAGAGCAGTTCGAGGCGCTCTTTGCGGCGGGCCTCGAATACAGCCAAGCATTCAATCTCGCCCTCGGCACTCACCTCAGTGCCGAGCAGATGGCGGCATTGACCCGCGATATTGTGCTGATGGAGAGCCGCGAAGTCGCTGGGCAAACCGTATTAGTCCCCGTGGTCTATCTGGCGGGGGTCAAACCGGGTGACCTACAGGCCAACGGGGCATTGATTGCCGCGAATAATATCGAATTAACCGATATGCAGGGCTTCAGCAATTCGGGGGCGATTAAAGCCACCCATGATCTGAGCATCAGCATGGCGCAAGACATTACACTGAATAACCATGGCGGCTTACTTCAGGCGGGCAATAATATGCTGCTCAGTACACTGAACAGTGATATTGACCTGACCAGCGCGCGATTAAATGCCACCAACCTGCAACTGGATAGCGGGCGTGATCTGATACTGCGCACCAGCAGCGAGCAACTCAGTAGCGATAATGGCGCGGTGCTGCGGAATCAAACGATTCTGGGGCCATTGGCGAGCATCAATGTCAGCAACAACGCGACTATCAATACCGAGCGTGACTTTATCCAACAGGGCGCGGGCCTCAATGTTGGTCAGGATCTTCAAGTCAATACGGGTGGCGACTGGCTGCTGAATACGCTACAAAGCAGCGACCAGATCAGCACCCATTATGGCAGTGGCAGCGCCACCAGTGAGCATATTCGCCATCTGGGCAGCGAGGTGAATGTCGGCGGTGCGCTGACCGCCAATGTCAATAATCTGACGGCGGTGGGAGCCAGCATTAATGCCGACACGATAGATGTGCAGGCGCAAAATATTAATCTCAGCGCCGCCACCGACAGCTTATCTGTCACTGGCGAATCCTCAAGCAAGCGCCATACCAGCTCAGTGAATCTCTATGATGAAACCCTGCGCGGCAGCCAGTTGAATGCCACGGGGGATATCAATCTACAGGCGGCGAAAGATATCAATATCAGTGCCAGTACGGTGCAAACCAATGGCGCGCTGAATCTGGCGGCGGGCGGCGATGTCACCCTCACCACCCAGACTGAACAGCATGACGAACAGCGTAATCATACTGGCACTAAAAAAGGGCTGGCCTCCAGCACCACCACGCGCACCGAAGATAGCCTGAGTCAGACACTGGCGGTCGGCTCGATGCTATCGGCAGGTAGCATTGATGTCAGCGGCAAAAATATCGCGGTCATCGGCAGTCATGTGGTGGCCGATAACGACATTAATCTGCGGGCGAAAGAGAACATTACCGTCGGCACGGCGCAACAGATCGAGAGTGAGTCTCATCTGTATGAGCAGAAAAAATCGGGCCTGATGAGCACCGGTGGCATTGGGGTCATGGTCGGCAGTAGCAGCACCAAAATGACCGATTCCGGCCAATCAATTTCCAATGTGGGCAGCACGGTCGGCAGTGTGCTGGGCAATGTCAGCATGACCGCCGGTGAAGACCTGACGATAAAAGGTTCTGATGTGTTAGCCGGAAAAGACATCAATCTGACCGGCAAAAACGTCGCTATTCTGGCGGCGGAAAATCAAAGCAGCCAGACCCACAGCGTCGAGCAAAAAAGTAGCGGCCTGACACTGGCACTCTCTGGTGCAGTTGGCAGCGCCGCCAATACTGCGGTCACCACCGCCAAAGCCGCCAGCGAAGAGAGCAATGGACGACTGGCCGCGTTGCAAGGGGTCAAAGCGGCACTCAATGGGGCGCAGGCGGTGCAGGCAGGCCAGTTGGTACAGGCGCAAGGGGGCGATGCCGCCAGCATGTTCGGCGTCAGCGCCTCATTAGGCTCACAAAAATCATCCTCACAACAACATCAGGAACAGACCAGCGTGACTGGCTCGACCCTGACGGCGGGCAACAACTTGACCGTGACGGCCACCGGAGAGGGAAACTCGGCGAACAGCGGCGATATTGTGGTGCAAGGCAGCCAGCTCAAAGCGGGTGGCGATACCACCTTGGATGCGGCACGCGATTTGCTGTTGCTCAGTGCGGCCAATACCCAGAAAACCGACGGCAGCAACAGCAGTAGCGGCGCTGCCATTGGTGTCAGTCTGGGGTTGAGTGGCACGGGCAGCGGCCTAAGCATCTTCGCTAACGCCAACAAGGGTCAGGGGAGCGAACATGGCGACGGCACCTTCTGGACGGAAACGCAGATTGATAGCGGCGGCACCCTGTCACTGCACAGTGGCCGTGATACTTCGCTGGTGGGTGCTCAGGCGAGCGGCGAAACCGTGAAGGTGGATGTCGGCCGTGACCTGCTGCTGCAAAGCCAGCAAGATAGCGATAATTATGACGCGAAACAGACCAGCATTAGCGGCGGTATCAGTGTCCCGATCGCGGGCGGTGCTTCTGTCAACCTAAGCATGAGTCAGGACAAGCTGCACAGCAATTATGACTCGGTGCAGGAGCAGACGGGCATCTTTGCGGGTAAAGGCGGCTTTGATATCACGGTCGGCGAACACACGCAGTTGGATGGCGCGGTGATTGCCAGCACCGCAGACAAGAGCAAGAACAGTCTCGACACCGGCACGCTGGGCTTCAGTGATATCGAGAATAAAGCCGATTTCAAAGCCGAACATCAGGGCGGCAGTCTGAGCAGCGGCGGCCCAGTGGGGTCAGACCTGCTGAGCAATCTGGGCGGCGTGGTGCTCTCGGGTCTGGGCAATAATGGGAGTGCCGAAGGCACCACTCAGGCGGCAGTGAGTGAGGGCAGCATTACTATTCGTGATCAAGCCAACCAGAAACAGGATGTCGAAGACCTGAGCCGCGACACCGACAACGCCAACGGCAGCATCGGGCCTATCTTTGATAAAGAGAAAGAGCAGAATCGCCTGAAAGAAGCACAGCTGATTGGCGAGATTGGCGGTCAGGCGATGGATATTGCGCGGACGCAGGGGGATATTCTCGGTCTGGAAGCAGCATTGAAAGCCAATCCGGCCTTGAAAGGCGATGCAAAAGCGCTGCGTGAGACAGCAGAATATAAAGCTGAAATGCAAAAATACGGCACAGGCAGTGCACTGCAACAAGGACTTCAGGCCGCGACAGCCGCCATACAGGGCTTGGCCGGAGGAAATATGGCGCAGGCACTGGTGGGCGCTTCTGCGCCGTATCTGGCTGAAGTGATTAAGAAAAGCACCGGAGATAATCAGGCGGCTAACGTGATGGCGCACGCCGTGCTGGGTGCTGTCACCGCTTATGCCAGTGGCAACAGTGCGCTGGCGGGTGCTGCGGGCGCGGCCACCGCCGAGTTGATGGCCCCAACGATTATCGCCGCAATGGGCTGGGACAAGGACAATCTCTCCGAAGACCAGAAGCAAACGGTCAGCGCATTGGCGACACTGGCCGCAGGACTGGCTGGTGGATTAACGGGTGACAGCACCGCTGATACGGTTGCGGGTGCGCAGGCTGGGAAAAATGCGGTTGAGAATAACTCACTCCATGACATTATTGATAATAAAGTCTCTGGTGTATCGCAAGCCGAAAAATACCAGAATGCACAGAAACAGCTCGTGGCCGCTGTTGAGGAGTTCAAAGCTCAGAATTGTGCCGGAATAAGTGCCGATGCGTGTTCGGCCAAGATGCAGGCCAATAGCGATGAGCTGCTGAAAGGATTTGCCCATTTTGGTGTGGATTTTGTTCCCGTCATCGGGGATATCAAGAGCGTTTCAGAAGCCCAGAGTGCGCTGGATTACCTGATGGCGACGATAGGGTTTATTCCTGGTGCAGGTGATGTTGCGGGTAAGCTCATCAAGGCAGCAGAGGCGGCATTGAAGAAAGGGGATGTTGCTGAAGCGTCGAATCTGCTGAATAAGGCTAGTGGTGAGATATCAGCTTATAATTCAGCTAACTATCCGAAATTGAAAGATGATTTGAGGCAACAAAACCTTGATTACATCGCGAAGCAAGACCCGAGATTGGATGCCGTAGTCAAAGGTGATAATGGGAAGCTTAACTATGGTGTTGGTAATGGTACCAATGATGAAGCTGACCGACTGGGCAAAATTTGGGTGGGCGAAGGGGCCAGACCAACTAGTGATGGTTCCGGGTTGGTAAGTGCTGATGGAACCAGAATTTATCGATCCCCAAAAGAAAAACCAAATGCTCCGGGTTCATTAAACCCAACAGGAACGCAGGCTAATTTTGAAAGTTATGCAAAAAATATTGAAACAGGGAAAATGGATAAAGTTGGTAATGGTCACTTGAATATTTCAGGAGAAAATAAATGAAAGCATCTCTAAGAAGTATTGATTGTAATTGGTTTGATTTATCAAATTATCAACCTGAACAGGATGATTGTTTTCAATTGTTAGTTCATTTATGTATAGGGCCAGTTGGAGAAAAAGGAATAAATCATTTTGATGTGTTTATTTGCACCCCCGAGTGGCTATGTAAACATCATTGGGTTCCTGAATTGATGCGTCACACACTACTGGTACGTAAGTATGATCTTGATGAGATCACCAAAACCATTACAGATTATATCGACCAGTGTGAAGGTAAAGACTGGATGGAAATAGCGCAAAAGCTCTCTCGTGTTTTTGCTTGGGAATATGAAGATTACCAGCCTTAAACAATGACCCCGGTCAAGGCTGGGGTCATTGTTTCTAAGCCCTAAGCCCCCTCCACTTCCCACCGCTGCAACCGAATAACACCGGGCGCAGCGGTTGTCTCCAGTTGCTCAGCCCCAGAGATCAGTGTCCCGATCGCGGGCGGTGCTTCTGTCAACCTGAGCATGAGTCAGGACAAACTGCACAGCAATTATGACTCGGTGCAGGAGCAGACTGGCATCTTTGCGGGTAAAGGCGGCTTTGATATCACGGTCGGCGAACACACTCAGTTGGATGGCGCGGTGATTGCCAGCACGGCGGACAAGAGCAAGAACAGTCTCGACACCGGCACTCTGGGCTTCAGCGATATCGAAAACAAAGCCGACTTCAAGGCTGAGCATCAGGGCGGCAGTCTGAGCAGTGGCGGCCCGGTGGGGTCTGACCTGCTGAGTAATCTGGGCGGCGTGGTGCTCTCGGGGCTGGGCAATGACGGGAGTGCCGAAGGCACCACTCAGGCGGCGGTGAGTGAGGGCAGCATCACTATTCGTGATCAAGCCAACCAGAAACAGGATGTGGATGACCTGAGCCGCGACACCGACAGCGCCAACGGCAGCATTGGGCCTATTTTTGATAAAGAGAAAGAGCAAAACCGCCTGAAGGAAGCACAGCTGATCGGAGAGATAGGCGGTCAGGCAATGGATATTGCGAGGACGCAGGGCAAAATTATTGCGACCAACGCGGCGAATGAAAAAATGAAGGACGTCAAGCCGGAAGATATTGCTGCGGCAGAAAAACAGTGGGCCAAGGCCAACCCAGGCAAAGAGCCCACGGCTGAGGACATCAACCAGCAGATTTACCAGACGGCTTACAATCAGGCATTTAACGAATCGGGTTTAGGAACCGAATAACACAGGGCGCAGCGGTTGCCTCCAGTTATTCAGTATCAGTGATACCGGACTCGATTCCCCGTCGATAATCACTTCGCTGTTATCCCGCTCCTACAATCCGTACCAAAGTCGTGGCGGAGCTGGCGGACCTAGCACAGTACTTTCTACTACCTTGGATGCGGCACGCGATCTGTGGCCAACACGCAAAAAACCGACGGCAGCAACAGCAGTAGCGGCGCTGCCATTGGTGTCAGTCTGGGGTTAAGTGGCACGGGCAGCGGCCTGAGCATCTTCGCTAACGCCAACAAGGGTCAGGGGAGCGAACATGGCGACGGCACCTTCTGGACGGAAACGCAGATTGATAGCGGCGGCACCCTGTCACTGCACAGTGGCCGTGATACTTCGCTGGTGGGTGCTCAGGCGAGCGGCGAAACCGTGAAGGTGGATGTCGGCCGTGACCTGCTGCTGCAAAGCCAGCAAGATAGCGATAATTATGACGCGAAACAGACCAGCATTAGCGGCGGTATCAGTGTCCCGATCGCGGGCGGCGGCTCAGTCAACCTGAGCATGAGTCAGGACAAACTGCACAGCAATTATGACTCGGTGCAGGAGCAGACGGGCATCTTTGCGGGTAAAGGCGGCTTTGATATCACGGTCGGCGAACACACTCAGTTGGATGGCGCGGTGATTGCCAGCACGGCTGACAAGAGCAAGAACAGTCTCGACACCGGCACGCTGGGCTTCAGCGATATCGAAAACAAAGCCGACTTCAAAGCTGAGCATCAAGGCGGCAGTCTGAGCAGCGGCGGCCCAGTGGGGTCAGACCTGCTGAGCAATCTGGGCGGCGTGGTGCTCTCGGGTCTGGGCAATAATGGGAGTGCCGAAGGCACCACTCAGGCGGCGGTGAGTGAGGGCAGCATTACTATTCGTGATCAAGCCAACCAGAAACAGGATGTCGAAGACCTGAGCCGCGACACCGACAACGCCAACGGCAGCATCGGGCCTATTTTTGATAAAGAGAAAGAGCAAAACCGCCTGAAGGAAGCACAGCTGATTGGTGAGATAGGTGGTCAGGCGATGGATATTGCGCGGACGCAGGGGGATATTCTCGGTCTGGAAGCGGCACTGAAAGCCAATCCGGCCTTGAAAGGCGATGCAAAAGCGCTGCGTGAGACCGCAGAATATAAAGCTGAAATGCAAAAATACGGCACCGGCAGTGCACTGCAACAAGGACTTCAGGCCGCGACAGCCGCCATACAGGGCTTGGCCGGAGGAAATATGGCGCAGGCACTGGTGGGGGCTTCTGCGCCGTATCTGGCTGAAGTGATTAAGAAAAGTACCGGAGATAATCAGGCGGCTAACGTGATGGCGCACGCCGTGCTGGGTGCTGTCACCGCTTATGCCAGTGGCAACAGTGCGCTGGCGGGTGCTGCGGGCGCGGCCACTGCCGAGTTGATGGCCCCGACGATTATCGCTGCAATGGGCTGGGATAAGGACAATCTCTCCGAAGATCAGAAGCAGACGGTCAGCGCATTGGCGACACTGGCCGCAGGACTGGCCGGTGGATTGACGGGTGACAGCACCGCTGATACGGTTGCTGGGGCGCAGGCTGGGAAAAATGCGGTTGAGAATAACTCACTCCATGACATTATTGATAATAAAGTCTCTGGTGTATCGCAAGCCGAAAAATACCAGAATGCACAGAAACAGCTCGTGGCCGCTGTTGAGGAGTTCAAAGCTCAGAATTGTGCCGGAATAAGTGCCGATGCGTGTTCGGCCAAGATGCAGGCCAATAGCGATGAGCTGCTGAAAGGATTTGCCCATTTTGGTGTGGATTTTGTTCCCGTAATCGGGGATATCAAGAGCGTTTCAGAAGCCCAGAGTGCGCTGGATTACCTGATGGCGACGATAGGGTTTATTCCTGGTGCAGGTGATGTTGCGGGTAAGCTCATCAAGGCAGCAGAGGCGGCATTGAAGAAAGGGGATGTTGCTGAAGCGTCGAATCTGCTGAATAAGGCTAGTGGTGAGATATCAGCGCATAGTGCAACCAATGGGTTAAATCTGAATAAATCGCTGGCCAGTGAGACACAATTGGCAGACCTTGCTAAAAATGGTGGCGCTTCAATAGCTGGCTATGGATCTGATATTGTAATAAAAGACTCTGCCCGCTTGGTTGCAGAATATGGTGGTAAAGCGTCTGACTGGAGTAAAGTTAGTAGTCAAAGCTACAAAGCTGCTGATGGTACTGTCTTCGAGATCCATGCTTATCGTAATGTGACTACAGGGAAACTTGTTGAGCCAAAAACGATAGCTATAAAAAAATAGTGGGACATTATGAAAGTAAAATGCCTTGCAACTAGCCTAACAGCACAACAGAAGGCTGCTCTTGGCTTAATGGATAATCAAGATCCTCAATATCCATATACTATTGGGCAAATTTACACGGTATTGGCTATGAGTAGTAAAGTTGGTGTTAATGCAGGAACATTATTGCAATTACCAAAAATACCTATGGATTACATCATATCGGTTCCGTTATGTATTTTTGATATTGTTGATGGTCGTCCATCCTCATACTGGAAGATAGAAAAACTAAGTGAATATGAAATATCTCTCTGGCCGGAAGAGTTCTATCGGGAGTATTTTCATGATGACCTCAGTGACGGTGATCCAGAAGTAGTTGAAATATTTAAAAGAGTTGTCGATAAACTAGAAAAAGAGTTCGACTAAACGCAACCCCGGCCAAGGTCGGGGTTCTTATATCAATGCCCTGAAAAACCTACTTCCCGCCGCTGCAACCGAATAACACCGGGTGCAGTGGTAGCCTAACAATTCACTAATTGGGGCTAATGTTTTATTTCGTCAATTAAACCTATGGAGAGGAGTGTTTTATGTCTTTAATAAAAATAATTAAGATTAATATTGTGTTAATTTCGGTTTGTGCCATTTCTGGGTGCTCAGTGAGCTTGACCAAATCGATGGAAGATTATACAGGGAGTGATTCTGCAAGAATAAGGGTGAAAAACTACCTTCCACCATTAACATTAGAAGTTTACGAAAAATCGGGGCAATGTTTTAAACTTGTCAGTATGAATACGTTGACTGCGGGTATTAACGTTGCGGGCATAAAATCGACATACAACAAGAAAATAACAGGGATGCGACCTCCATCTCCTGAGATGAGTGGCATGGACTCTTTGGAGTACAGTATTAAATCTAATCAGCACATAAGAATAACCTACAAGGAAGAGACATTCAGGTCTCAATATAATCAAATCATAGCAACGCGTTCGGTCGGCTTTGTGCCTGAAACGGGGCATGACTATGATGTTTATGCAGTGAATTCCGGTGTTCGTGTTGTAGATTTAACGAATAGTGATGGCGCACCAAGATATTGGGGCGAAGATGAGAAAGAGTGCCAATATAAAAATGGTCTCTTGGGGCAGAGAAATTACTACTAGATAAATTTTTCTGCTGACTTATTAAGCAGAGTGCTGAGTTTTGGAAAGAAGCAAGCTGAGATAAGCACCTTATCTCAGCTTGGCATTAATTATTGTGCTGTTTTGCCTGCTTGTGCGGCGGTGTTCACCCAGCCATCAAAGGTGGCCTGATGAGCTTGAATCCAGCCGTTTACATGGCGTTCGATATCGGCATCTGATGATTCACCAGCATGCATCCGCATGTTCTGCGCATTCACATCATTAATTGGTAGCTTCATGATGGAGAACAGTTTAGCGGCAGCAGGATTGGCTTCGGCCCATTTTTTGTTGGCGACAATATGCATCACACTCGGTGGGAAGCCGTAGTTCGCGCCATTGGAAAGCTGGGTGTCGATGGTTTTATCCGGCAGAGAAGAGAAGGGCACCTGCAACCAGACCACATCACGGCCCGGCACTAAGACATCACTGACCCAATAGGGCGTCCAAGTGTAATAAATAATGGGCTTGCCTTCTTTGTAGCGGGTGATGGTATCGGCAATCATCGCGGCATAGTTACCCTGATTATGGGTCACGGTGTCACTCAGGCCGTAAGCTTTGATTTGATGATTAATCGGCGCTTCACAACCCCAGCCGGGGTTACAGCCAGTCAAATCGGCTTTACCATCGTTATTGGCATCAAACAGCTTGGCTATCGCCGGATCTTTTAGCTGCTCAATATTGGTGATGTGGTATTTATCGGCTGTCTTTTTGTCGATCAGGTAACCCTGCGCTAGCCCTTCGATAAAGTTACCTTGGCGATAAAACTTGGCATCGCCACCTGCTGCGGCATATTGGTCGTTATGCAGTGGCTCCCAGTTTACCGCCAGATAGGTAGCATCACCTGCGGCGATGGAGGCATAGGCGACATTGTAGTCAACCTCTTTGGTTGGCTGGACGTCGTAACCGAGCTTCTCTAGCGCTTTATTCACCAGCGAAGTCTGGAAGGTCTCTTCCGAAATGGTGCTTTGCAGCGGTTGGACGCTAACGCCTTTGCCCGGTAACTCTGCGGCGGAGACTTGAGTGCTGATCAGTGTGGTGAGAGCTAATGCCCAGGTTTTTACCATATTCATCGTTTTCCCCTTATCCCCTTCGTCCTTGACACTGCTGCTGTGTTAGCGGCGCTCGCGCACCCGAATCACTGACTGATGTAAGCTCATCGGGATTGACTCGCTTGCTGCCTTGCCGCAGTACCAATGACTTTGGGGATGATGTTGAGTGTCATTAACTGAAGTTATTTAGTATTTCTAAATGGTTTGGTCAGTAGCCCAACAGGGCCAGTGGCATACCAGCGGCCAACGCCTTTAGTGCGGCGATCACGGCCTAATGATTGGGTCAGGCGGTCTAGGATAATCGCCAGAATCACGATACCCACCCCCCGACAGCGGCCAGCCCCATATCCAAGCGACCAATACCGCGCAGCACCATCTGACCTAAACCGCCCACGGCTATCATTGAGGCGATAACCACCATCGACAGCGCCAGCATCAGGGTTTGGTTCACACCCGCCATGATGGTGGGCATCGCCAGTGGTAACTGTACTTTGAACAGTAATTGGCGTGGATTGGCCCCGAAGGACTCGGCGGCTTCGATAAGGTCTTCCGGCACCTGTTTGATGCCCAGAATGGTCAGGCGAACAATCGGCGGCAGCGCAAAGATAATGGTCACCACCACGCCCGGTACATTACCGATACCAAAGAGCATGACGATGGGCACCAGATAGACGAAGGCGGGGGTGGTCTGCATGGCATCCAGCAATGGCCGAATGATACGTGCGGCATTATTGCTGCGTGCCAGCCATATCCCGAGCGGTAGTCCGATCAGGATACAGAAGAACAGCGAGGTCAGAACCAGCGCCAGTGTCACCATGGCTTGCGACCACGCGCCGATAGCTCCGATGGCAATCAGTGACACTAGTGTCGCCACCCCCATCCCTAAGGTGGAGAACTGCCAGGCGATCAGGGCGAAAACCAGAATCGCCACCGGTGCGGGCATCCCCAGCAGTAGGTGTTGGAAGCCGCTGAGGATAAAATCAACGGGCACACGAATGCCTTGGAACAATGGGCGAAAGTGCAGCACCACCCAGTCAATGCCGTGGGTGACCCATGAATCCAGCGGCAACCAAGTGGTGTGGAACGGGTCCATGAGGCTGAAATGTTCAGGTGCTGCCGCTGGCGCACTGTTCAGCCAGTCGGTGTTGGCGACTTGGCTCTGTGCGGCCTGAGCGGCAGCCTCGTGGCCGACACTCCCTGCGGCACGACTACCCTCGGCCATGCTGGCTCCCCAAGGGTCAGCTGCGGCTGACAGGCTCTGAGGGGCAGTGTCCGTCACGGCCGGTGCCGTCGACGCCGCATCCGTGCCCCACGGATTACTGATGGTTTGATCGTTGACCTGAATTTGATCACTCATTTGGCGTCTCCTTATCTAGGGCCTGCAACAGCATGGCCTTGGAAATAATACCGATATAGCTGTTGTCTTCACCGACTACAGGCACCGCGCAGGGGGCTTGTGCAACCAGTGAAATCAACTCACTGAGGGGCATGTCTGCGGGAACGGGGGCGGGATCAGCCAGTAAGGCGCTGTCCAACGACTGGTTCTCAGCCAAGGCTTTTTTCAGTGAATCTATCGATACCACGCCAATAAACTTCTGCCCGCGCTCCAGCACATAGCCGTAATCGCGGTCTTCATCCTGAAGCAGTTTTAATGCAGAACGAGGGCCGAAACCCGGGGTTTTGCGGATCAATGAGACTGGACGACGGCGCGCAATATCCTTGGCGCTGAAGACGTGGCTGATATCCACGCCCCGGAAGAAGGTGCGCACATAGTCATTGGCCGGATTGTTCAGTATTTCATCCGGGGTGCCGACCTGTACCACGACACCACCCTGCATAATGGCAATTCGATCGCCAATGCGCATGGCCTCATCCAGATCATGGGAGATAAAAATGATGGTTCTTTGCTGTTTGGCCTGTAACTTGACCAGCTCATCTTGCATCTCGGTACGGATTAAGGGGTCGAGAGCGGAAAACGCCTCATCCATTAATAAGATGTCGGGGTTATTGGCCAAGGCGCGGGCTAAACCGACACGTTGGCGCATACCGCCGGAAAGCTCATCAGGGTAAGAGTGGGCGTAGCTATCCAGACTCACCTGACGCAATGCTTCCATGGCTTTTTCGTGGCGCTCCAACTGAGGAACACCCGCCAACTCCATGCCGAATGCCGTATTATCGAGGACATTCAAATGAGGCATTAATGCAAAGGATTGGAAGACCATACTGATCTTATTACGACGCACAGTGCGCAGGGCGCTATCCGATATTTTGGCAATATCTTCGCCGTCGATCAGCACTTCACCGCGAGTAGGTTCTATCAGACGATTGAGAAGGCGTACCAGGGTGGATTTACCGGAACCGGATAATCCCATGATGACGAATATCTCGCCTTCTTCAATGGCCAGATTGGCATCTTTAACGCCAACGGACAAACCTGTTTTAGCAAATATCTGTTCTTTATTCTTGCCTGATTCCAGCAGTTTAAAAGCCCGTTCGGGATGCTCACCAAATATTTTATATAGATTCTTTACTTCGAGTTTAATTGCCATGCAGCTGGTATATCCCTCTGTCAATTTTAAATTATGTTTATTCTATCGATGTTATCCTGATGAAAAAATAGAGCGCCATATACCCTAACACAATGAGAATCTGAGACAACCCTCAATATTCTTATAATCTAATTATCAGCGGTAATTACTCCAATATATATCTTTTAGAATGATTGATTTACATGCGTTAATATTGTGGTTTTTTGGTGGTGATAAATTGTCTCATATTGTCGGCAAACCTAATGGCTAATTAGGCCATTATTGGTGCAAATAGGGCGCATATATAGCTAATGTTCTTTTGTATCATTATTGATTATATCTTTCCCGAATGTTGGGGCTAATTAACGCCAAAATGAGGTGTTGTTTGCAACGCCGATATCTCCTTTCTGTCGGCCGATGAGATAAGCTGAGTCCCCCTTATGCTCTGGTCTGCCGCCCATTGTCTCGATAGCGAATAATTCCAAATTCCGCAGATAAATTTGGCCGTTGAACAGGTAAAAATAGAGCGGGAGGTATGAGGCCTCTTTAGGGGGCGAACAGGGGGAAATAGCCAAAAAAAAACAGGCAACCTCAATGCGGCTGCCTGTTAGTGTTGAATCTCCCTTTTTTATGCTCTGGCAAAAGGGGGAAGATGAAGAGTGAGAATGCTTAAAAATCCCAATCTTCGTCTTCAGTATTGACCGCTTTGCCGATCACATAAGAGGAGCCAGAACCGGAGAAGAAATCGTGATTTTCATCCGCATTTGGTGATAATGCCGCCAAAATCGCCGGGCTGACCGCCGCTTGACTGGATGGGAAGAGTGCTTCATAACCTAAATTCATTAATGCTTTATTGGCGTTATAGTGCAGGAACTTTTTGACATCTTCTGTCCAGCCGACCTTATCATAAAGATCTTCGGTGTAGCGCACTTCATTATCATATAAGTCTTGCAACAGATCAAAAGCGAAATTTTTTATTTCCTGACGACGGTTATTATCGACTTTCTCCAAGCCCTTCTGGAACTTATAGCCGATATAATATCCATGCACCGCTTCGTCTCGAATAATAAGCCGAATAAGGTCAGCGGTATTGGTTAATTTTGCTCTGCTGGACCAATACATCGGTAAATAGAATCCGGAATAAAATAAGAATGATTCCAAAAATACGCTGGCTATTTTTTTCTTTAGCGGATCGTCATTATGATAGTGCTGAAGGATAATATCGGCTTTCTTTTGTAGTGGGCCATTCTCCTCACTCCAGCGATAGGCATCGTCCACATCAGATGTCATGCAAAGTGTCGAAAAAATAGAGCTATAAGAGCGGGCATGTACCGCTTCCATAAAGCTGATATTTGAAAATACCGCCTCCTCATGAGGCGTTATGGCGTCTTTAATTAGCGCCGGTGCCCCCAGCGTATTTTGAATCGTATCCAACAGGGTTAGCCCGGTGAAAACGCGAATAGTCAGTTGCTGTTCATTGGGGGTCAGTGTGGCCCAAGAGGGAATATCATTAGATAGCGGGACTTTTTCCGGCAGCCAAAAATTAGCCGTCAAACGGTTCCAGACTTCCAAATCTTTATCGTCTTCAATTTTATTCCAATTGATGGCGCTGATTCGTGTTATCGGTTTTACTGCATTCATATCATGACTTCCTTATTAACCCGATTTTATTCATTTATAGCGAGCAGGAAACACAACCTTCGACTTCCGTGCCTTCGAGCGCCATCTGACGCAGCCGAATGTAATAAATAGTTTTAATTCCTCTCTTCCAAGCATATATCTGCGCTTTGTTAATATCGCGGGTGGTAGCGGTATCGCGGAAGAAGAGTGTCAGTGATAGCCCCTGATCGACATGCTGAGTGGCCTCGGCGTAGGTATCGATGATTTTCTCCGGCCCTATCTGATAGGCATCCTGATAATATTCAAGATTGTCGTTGGTCATATAAGGTGCGGGATAATAGACGCGGCCAATTTTGCCCTCTTTGCGGATCTCAATCGGAGAGACAATCGGGTGAATGCTTGATGTTGAATGATTGATATATGAAATCGAGCCAGTCGGCGGCACGGCCTGCAAGTTCTGATTGTAGATGCCGTGTTCCATCACGGATTGGCGTAATGCAGCCCAATCTTGTTGGTCGGGGATATGAATACCCGCGTCGGCAAACAGCGCCTGTACTTTGGCGGTTTTAGGCTGCCAGCGCTGTTCCACATATTTGGTGAAGTAGCTGCCCGAAGCATAAGTCGATTCATCGAAGCCCTTAAAGTGGCAACCGCGCTCGATGGCCAGCAGATTAGAGGCCCGGATCGCATGATATGCCACGGTGTAGAAGTAGATGTTGGTGAAGTCCAGCGCCTCTTCCGAGCCATAAAAAATACGTTCACGCGCTAAATAACCGTGCAGATTCATCTGGCCGAGGCCAATGGCATGGGACTCCTGATTGCCTTTTTCGATGGAGGGCACTGAGCGGATATGGCTCATATCAGAGACGGCTGTTAATCCACGAATGGCAGTTTCAATCGATTTACCAAAGTCTGGTGAATCCATGGTGTGGGCGATATTCAGCGAACCCAGATTACAGGAGATATCTTTGCCGATTTGACGATAGCTAAGATCGTCATTGTATTCGGTGGGTGAATTAACCTGCAAAATCTCTGAGCACAGGTTACTCATATTGATCCGGCCTTTAATCGGGTTGGCACGATTCACCGTATCTTCAAACATCATGTAGGGGTAGCCGGATTCAAACTGGATCTCAGCCAAAATCTGAAAGAACTCGCGCGCCTTGATTTTGCTTTTACGGATGCGTTTGTTATCGACCATTTCACGGTATTTTTCGCTGATGCTGATTTCAGACATCGGCACGCCGTAAACCTGTTCGACGTCATAAGGCGAAAACAGGTACATCTCCTCATTATTCTTCGCCAGTTCAAAGGTGATATCCGGGATCACCACCCCCAGCGACAGGGTTTTAATCCGTATTTTTTCATCGGCATTCTCCCGTTTGGTGTCGAGAAAACGCAAAATATCGGGGTGATGAGCATGGAGATAGACCGCCCCGGCTCCTTGTCGCGCCCCCAGTTGATTGGCATAGGAGAAAGCATCTTCCAGCATTTTCATGATGGGAATGACGCCGGAAGATTGATTTTCAATGCGCTTGATCGGCGCACCGACTTCACGAATATTACTCAGCAGGAACGCCACGCCGCCCCCCCGTTTCGACAGTTGCAGCGCCGAGTTTATCGAGCGACCAATGGACTCCATATTGTCTTCAATGCGCAGCAAGAAGCAGGAAACCAACTCGCCGCGCTGTTTCTTGCCGCAATTGAGGAAGGTTGGGGTAGCGGGTTGGAAGCGGCCAGAGATGATCTCCTCGACCAACTCCCGCGCAAGTTGCGGGTTGCCCGCCGCCAGTGTCAGCGCCACCATGCAAACGCGATCTTCATAGCGTTCCAGATAGCGTTTGCCATCAAAGGTTTTCAGGGTATAGCTGGTGTAATACTTGAATGCGCCAAGGAAGGTGGGGAAACGGAATTTTTTGCTATAAGCCTGCTGGAATAGGCTCTTGATAAAGCTGAAGTCATACTGATCCAGTACCTCTTTTTCGTAATACTCCTCTTCAACCAGATAATTGAGTTTTTCCTGCAAATTGTGGAAGAAGACGGTGTTTTGATTGACGTGCTGCAAGAAATATTGCCGCGCGGCCAGTCGGTCTTTATCAAACTGGATACGCCCGTCAGCATCATAGAGGTTCAGCATCGCATTCAGTGAGTGATAATCAAGCTCGCTGCTGGATGGATCGGTGATTTTCAGTTCTGTCGTTGCCAAAATTCAGTTACTCCCTTGCGCACGTTGGCGACATCTTCGGCTGTACCCAGTAGTTCAAAACGATACAGATAAGGCACCTGACATTTTTGGGAGATGATCTTCCCCGCCAGACAGTAGGCGTCGCCAAAATTAGTGTTACCCGCAGCAATGACACCGCGAATTAATGAACGGTTATGGGGATCATTGAGAAATCGGATGACCTGAGTCGGCACCGCTCCTACCGGGCTGCCGCCGCCATAACTGGGTACTAACAAAATATAGGGTTGCTCGACCCGTAATTTTTCCCGCGCTCCCGCAATGGGGATACGTATCGCTGGGAGTTCGAGCTTCCCGACAAAGCGATGGGTGTTCTCCGAAGAACTGGAAAAATAGACCAGCGGGTTCATGCCATTGCCCTCATCAGGCACCGACGGCCTGAGCCAGTGCACTTATTTTGTCGGGACGGAAGCCTGACCAGTGATCATCACCGGCAATAATTACCGGGACTTGCTGATAACCGAGCGATTTAACGTGGTGCAGTGCCTGCATATCTTCCGTTAAATCAACAACCTGATAAGCAATCCCCTGTTTGTCCAAAGCACGATAGGTCGCATTGCACTGGACACAATCAGGTTTACTGTAAATAATAATGCTCATGATTCGTATTTACCTTTTGTATTGAAGTAAGGCCGAATGAGTCAGGTTGTTAGTGTGTCGTGACGACCTGCCCCTGATTATCACCCACAGTTTTATTCCCGCAGGTGATGTATAAATACTATATCTAGTGTTTATTTAATTCAACCACACTACATGTAGTTATTTGTGCGTGTTCTATGAGCGGCACAGAGACAAGGCCGCCAGCACGGGGCTGGCAGCAGAGTTAGATAATAATGAGCAGGATAAAAATATTTTTAAGGCAGAGTTGGGGCGAGATGAATTTCTTATTGGCGCAGGCTGACGGCTAATCGGTTAAATGCATTCATGATGCTGATAGCAAAAGTTAAGTCAGAAATTTCGGCATCGGTAAAATGGGCTTTTAAGGCGTCAAAAAGAGTGTCAGGTGTGCCGCTGGTGGTGATGTTCGTTACCGCTTCTGCCCAATCCAGTGCTGCCCGTTCGGCTTCGCTAAAGGCGTGACTCAGTCTCCATCCGGCGATCACATCCATTTTGGCGCTGTCAAAACCATTGGCCCGCAAGAATTTGCCGTGCATATCCAGACAGAACGCACAGCCATTAATCTGTGATACCCGCATAAAAATCATTTCGATCATTGCTTTTGGCAACGAACTTTTATCTAACGTGAGGGAAGTATTCACCAGCGCTTTGTAAGTGGCTGGTGAGAGTTCGGAGAAATAGAGGCGCTGCTTGACCATGAGAGTGACCTATGAGGTGGGTTGTACAATAGGCGCTACTTTAGCAACACCATGGCCTATACTATAGGGCCATAAATTACTTATTTTAGTGGGTCATGATGAAGGTATTTTCGCGCCTGCTAAACTTGGATCGTCGCCAAAACGAACCGGTTTATCGCCAGATTTATCAACGGATTAAAGATGCGATTGTTCAGGGCGCATTGCTACCTGATACTCGGGTGCCTTCGGTTCGGGCGCTGGCCAGTGAAGTGGGGGTGGCTCGGGGGACGGTAGAAAATGCCTATGCCCAACTGATTGCCGAGGGCTTTTTGCAAAGCCGTGGGCAGGGGGGAACTTATGTTTCAGCCCAGCTACTCGATGCCCCCTTATTGCCATTGAACAGTGTCGCCGAAGGTAGCCAACCCATTGCGGTCAACAATGCTTTATCCGCTAACCGCATGATGGCGCTGCCGTTTCAGTTGGGGCTGCCCGCACTGGATGCTTTCCCGCGTGCGCAATGGGGGCGGATTATGGCTAAACAGCTGCATAGTCTAACCGCCGCATCACTCGGGCATCCGCCAACCACCGGATTACCCGCCTTACGCGAAGCCATTGCCCACTATTTGCCGCTTTCACGGGGATTCAGTTGCCAACCGGAACAAGTTTTTATCTGTGCCGGTTATCAATCGGTACTGGATTTGGTGGTGAGTACCTTGCTGAAGCCCGGCGATCTGGGCTGGCTAGAGGACCCCGGCTACCCCGCCACGCAACAGTTAATTCGCGAAGCGGGATTAATTCCGCATTCGGTGAGGGTGGATGATGAAGGTATGGATGTGAGCGCCGCCATGTACTCTTGCCCGCAGGCGCGTTTTGCCATTGTCACTCCGGCACATCAAAGCCCCTTAGGTGTGGCGCTCAGTTTAGCGCGGCGCATGGCGTTGTTAGATTGGGCTGAGCAGCAGAAATCTTGGATTATTGAGGATGATTATGACAGCGAGTTCCGCTATCAGGGACGGCCACTGCCTCCGCTGAAAAGTATGGATAGGCAAGGGCGAGTGCTCTATGCCGGTACATTTAGCAAAGTGATGTTTCCGGCACTGCGGCTGGCCTATCTGGTGGTGCCACCGGCGCTGGTGGCGGTCTTTAATCACCGCAGCCAATTGCGGACCTGCGCCTGTCCGCCCCTGATACAGGCCAGTGTGGCGGAATTTATGAATCAGGGGCATTTTTACCGCCACCTCAAACGGATGCGCCATCTCTATGCTGAGCGCCGCGAAATGCTATCGGCCAGCTTGATGCGTCAACTGGCGGGGATTGTCGAGGTTGAGCGGCAGTCGGGGGGGATTCAACTGCTGGCTCGGCTCAATGTCCGTTTTGCTGATCGGGTTATTGCCGCTGAAGCTCAGCGTCAGGGGATGGCGATTCAGGCATTATCAGACTGGGCGTTGGAGGAGAGTGTGGGGGAGTCTCAGGGGGAGAATGGTCTGCTGATGGGGTTTACTAATCTGACGTCAGTGACAGAAACCGACGCACTGGTGGCTCGTCTGGCAAAAATAGTGAGTTCGCTATCTGCCGGATAAAAGATCTGCCGGATAAACGATCTGAGGGATAAAAGTGTTGGCCCGAGATGACAATCATCCGGGCCACCTGCTTGATTTCAGCGGCGTGCTAACAACAAACCTAGAACAATACCGACTGCGGCACCCATCCCGACACCTTGCCATGGCTTATCGCGCAGATAGTGGTCGGCATTGCCTGCAACGTCGCGAGCATGTTGTTTGAGGCTGGTCGAACCACTGAACCGCGCCCGTGCATCACGTAACACACCTTCGGCATTCTGGCACACCTTGGTCAGCTCCTCTTTGGTTTTCTCGCCTGACGATCGCAAAACATCGTCGAGAGTATCTGCCAGAAGGGTCACGTCCTGATCGAGATCTCTTTCAACTTTTTCTGATTTCTTGAACATTTGACTCTCCATTTGCCTGATGAACATTAAGCATAGACCATCATTCAGCAGGTCAATGGGCTTCAGGAGTAATCCGAAGGTGGGGCGTATTAATGGCAAAAATCACCATCACGATGACTTTGTACATTTGGTTACTTAGCGAAACCAATGACTCACGGAAAGAGAAAATTCATTCCTCTATGATTCTTCCCAACGGCCCCATCGGGGGCTTAGCGAAAAAAACTCTGAGGATTTGAAAAT
The DNA here is from genome assembly GCF_013282725.1 of Yersinia mollaretii ATCC 43969. NCBI lineage: Bacteria > Pseudomonadati > Pseudomonadota > Gammaproteobacteria > Enterobacterales > Yersiniaceae > Yersinia > Yersinia mollaretii. The sequence goes on along the minus strand of NZ_CP054043.1, from coordinate 12,881 downwards.
GAAAAAAGTATTAGCGCTGATCGTTGCTGCAACTATGGGTCTGTCTTCTGTTGCTTTCGCTGCTGAAACGACGGCTGCTGCTGCAACACCTGCTGCAACCAGCACTACTGCGGCACCTGCTGTAGAAAAAGCGGCACCAGCTAAAGCCACTCAGCATAAAAAACACAAAGCCACTAAACAAACAACAGAGCAGAAAGCACAAGCCGCTAAAGCGAAAAAACACGAGAAAAAAGCCGCAGTGCAAAAAGCACAGGCCGCTAAAAAACAGGCGAAAAAAGCACCTGCTCAAAAAGCACAGGTTGCTAAAAAACACGTGAAAAAAGCGCCAGCTCAGAAAGCACAAGCCGCTAAAAAACACCATAAAGCCGCTAAAAAATCGGCTACCGCGCCAGCGGCATAATCACACCGGCATGCGGTCCTGCGCCGCATCCTGTAGCCAATTCCAGACACCCGGTTAATGCCGGGTGTTTTTTTATAGGTTAGTACATTCAACTTTACTCCCCCGCCATGCCCATAATCACGCCAGAAAAGTAGGGATAAACCGGGCCTCTAGAGGGCGTCTAGACTATTCCTAAATAGCCGTGTTGAACCAATAAAGACGTGGTTTCGCTTATTTATTGCGGTAAGGTCGCTCAATAGTAGTTAAAAAGAGGGGAAACAAATGTATTTACGGCCAGACGAAGTGGCTCGAGTTCTGGAGAATGCTGGCTTTGAGCGGGATTATACGGTTGATCAGGCTTATGGTTATCGGAAAGCAGGACACTACGTTTATGTTAACCGTGAAGCCCGCATGGGCAGGACCGCTTTGGTTATCCACCCCGCGCAAAAAGATAAAAGTTTGCTGTTTGCCACGCCGACAGCCACGATTCGTATCAGCGATAAGTATGTTGAGTTTCCACTTTATTTGGCGGGTGAAGCTGAAGATCGCTACGGCATTGCCCACGGCTTTAGCTCAAGAGAGATATTATTGCGCTATCTGAACAGCATGTTTCAGTCACTTTAGCGCGACCCAGCCGCAACCCATATCATCGCGCCGTAGTGTCATGATCAATGCAATACGGCGTCAGCTTCTGGATTAAAGCTCAGATTATAGTGGCGGCGAAATTGCGCCAATTCAAAGGCATCTAAATCCAACTCAGCAAAATAGAACAGTGCCGCTTCGGTGTGTTCGGCCGTAAGTATGGGGGAGATATGTGCGCGAACCAGCGTATTTCGCCATTGCATCACATTTTCGTCGGAGGGATCTTTAATAAAGGTCTGATAGATGAAAACCAGATAGGCCGCTTTTCTGACATCTTCGGCGTAACCATTGCTGGTGGAGCGAATAAACATTTGAGTTTGACGTTGCCCCATCTCTTGCAACATCGACTCAATATAAATGGGTTTTATCTTCAGTAAATTAGCCAGTGTATCCACGGCCTTGCGGGTATCGGAGGTCAATACACGGTAGCCCACAATAAAAACCACGATCAAAACAGCAATAATTATCCACGTCATTGAGTCTTTCTTTGCGCCATATAAGGTGAAATTGACAACGTAAAATTACCGGGCTGTTAAATCGTCTGAGCCGATAAATTCAACGAAGTGTTTAAGGGGTATTGCCACTGAAATTATCGCTATTTTTTTGCTGATTATTCAGATGATGATTGAACGCTGCGGCATCTTTCGCCAGCGCATCAAGATGGGCACCCAGCATTTTTATCTGCCTAACCAGTGAATGTTGCTCAGGCAAGGTATTCGCCGTATTGAGCTTTCTCAGCAGCATGTCGTTTTTAGCACGCAATGCCGTTTCCCGTGCTTTTGACTGCTCCAGCTCATGTTGTAGCGCAGTATAACTTGTCTGCCATGTCTGATGCTGTTTCTCAAAAGTAGACTGCAACTCGCTCATTGCATTAAGAAACTGGACTTCAAGCTCACGCATTGTCATTGCTTTTCCTTTATGACGGCTTCCGATTTTCAGTGGCAGTATAACGAAATTTGAACATAACCTCATCCGCTAGAATCTGTCATCCGCTCTCAGTATCGAACTCAATCGGTCGATGCATTACCTTGGGTTTTACCATACTTATGTATGATTTGTGCCTATCATTCATTCAGGGACAAAATAAATAAGCCTTGCTATTCATATCTTAGCGTGCGTTAATAGCGCCATCGGTTTGTAGTACAGACCTATTTATGTAAGCCATTTAAGTAAAGCAGTTCCTAGTTAAAGCGATATTTTTAGACATCACTTCTCCGACGAATTTCCTTCTTTAGTGCCCCCATAAGTAACTCTTGATAAACAGACCTCAATAGCCAAATATTGGCCCTAATAATGAAGGAAATATCTTATGTCTACTAAAATGACTGGTTTAGTAAAATGGTTTGATGCAGGTAAAGGTTTTGGTTTTATTTCTCCTGCTGACGGTAGCAAAGATGTATTCGTACATTTCTCTGCAATCCAAGGCACAGATTACAAAACTCTTGATGAAGGCCAGAACGTAGAGTTCAGCATCGAGCAAGGCCAGAAAGGCCCTTCAGCTGTAAACGTAGTCGCTCTGTAATTTATACAGCGGCAATAAACGTTTAGTTGTCATTAAACCTCGCCATGGCGAGGTTTTTTGTTTTCTACGCGTGCAAGTGATGCAATCATAGCGATCTCACTAGAGATATTCCTATGTCAAAGAATGCCAACCCAATCACTCTATTTCCCGCCTTGTTGTGATAATTTTCGTCCAGAGAATAATAATATCTGGCTGAAAATGACCTTATTACCCCCATCTCTTTTCATTGTTCGGAACACAAAATAATAGCGGCAGTAACGAATTGATAATTTATCACCTTGATAAAGCAATAGTGAATAATAAGTGAGCTAATTCATAGGTTAAACCTCTTAGTGAGCAATAACTAATCGCTGTATCTTGTGATTAGAGGGAATAATAAAGCGCATTTCTGCTATTTAAGCATGATGTTATTTTTCGCTTTTATGGATGCAGATCAATTTTATTTATCATCAATTTTATTATCGCCTTGGTTTTTTTTGATTTGCCTCACCTAAAGCTGATATTTGTCATATAAATACTTTAAAATTCTATTTGATAGATGGAAAATTAGTCATTACGGCTAAAGAGGGTATGCATTACCCATATTAATGTTTAGTGCTACGCTTAATTGCTTATTGAATCTTTTCCTGACAGACAATGACCTCTATTCGCGAGTTAATTTATCAAAGGATGATACATGTCTAAACGTCTATGGCTCCGCAATTCCTTACTGACCGCCGCTCTATTGAGCGCTTTGTCTCTTCCGGTCAGTGCTGCAACTCACACACTGCAATTGGCTATTGGTGATGAGCCAACCGAAGGTTTTGACCCGATGTTAGGGTGGAGTCATGGCAGCTATTTGCTCCTGCACAGCCCATTATTAAAACAAAATGAAGATCTGAGCTGGAATCGTTTTTTGCTGAGTGAGTATAAAGCCAGTGATGACGGCAAAACCTGGTTACTGACACTGAAACCTGACCTTAAATTCTCTGATGGCTCGCCGCTGACCGCCAAAGATGTGGTGTTCACCTACAACAATGCTGCCGCCAGTGGCGGTAAGGTGGATATGGGTAACTTCCTGCGAGCCGAAGAGATTGATCCGCTCAATGTGCGTATTCAGTTGAAAGCCCCGCAAAGCACCTTTGTGAATGTGTTGGGTTCACTGGGGATTGTTTCAGCCGATAAATATGATGCTAAAACCTATGCACAAAAACCTATTGGTGCTGGCCCCTACCGCTTAGTCAGTTTCCAACCCGGTCAGCAAATGATTGTGGAGGCGAATCCTCACTATGCGGGCAATAAAAACGACTTCGATAAGCTAATTTTTGTCTTCCTTGATGAAGACAGTGCTTTTGCCGCTGCGCAAAGTGGGCAATTAGGGGTGGTACGTATTCCCCCCTCAATGGCGGCAGGCCCGATCAATAATATGAAGTTATGGGTCAGACCCAGTGTGGAGAACCGGGGCATTGTGTTCCCGACCACGCCATCGGGTCAAAAAGAGGCACATGGTTATCCCGTTGGCAATGATGTCACGGCCGATATCGCGATTCGCCGAGCGATTAACTATGCCATCAATCGCCAACTGCTGGCTGACCAAATAATGGAGGGCCATGCGATCCCGGCCTATACCGGTGTGCAGGGGCTGCCGTGGAATAATCCAGATTCAGCCATCAAAGATGGTGATAGCGAAAAAGCCAAACAGATATTGGAGCAGGCTGGCTGGGTGATGGGTAAAGGGGGCATTCGAGAAAAGGGCGGTGTGCCCGCTAAAATCACACTGTGGTATGCCAGTGGTGACACCACGCGCCGTGATTTAGCGCAAGCGGTGCGTTCAATGCTGAAGCCTATCGGCATTGATGTTGATTTAAAATCAGGCAGTTGGGAAACCGTAGAGCGGAATATGCACGCCAATCCTACCCTGTTTGGCTGGGGCAGCTTGGACCCGATGGAGCTGTATCATCACTACAGCAGCAAAGCGGCTGGCGTGGAGTATTACAATCCGGGTTATTACCAGAATCCGGTGGTCGATAAACATCTGCAACAGGCGCTGGATGCCCCTACGTGGGAGCAAGCATTGCCATTCTGGCAGCAGGTTGATTGGGATGGAACCACTGGGGCCGGTATTCGCGGTGATGCCGCATGGGCATGGTTGCTGAATATTCAGCATACTTATCTGGCGAATAATTGCGTTGATTTGGGTAAGGGGGCACCCGAGATCCACGGCTCTTGGTCACTGCTCAATAGCCTTGATAGCTGGAAATGGACCTGCCAGTAATGAAAGGCGTCTCATTTTTCGCGCTGCGCTTAATGTGCCTGCTGCTGATCACCGCAGTGGGCACCTTTACGCTGCTGAGTTTCTCCCCGGTCGATCCTATCCGCGCCTATATTGGCAGTGATTTATTGCATGTTCCGCCCGAGCAATATCCGCTGATCGCGGCACGTTGGGGGCTGGATTTACCTTTATGGCAGCGATTTCTGCACTGGTTTACCCAAGTCCTGCAAGGGGATTTGGGTTACTCGATGCTCTACAATGCGCCGGTTTCGCAGGTGATTGGCGAGCGCTTTGCGACCTCGTTCGCGTTACTGGTTTCGGCGTGGTTATTCTCAGGGATTGTCGGGCTACTGCTGGGGCTAACGGCGGGGCGCTATCTCAATCGCTGGCCGGATAAGTTGATCTCGGCACTCTCCTATGTGCTGGCCTCGCTGCCCACCTTCTGGATTGGTCTGCTGCTGCTGTCACTGTTTGCGGTGAAACTCAATTGGGCGCCGATCTGCTGTGCATGGACGCCGGGCAGTAATGCCGAGAGCGCCAGTTGGAGTGACAAGCTGCATCATCTTATTTTGCCGATGTTAGCGCTGGGACTATTGGGGGTCGGTAATATCGCCCTGCATACCCGCGCCCGCGTGGCGGAGGTGATGAACAGTGAATTTATTCGCTATGCCCAAGCGCAGGGGGATAAAGGCTGGTCACTGGTTCATTTCCATATCTTGCGCCATGCGATAACCCCCGCACTCTGCCTGCAATTTGCTTCGGTGGGGGAGTTGCTCGGCGGCTCTTTATTAGCTGAAAAAGTCTTTGCCTATCCCGGTTTGGGGCAAGCGACCATTGATGCCGGATTACACGGCGATATTCCACTGTTGATGGGGATCGTGATGTTCTGTGCCATCTTAGTTTTCTGTGGTAACAGCATTGCCAATGCCCTGTTACACCGCCTAAACAGGGGGGCTGCACGACAATCATGACCTATAACCCGAATCGGGCGCTGTTCCGGCTGTTTGTCTCATTGGCGCTATTATCCATTCTGATCATTTATGGTTGGGCTATCTATCCCATTGAAGTCCCGATGGATTTGATGGCCCGTCGTCAGCCGCCCTCGATGATCTATTGGTTCGGCACTGATAGCTTGGGGCGTGATTTGTGGCTGCGCTGTTTTCAGGGCATGACCACCAGCTTGCAGATTGGCCTGATTGCGGCCTTTGCCAGTGGTCTGTTGGCGATGCTTACCGCCAGTCTGTGTGCGGTGAATAAAACGCTGGATTATCTGATTCGCGGGCTGATTGACAGCATGTTGGCCCTGCCACATCTGCTGCTATTAGTGCTGATTTGCTTCACTTTAGGCGGCGGGAAACAGGGGGTTATTCTGGCGGTGGCATTCACCCACTGGCCAAAGCTGGCCTTGATTCTGCGTGCGGAAATTTTACGTATTCGCGAAACTGATTATGTGATGCTTTCTCATCGGTTGGGTAACAGTAATTTCTACCGTTGGCGTCATCATCTGCTACCGTTATTACTACCGCAATGGATTGTCGGCACCTTGCTGATGTTCCCCCATGCGGTGTTGCACAGCGCGGCACTCAGTTTTCTGGGCTTCGGGTTGTCACCTCACGAGCCGTCACTGGGAATATTATTGGCCGATGCATTGCGCTATCTGAGCAGTGGGGCATGGTGGCTGGCCTTTTTCCCCGGCCTGATTTTGGTGGGATTAGTGCTGATATTTGACCAGTTTGCCCGATCACTGCAACAGCTCTGGGTGAGGATAACTTGATGTTGAAATTTGACCAGTTTGGCATTGATGTTGCCCACTACCGCTGGTTAGGGCGAAAAACCTGGCACCCTCTGCTGAGTCATATCTCTTTGGAGGTGAATCCGGGGGAGCTGGTGGCGTTAGTGGGCGGCAGTGGTGAAGGTAAAAGTCTGTTACTGCAAAGTGCGCTGGGTTTACTGCCGGATAATATGCGCTGTCAGGGGGAGATTATCCTTGAGGGTGAGGTCTTGTGCGCGCGTGACAAAATTGAACAACGCGGCAAAACCCTGTGCTATGTCCCCCAAGGGGTGAGCGCCTTGAATCCCTTGATTAAAGTGGGGTCGCAAATGACCCGTGCCGCACAACTCAGTGGCGTAAAACTGCGGCTGGAAGATGTCGCCATGCAACTGAAAACCTACAATTTGGCACCGGGGCTGGTCAATGATTTCCCTCGCCAACTCTCTGGCGGTATGGCAAAACGTGTCCTGACCAGTTGTGCCACACTGACCCATGCCCGCTATATTCTGGCCGATGAAGTGACCTCTTGGCTGGATGAGGAACATGCCTGCCAGCTACTCACCCACTTGCGGGCTTTTTGTCAGCAAGGGCGCGGCATTTTGTGGGTCACACACGATTTGGCACTGGCGGCCCGTTTTGCCGATAAAATTGCGGTACTGCATAAAGGCGAACTCCACGAGACGCTGAGTGCCGAGGAGCTGAAAAATAATGGGGGTAGCCCGTGGTTACAATCACTCTGGGCCGCACTGCCAGAGCAGCAATTTGTCAGTCACAAGATAGCGCCGACGGAGGTGGCAGAGTATGTTTAGCGTCGATAATCTGACCATTGACCAAGGGGGGAGACGGCTGTGGGACTCAGTCTCCTTTTCGCTGAAAGCGGGGGAGCGATTGGGGATCTCCGCCCCGAGTGGTTTCGGTAAAACGACCCTTGGCCGAGTGTTGGCGCAGTGGCAGTCAGCCACCTCGGGCCAAATTCTGCTTGGGGGCGCGCCGCTGGCAAAAAAAGGCTATTGCCCAGTCCAATTGGTGCCTCAGCACCCTGAGCAAAGCTTCAATCCTTACCGCACTACCGGAGAGAGTCTGCATGATGCATGGCGGCCAGATAGCTATTGGCTTGAGCGAATGGTGGTGAATCCCGACTGGTTGAAGCGCCGACCTGATGAGCTGTCCGGCGGGGAGTTGGCGCGGATAGCGCTGTTGCGAGCACTCGACCCACGCACCCGTTATCTGATTGCTGATGAAGTTACGGCACAACTGGATGCCCATGTTCAGGCACAAATCTGGCACGTTTTATTGGAGGAGGCCGCTCATCGCCCGCTCGGGTTAATTGTTTTTAGTCACAATAAATCCTTATTGGAAAAAGTGTGTTCACGCATCTGGATACCCAAACCAGAAAATGAAATCTCCCTTTACCCAGAAACGAAAACTAAACCTCATCTTGGTTTGGCGATGGTAAAAACAGGCTAGGTTTAATGGGCGGTAAATAAGAGAGAGGTAAGAAGGTTAACTTAAAAAATAGTCATGTGGCGTGATAATTAACTGCCGTGTCAGTTAATCGTTAGCTGATTATTATAAATATCTTGATTACGATCATTTTATTATTTTTACCGCATAAATAACCTATGTGGTTGGTGTCATATGCTTTATTCGTGACAAATATAAACTCATCAAATCAAACACATTATTGATTGATTTTAATGCGAAACATTCTATTTCTTTTTGTTTTATAAGGTGTTTTATATTAAGTGCCCAATTAATGATGTCTTTCTCTGGTTTTGGTCTATATTGGTTAAAGGTCTTATTTTTATAATAACTTATTGATTTATAGCTATCTGTTACAGAAATGTTATACCAAAACCCAGCATTAAATAAAGGGATTAATTAGCTATGACATTCGCTATAGAAGGCAAACGATTCACCGGTTTGTTCATTTATGGTTTACTGTGGATAAAGGCAGTAATAGGTTCTTGTTTTAGTAAAAAAATATTACTGAGCGCTAATTTCTTATTGATTGGAATAACTAAAAGCGGTAAAAAAAACCCATCTAAACAAATCATCACACAAATTAATCTGACGGGATAACCTCGCCTATATCTGACTGTTGTTATTTTCAACGGTAAATGGGTGTGGTTATTTGTCGTTTTCAGTACGTTGTTTTTTTCACTTTCACTTTCTTAACATGATAAAGGAGGGCTTATGCAGCTCACCCCAAGAGAAGTTGAAAAGCTCATGATCTACACGCTGTCTGATGTGGCGTTCAAGCGCAAAGCGCGTGGCTTGAAACTCAATTATCCCGAGGCCGTTTCTATCATTACAGTGACTGCAATGGAAGGGGCCAGAGATGGCAAGTCGGTAGAAGACGTGATGAAAGAAGCCAGCAAGGTTCTCACCAAAGATGATGTGATGGATGGGGTAGCTGATCTGATTCCCAATGTTCAGGTTGAAGCCATTTTTACCGACGGTAGCCGCTTGGTGACGGTGCACGATCCGATTAAATAAATATCACGGCAACATGCGAGTAAAACCTGAACTGATTATTGCAGAGGATTAAAGCATGAGCGCAAAGAAAAGCACTAAAGAGAATACTGAACAAAATACCCCACTCGGGGGCTGCATTTTAGCCGATACCCCCATCACCTTTAATGAAAATAAGCCTGTCACCAAAGTGAAAGTTCGTAATACCGGCGACCGGCCCATTCAGGTGGGGTCACATTTCCACTTCTTCGAAGTTAACCGCGCACTGGAATTTGATCGTGCTGCGGCTTATGGCAAGCGGCTGAATATCTCCTCCACCACCGCAATTCGTTTTGAGCCGGGTGATGAAACTGAAGTGCCACTGATTCCTTTTGGCGGCAAACAGACACTGTATGGCTTTAACAATTTGGTAGATGGCTGGACCGGGGAGGGCGTGGTGCCAAACAGTGAGCGCCCCGATAAGCTCGAAGCTATCCGCCGTGCGGCGGCCCGTGGCTTCAAATCATCTAAATAACACGTCATTTATTGAGTAAATCATCGAAATTCGCATACGTGTGATGCAGTAATCCGTTACACGCACCGGAAAAAGAAAGGAGCGACAGATGCCTCAAATTTCTCGGCAAGAATACGCGGGTCTATTTGGCCCAACCACGGGCGATAAAATCCGTTTGGGTGATACCAATCTCTTTATCGAAATCGAAAAAGACCTGCGTGGGTATGGTGAAGAGTCGGTTTACGGCGGGGGTAAATCATTACGTGATGGGATGGGGGCCAATAACCATCTGACCCGCGATAATGGCGTGCTGGATTTAGTGATTACCAATGTCACCATTGTTGATGCCCGCCTTGGGGTGATTAAAGCCGACGTCGGCATTCGCGATGGTAAAATTGCGGGTATTGGTAAAAGTGGTAACCCCGGCGTGATGGATGGGGTGACACCTGGAATGGTGGTGGGGGTGAGTACCGATGCTATTTCAGGTGAACATTTGATTCTCACTGCGGCCGGTATTGATAGCCATATTCATTTGATCTCTCCACAACAGGCTTACCATGCGCTATCCAATGGCGTGACAACCTTCTTTGGCGGCGGGATTGGCCCAACCGATGGCACCAACGGCACCACCGTCACCCCCGGCCCATGGAACATCCGCCAGATGCTGCGCTCGGTCGAAGGACTGCCAGTTAACGTCGGCCTACTGGGGAAAGGGAACTCTTATGGCCGTGGCCCACTGCTGGAACAAGCCATTGCCGGTGTGGTTGGCTATAAAGTCCACGAAGATTGGGGCGCGACTGCCAATGCCCTGCGCCATGCTTTGCGGATGGCGGACGAAATGGATATTCAGGTCTCCGTGCACACCGATAGCCTGAACGAATGTGGCTATGTGGAAGATACTATTGATGCCTTCGAAGGCCGTACTATCCATACCTTCCACACTGAAGGGGCGGGTGGGGGTCATGCACCGGACATTATCCGAGTCGCCAGCCAGATGAACGTGCTGCCAAGCTCCACTAACCCAACTCTGCCCTATGGTGTCAACAGTCAGGCTGAACTGTTCGATATGATCATGGTGTGCCATAACCTCAACCCGAATGTGCCCGCTGACGTCTCCTTTGCTGAAAGCCGCGTGCGCCCGGAAACCATTGCGGCAGAAAACGTTCTGCACGATATGGGGGTGATCTCCATGTTCTCCAGTGACTCACAGGCGATGGGCCGTGTCGGTGAAAACTGGCTGCGCGTGATGCAAACTGCCAATGCGATGAAAGCGTCGCGTGGCAAACTGCCAGAAGATGCAGCGGATAACGACAACTTCCGCGTACTGCGCTATGTGGCGAAAATCACCATTAACCCCGCTATCGCGCAGGGTGTCAGCCATGTTATCGGCTCGGTTGAAGTGGGCAAAATGGCCGATCTGGTGCTGTGGGACCCGCGCTTCTTTGGTGCCAAACCTAAACTGGTGATCAAAGGCGGCATGATCAACTGGGCAGCCATGGGTGACCCGAATGCCTCACTGCCAACGCCACAACCGGTGTTCTACCGCCCTATGTTTGGGGCTTACGGTAAAACCCTGCAAGACACCTGTGTCACCTTTGTTTCTCAGGCCGCACTCGATGATGGTGTGAAAGAGAAAGCCGGGCTGGAACGTCAGGTGATTGCGGTTAAAAACTGCCGGACCATCTCTAAACGTGATCTGGTGCGTAATGATCAAACCCCTCACATTGAAGTGGACCCTGAAACCTTCGCGGTGAAAGTGGATGGGGTACATGCGACCTGCGAGCCTATCGAAACAGCATCAATGAACCAGCGCTATTTCTTTGGTTAATGGGTGAGGCGATATCAGAATTCGGCTTGCTCATGGCAAGTGTCATCTGGCTGTTGGATGGGGCGACCAACAATGGCCGGGATGAGTGGCACAGAAACGGATTTCATTGCTGTGGGCAGCTGGCTGTCGATAACAGATAAGCGCAAGGAGTCAACAACATGATTTTGATCGAGCACATTCTTGGCAATGTGAAAAAAGATCCGGTTTGGCAGGCGAAGCTCAAAGATGCCACTTTTGATCTCTTGATATTGGATCAGCGGGAGGCGCAAAAAAGCCGCTGCCGTAAATCCAGTACCCAAGGGTTGGATCTCGGTATCTCTCTCGACCGGCACGTGGTACTTGCTGATGGTGATGTGTTGGCATGGGATGAAGAAAATAATGTGGCCGTGGTCGTGCAGATCAATTTGCGCGACGTGATGGTGATTGACCTGAGCGAGTTAAAGAGCCGCTCACCGGATGAGTTGATTAAAACCTGCTTTGAACTGGGACATGCGCTGGGTAACCAGCACTGGAAAGCGGTCACCAAGCACAATGAGGTCTATGTCCCGCTGACGGTGGCTACCAGCATGATGGATTCTGTCATGCGAACTCACGGCTTCCAGCATCTCCCTTTCCGCTTTGTTAAAGGGGCAGAAATTCTGCCACAGCTCAGTAACTCTGAAGCTCGGCTGTTATTTGGCGGCGCGGAGGACAGTGATACCCATGTGCATGTCGATAGCCCCTTGGATGAACCTCATGGTTCCGGCTTACATGTTCATGCCATTCATTCTCATGGCGACGGCCACAGCCATAGTCACAGCCACGATCATGACCATGATCACCGCCATGACGATCACGACCATAAACACTGATTCGAATAGGGAGGCACTGCAATGAATGCATCAGATCTCATTCGTATCATGCAGTTTGGTGATTCCGTACTGCCGGTCGGGGCATTTACGTTTTCCAATGGCGTGGAATCGGCCATTCAAACTGGCATCGTCCATGATGTGGCGACACTCAAAGGTTTCGTGTTGACGGCGCTCAAGCAGGCCGCCAGTTGTGATGGTATGGGGGTGGTTGCCGCCCATCGCGCAGTGATGGCCGATGATCGAGACGGCATTATCCGTGCCGATTGGGCGGTCAATAACCGCAAATTAAATGAAGAGAGCCGCCTGATGGCGACCCGCATGGGCAAAAAACTGGCTGAAATGGCTATCCATGTCGTGGAGCACCCGCTGATTAGCTGGTGGCTGGAGCAGATAAAAAAGGGCAATACCGCCGGAACTTATCCGGTGACACAAGCCGTGGTCATGGCCGCACAGGGGATCGGCCAGCGAGAAGTGGTGGTGATGCACCAATATGGCGTGGCAATGACCATATTAAGTGCCGCCATGCGCTTGATGCGTGTGACCCATTTTGACACCCAGCACATCTTGTTTGAGTTGAATCATGACATTGAGAAATTCTGCGATATTGCCGAAATCGGCGATATCGAGCAGATGTCCTCTTATGTGCCGATTGTGGATGTGTTGGCGGCG